>NZ_CAXBCJ010000006.1:0-329816 GCF_963974565.1 uncultured Imperialibacter sp. | reverse complement strand
ATTGGGTGCAGCCATATCCTGCTTTTTGTTTTGCGCCGGGCTACACCCAACCCATAGATATTTCACTCCGTCCGGGCCCCTTCACGGCTCGCACCTCTCTAAGCCCTTAAAGGGCGAGATAAAAACAGGATATGGGTGTAGCCATATCCTGCTTTTTGTTTTGCGCCGGGCTACACCCAACGCATAGATATTTCACTCCGTCCGGGCCCTTTCAGGGCTTGCCTACCTCCAAGCCCTGAAAGGGCGTAATACCCAAAGGATGCTGGTGAAGCCACATCCTACAGGAAAGTGCCCCCAGATTGGCCAGGCGTCGGTACGGCCAGCAGGCCCGGTGCGGTGGAGCCGTCAGCCGCCGGATTAGTGCACATGGCGTCATCCAACGCATGAATATACCATTCCGTCCGGGCCCCTTCACGGCTCGCACCTCTCTAAGCCCTGAAAGGGCGAGATAAAAACAGGATTGGGTGCAGCCATATCCTGCTTTTTGTTTTGCGCCGGGCTACACCCAACCCATCGATATTAGACTCCTTCAGGGCTTGCCTACCTCCAAGCCCTGAAAGGGCGTAATACCCAAAGGATGCTGGTGAAGCCACATCCTACAGGAAAGTGCCCCCAGATTGGCCAGGCGTCGGTACGGCCAGCAGGCCCGGTGCGGTGGAGCCGTCAGCCACCGGAGGAGCCTGTCTCAATCAAATCCCACAAATTACCATACAAATCAGCAAAAACTGCCACTGTGCCGTATGCCTCTTGCGAAGGCTCACGAACGATTTTGATGCCCTGGTCAAGCAGGTTTTGATAGTCTTTTTGGAAGCTATCCGTGTGCAGGAATAAGAACACCCGGCCGCCAGTTTGGTTACCAACCCTGGTTTGCTGTTCCTCGCTGGCGGCCTTGGCCAGCAACAGCAGACAACCATCAGCTCCGCCTGGCGGTGCCACCAGCACCCACCTTTTGGTTTCGCTCAGGCGAGTGTCTTCCACAAGGGTGAAATGGAGTTTTTTTGTGTAAAACTCAATGGCCTCGTCGTAGTCGGCCACCACCAGGGCAATGTGTTTCAGCAGCTGTGTCATTTGTTTAGTAACCCTTGCCTGGAATGTCGTTCTGGAACTTCTCCATTCCTTTTCTGTCCTGTAGGGTCACGAAAACGGTTTTGCCATCGGCACCGCCAAAAACCAGGTTGCTGCACTTTTTGCCTGTAAGCGCCACTTCCCTTATCAATTCGCCAGCTGGACTCAATACGGCGATGACTCCTTTGCCATACCTGGCTACGTACAGATTTCCTTCTTTGTCGCACTTCATGCCATCAAAGCCGAAGTCGTCAAAGGAAGCGAATAGTCTTTTATTCGAGATGTCGCCATTGGCATCCACATCAAACGCCCATATTTTCAACTGCACGCTTTCATTTACATACAGCGTCTTTTCATCGGGACTCAGCGCTATGCCATTGGTGGTGCCCATGGCACTGTCGAGCAAAACGATGCTGCCATCGGTATCAATTCTCCAGATCTGCCCGGTTTTGTCTCCCCAGTTGGGGTCGGAAGCGTAAAGTCTTCCTTTGCTATCAATGCAGAGGTCGTTAGGCTGGTTGAAGGTGTCGTTGTGGGCAAACACGCTTACGGCCTTGGTGGCCATGTCAACCGCCAGCACATTGTGGCCCGTGTAGTCGGCCAGGTACATGGTGCCGTCTTCGCCAAATTTGATGCTGTTGGCCGTGCTGCCCTCGGGCAGGGTCAAAAAGAGCGATGCATTGCCTTCGCTATCTACCTTGCCAATAGTGCCGTCTTCTCCAAAGTTGACAACATACAGGTTGCCTTCGGCATCAAAGGCAGGCCCCTCAATGTTGTTGGTGAAAAGATTTTCGGCAGTGAAGTCGGTGCTTTTAAAGAGTTCTTCCGATTTTTTTTCGCTACAGGAAAAAAGAATGAAAAACAGGCTGTTTAAGTAGATTAGGGTCTTTTTCATGATCTGGTTTTGCCTCAAAGGTAAAAGGAAAGTCGTTCAAAAATATTTTTTGGAACAATCTTTGGCTTATTGCCAGTATGAACCAAAAAATCTAAAGATATGAAAAAGCTCATTTACTCCGCCTTTGTTGCTATGCTCCTTATCGGTCAATCCTGCGTAGGTCCGGAGGGCCCTCCCGGCCCACAGGGGTTCGATGGTTATGATGGTGTCGACGGAAAAGATGGCGAGGAAGCGTATGTGTTTGAATTCGTGTTCGACTTTGAATCGCCCGATTATGGCGTCCTTCTCGAGTATCCCGATGGATTTACTGCACTCGATTCAGACGTGGTATTGGTTTACCTGTTGTGGGATACGCTCGATGACGGCACCGAAGTGTGGCGCCTGCTGCCTCAGTCTATGATCACCGACTTCGGCTTTCTGCAGTACAACTTCGACTTCACCAAGTTCGACGCCAGGGTATTCCTCGATTCTGATTTCAACCTCGACAATCTCGGCTCGCCGTTTCTCGACAACTGGCTGGCCAGGGTAGTAGTTGTGCCTGGGCAGTTCACAGGCCGGATGGACTATAGCGACTATAATGCTGTAAAAGAAACATTTAACCTGCCAGACAAGGAAATACCCACTGGCTACGTTATATCCGAACGGCCGGAATAAGCAGGTGTATGGATAATGAATTCCGGTATTAAAAAGACCCGGCCGCTGGCCGGGTTTTTCGTTTTTTTCCGTCAGCCAATAGCAATGTGCCCCCGGGTTGTTTTCCTCCCACAGGGTTGATAAATTTAAAGCGAGACTTTCGTTTTATGGCAAAAAAGAAAAAGAGCACATCTGGCAAAATTGAATGGTTGAACCACGTCCTTGGATTTGCAGGAGTGGTTTTGGGTGTGCTGATAGCCTTTTGGCTTAACAACTGGGCGGGTAACAGGCGGGAGCAGCAAATAGCAGAGGTGGCTTTGAAAAATATTCGAAGTGAAGTAGCAAGAAATCAGTCTGCCATGGATACGCTAGTTCAAGTTAACGCACGTCAACTCGACTTTTTGAATGCTTACCTTCCATTGGTGGATGATAATATGACATTCTTAGGCTCCAGTAGTCAATTTGATTCCCTTCAGGCGCAATTCCCGGACTTACTGCTAGCGAAAGGTAGGCTTGATATAGAAATCGAATTGCTTGGCTTGCCTGAAGTGGCGTGGAAAACGAGCCTCAATTCTTCCATATTGTCATCAATCGATTTTAATCTCTTGTACGTAATTAACGAATCTTATGATCTTCAGGAAAAGGTAGCCGGCATAGACAACCTGTTAATCAGTGACCTGAGAAATATTGGAAATGGCAGGAAGAATGATTTCCACAGCTTTCAGCGAACGTTGGGCACGTATATGCAATTGTCGGAGCAGTTGCTACTAGAGAAATACCCCAGATGTCTGAAAGAAATTGATCTTTTTTTAGCCGACGGTAGTATGGATACTGACGCTTTGGTGCTTGATACCATCAAATAGCTATTGTTTTTTGTTTGGCATACAGCTATTATAGCCTAACAAATTTTTTATCGACATACTAATTGCCCGAACCATGGAATTCAAATTGGTGAAAATCGGTAACCAGATATGGATGGCCGACAACCTGGACGTAGACACATATCGCAACGGTGACCCCATCCCCGAGGTAACCGATACCGACGAATGGGATCGCCTCACCACCGGGGCCTGGTGTTACTACAACAATGACCCTGAAATGGGCAAGCTGTATGGCAAGCTCTACAACTGGTATGCCCTGGTCGACCCCAGGGGACTAGCCCCGGAGGGCTTCCGAATCGCCGGCGACAACGACTGGAAACTGCTCCTGCAAACCGTGGGGGGACATTTAACGGCCGGCGCCATTCTCAAGTCAACTGAGCTGTGGAAGGCACCCAACGACGGTGCCACCAATGAGGCGGGGTTCAACGCCAAACCCGGCGGCCTGTGCGACGACGACTGCTCCTTTATGGACAGGGGCAGCATAGGCTACTGGTGGACACCCGCCGAAGAAAGCAAAAAGCTCGCCTGGAGCTACATCATGGAATACGACAACGCCCACGTGAACAGAAGCTACTACGAAAAGAAAGATGGCCTTTCTGTTCGTTGCCTGAAGGCGTAGTTGGTCTTTTTTATAGCCTTTCGAAGCCAAATAACCGGCGACTTGCATTAAAGAGGTTACTCTCTGCGCTTCCGCAGAAAGTAACCTCTTTAATTTTTCCAGGGTACACCTTTCTGGTTGACATTTGTTTTTATTGCTATTTACACTTTCTTTTTTTGGGCGTGCCCCCCGCCAGCCATGTTCCGCTTGAAAGTAACCGACCTGTTTTGGCGGGGGTCGGGCTATCCGCTCCAAGTCCTCACCGCCCACTGGTTCCACCCGGGGCGGGTCCGGGCTTTCCGCTGCTATCCCTCACGCATGGCAATCCGAAGAATGATTTTGATTGGTTGGCAAAACTGGCGAGTTTTTGAAAGGGATATTTTGATGCCAAATGAAATGTAACCGAGCCTCTATTTATCCCGCTTTTAGTGGTACCTTCCGGTAGATTCATCTGCACGAGAATCGGGTACCATTCCAGCTCGCTCCCCCTCTGCACCTTCGGTGTTCATCAATTTTGAGTTTTACCAAACGTTTATCATCATGCGAGTTTCTGTTGTAAGGAAAAATGTAAAATTCATGCCCGACTCAAGCAAAGTTGTGGCAAGGTTTTTTGTTAACGGTGACGGACGTACCCAAAAACTAGTCGGCAGGGTAATGACCCTGGACGAAAAGCAGGTGGGCATTGCCCTGGAGCAAACCTTGCGTGAATTTGCGAGCCGGCACCGTAATATCTCGAGGATTTTTTTCAAGCATTGCGACAATATCCGAAAAGTAATTGAGGCTATGGAAATCGACTATGTGCAGCTTTCTGAGGAACGTAAGATGCTCATCGGTTCTTATTGCACGTCGGAGTACTCCATCGAATCCGCTGCTTTTTTCAACCCCTCCCTGATCAGCGACCTCGACCAGTTTTCTCTTGAGAATGGTGAGCAACGGGTGATTTTGTCTTTCAGGGCTACGGGAGAGGGGCATATTTCATCTATTGTTTTCAGGCGAGCGATCCTTGATGCGAACAATGACATGAAGGTAATGACCACTGGTAGCCATATGGACACACCGGAGATCACCCATAAGAAGCTGTACGACAAAAGCCGTTTTGTCAAGAAACTACAGGAAATGAGTATCCTCGAGAAATATTCTACCAACCTTATGGAGGCTTTGGCTGATAAATTTGAATACTATTCATTGAAACGAGCAGTCGACAAGGTGCTCAGTGATGGCACCATTAGCGCCGATAGAAGGATGGCTCTTGAAGAGATGACGTGGCTGGCAGATTCGTTTTATGATGTGGAGTTCAAACGTGATTCTGATATTTCGGAAAGAGTCTTATTTCCGGTGTCGGAGTCGGAAAGCAATGGCATAGAGGATGCCCGGTTTGTTCGGTTTACAGACGACGACATGAGCGAAAAAGTTTATGCTACCTACACTGCGTTCAATGGGCATACTATTCTTCCAAAGCTCCTCTCAACCGATGACTTTTATAGATTTAGGGTAATGCCCTTGCACGGCAATGGTGCTCTGAACAAGAACCTTGCCCTGTTTCCTAAGAAAATAAAAGGCAAATACGCCATGCTGGCAAGAGTGGATGGCGTAAACAACTACTTGATGTACTCCGACAGAAACACTGTCTGGAACAATCCTGTCATTATTCAGGAGCCTCGTTTTCCCTGGGAGTTCACCCAAATAGGTAATTGTGGTTCTCCCATATGGACCGAAGAGGGCTGGCTGGTAATTTCGCACGGCGTTGGCCCTATGCGGCGGTATTGCATTGGAGCCTCTTTGTTTGATCTGGATGATCCTTCAAAAGAGATTGGCAGGCTGGAGGAACCGTTACTTTCTCCTCTTGAACAGGAAAGGGAGGGCTACGTGCCCAATGTGGTCTACTCTTGTGGCGCTATGATCCACAACGCCAGCTTGATTCTGCCCTATGCGGTGTCTGACTATGCGTCAACATATGGCGTGGTGGGTATGGAAGAGCTTTTTTATGCGCTGAAGAAGAGATAGGATTAGGAGCGAGCGTGTAACACCATTTCATAAGCCCGAATATAGGACTCCACCATTGTCACCATGCTGAAGTGAGTTTTTGCGTGCTCCCTGCATCGCAAGGGGTTGAGCTGTGCCAGCAGTGCCACCGACCCGACAGCCTCCGTTACATCCCTGACCAAAAAACCGGTTACCCCATTGACAATCAACTCGGGCATGCTGCCTCTGTCGTAGGCGATGGCGGGCGTGCCGCACATCATGGCTTCCACCACACTCAAGCCAAACGGCTCATCGAAAAAGATGGGGTGTAATAAGGCCATGGCCTCGCTCAATAGTTTGCTTCGTTCAACCGGGCCCACGTTGCCCAGGTAGCGCACCTGACCGCTCTCAACCGATGGTTTGATAGCCGTTTCATAGTACTGCTGGTCTTGAATAAGCCCGGCCATGATCAGCGGCACTCCAGCCCGGTGGGCGATTTCGATGGCGGCATGCGCTCCTTTGTCCGGATGAATGCGACCGAAGTAAAGCAGGTAGTGCTTCTTGTCTTTTTTGAAGGTGAAATCTTCCGGATTTAGTCCGTGGTAGATCGTGCCGAGGTAATCGAGCTCAGGGTGGCGGTCGGCGTTGGAGATGGAAATGTAGGCGGTGGAGGCATTATACTTTTTGTAAACCGGGACTATTTTTGGCGAAGAAAACCCGTGGATAGTGGTGATCATCGGTGTGTCGATGAGCCTGGAATAGGTGAGGGGCAGAAAGTCGAAATGGTTATGGATGATATCGAAATCGGCCGCTTGTTCCATCAGGTGACTGATGTGCAGGCATTCCCATACTTTGGGATCTGTGTTTTGGTCCTCTGCGTAAGGATGTTCGCACACCGATTGCAATTGGCCGCTGGTGAAGGAATCGCTGGTAGCAAACAGCGTTACGTCAACCCCTTTCCTTACCAGACCCTCAGCAATGTTGGAGGCCACTTGCTCCCAGGGGCCGTATTTTCTTGGGGGCGTCCTCCAGGCAATGGGCGAAAGGATAGCAACTTTCATCCATCTGATTTGTAAAACTCCTCGTGCGCCTGAAGTACTGTCAGGTGGGAGATCAGGTAGGCCAAAGAGCTTTCTGCGCCCTGATTCCTGTTGACGCCATAGTTTTCGAAGCCATCGCAGCAGCCTTTGGTTTCGAAATCATACAGGCTCATGCGCAGATCATTTTCACCCAGGAACCACATAAATGCTGTGTACAATTCATTGAGGTATTTCTTGTCTCTGGTCAGGTGAAACGCCTGATGAAACATGAGTACCATGGCCAGGGCATCAATTGGTTGCTGGCCGTATACCGAACGTGGTCCATCTTTTTGATACCATTCGCTGTTTCCGATAATGGACAAATAGCCGTCTTTCATGGTGTGGCTCGTCAGGAAGGCCATGCTGTCCAGGGCTACTTTTTTTATTTTTTCGTCGTTCAGTATTTCAGCCGAATGAAGAAGCGAAAGTGGCAAAATGCCGTTATCGTAGGCCAACAGTGCTTCAAACCAGTGCCAATCTGCCGTGCAGTTCCCTTCATAATGTGCGACCAGCACATAAGCCAGGTTGCGTAGCCGCTCAGTCATGTCATCGTCGGATGGATTGCTCTTCAGGTAGTAGCAAATGCCTATCATGGTATTAGCAATGCTGCGGATGGATTTTAGGTTTTCAAAGTTGGGCGCTGCTTCAAAAAACACCAGCCTGCCGGTTTGATAATAGGCGTCGTTGGGCGCATTGCCCAGCAGGTAGCCCAGTGCCCATATGGTCCTGCCGAAGGAGTCTTCAGACCCCACTTCATCCATGAAATTGCGATTGAAGCTTAGGAAGTTTTTGAATGTGCCGTCTTCATTTTGCAGGTAATGGATGTAGCTTAGGTAAATGGGCATGAACTCGAGCGCAGCGACATCCTTTTTTTGTTTGTAGGCCATAAGTGCCATCAACAGAGCCCGGGCGTTGTCGTCGAGGCAATATCCCTCCTTCAGATTCGGAATCCCAAACTTTGCGTGCTGGATAATGCCTGTGTCATCCGTTAATCGCTTGATGTGGGCGAGCGAAAAGGGTGGAAGGAGCATCAAATCAATAATCGTTTCTTTTTTGTCAATGGACTGACAAGGCTCGCCAAGAATGCTTTCGGCCAGCGCAATGTATTTTTCTGCTGTTTTTGGCCAGCTTATGTTCTTGCCATATTCGTAGGCCTTCTGTTGGAGCTCTTTCAATACATCTGGCTGGCCGAGTAGTTCATTGAGGATGGAAGAAAGTTGATCTGAGTCATTGAAATCAAACAGACGCCCACGTCCGTCGGCAAGTAACTCACTGGCATACCAATACGGCGTTGAAACCACCGAGCAGCCTACACCCATGGCAAACGACAAGGTACCGCTCGTGATCTGAGTTTCATTCAGATAGGGGGTAATGTAAATATCACACGCAGCCAGGTATTTGAAGAGCTGATCCGGATCCATGAACTCGTTCAGAAAGAATACATGGTCTGATAATTTCAGGCTTTTTACCAGTAAATGAAGGGAATTGCGATACTCCTCGCCCGAGTGACGCAGGATATTTGGATGTGTTTTGCCAAGCACAATGTAGAGCACTTCAGGATGTTCCTTTATCACCGATGGAAGCGCTTTGATAACAGTCTCTATGCCTTTGTTGCGACCCAGAAAGCCAAAAGTCAGCAATACTTTTTTGCTTTCCAGCTTGAACTCTTTCTTGGCTAACGCATGGTCAAAATGAATATCGGGCACGCCATGTTCAATGAAAACAATCTTTTCTTTCGACACATTATAAATACTGGTAAGAAACTCGATGGCCTTATGGCTCATGACAACCACCCTACTGGCCATGTTACAGATTTCCTTTAGTATCGCTTTTTCGTTGTAGGAGGGTGCTTTCAAAATGGTATGAAGCGTCACAATCACCGGCATTTTTAGCCGGTGGAGAAGCGGAAGAATATATACCCCACTTTGCCCTCCGAAAATCCCAAATTCATGCTGAAGCACGCAGAGGTCGGCTCCACTCAAGTTGATAAAATTAGCTGCCTCAATGTAGTCTGCCTGCTGCTCCTGGCGGATTGTCAGCTTCACCTCCTTTGGGTAAGCGTAGAGTAGATCGTGGTCGTTTAAAGCCACTAAAAATGCCTCATCAACAAAGCTGGCGCTGTCTGGCGAGCTGGACATAGCATCCACAAGATCCCAGGTGAATGTGCCAATGCCGCATTCACGGGGCGGATAGGTACCTATGTAAGCTATTTTCATGTTGGGTATTTAAATGAAGATAAGGTATTTGACAACAGGGCAGGCCCTGAGCAGGGAGGCAGGCAAAGCCCAGCTTAGCCTGCTGCGGGGTCAGCCACATCCGTAATCTCCCTTTCGAAGAGTGCCAGATCTTTTTGCTCGGGGTGAGCAGGAGAGGTACAATAATAAATTTTCTTGATGTACCGCCTGATCACCAGTTCTTCACTGGGGTGTGCAAGGGTATATACAGTTGTTCCTTCGGCAAACTTATTTTCTATCATGATTGGGCGTTAAAAAGATTCTTTATGATGCAAATAGGGCATCGCTACTTCATGTCCTCCTCTACTGCCTTTGAAGAGACAGTCATTACTGGCAGTTTTGAAGCCAATCCTTCGTAAGCCTGTAGTTCCCGCTCGTGGAAGACCAATTCCTTCCTCGACAGATCTTCAGTCATTTTGCAGTAGTAAACATTGTAAGCCTGCCTTTTAACCACCAATTTTTGTGCCGGGCGTATACGTTCAGCTACCATTTCACCTACTTTAAATTTCCCTTCCATGGCTGATCAATTTTTAAATTTTCCCTTTAAGAACTTATACTGGCAGGTCTTCATAACCACTTTTTATCATGGTTGAAATCATCTTGAAGCGGACATTTGCTTTTATGGCATTGCGACAGTGGGCAGGGATAATAATCGATTGGCCTGTGTCGAGTAGATTGGATACGTCGTCAATCACCACTTCAGCTTTCCCGTCAATCACCTGAATGAAGGTGTCAAATGGCGAAGTCTTCTCCGTTAGCATTTCTCCTGAGTCGAACGACACCGCACTTACATTGCCAGTGGTTTTCTTAATAATCGTCTTTATCACCACTGAGTTTGGAACATACTCTATGATTTCTACGATAATGAAAACTTTTGCTTTAGGGTATTCCGGAGTATCCATTTTGATTGTTTAGGTATTTCCAATGAGTAAAAAGGACAGTTTCTGGTACAACACCATTACTGCCCTTTCGTTACCCTTCAGGTGTGTTCGCAGTATCTATTAAATAATGCGTTTTTCACTTCAAAGGGCTATTCTGTGCTTTCAAGCGGTAGGCCTTTCCTGATAATATTGATCACTTCCTCACGGCTTTTATTGATCCGTTCGCAAATCCTGGTGAGCAAATCCTGTTCTCCACCTACCTCGAACTTAAGGTCCTCATCTGTGAGCAGGCCAAATTTCTGTTTGAGCACTTTCGACTGATGGAACCAGTTGCCCGTTATTCTAAATGTGCCCACTGTGTTTGCTTCCGCTGTATTCATAAAAATATCGGTTATTTCCCCCACAAATGTGCCGCTATTGCTCCCCGGAAACTTTACATCTTTATAAGAGAGTGTTACATATATCACAGGTTATAGCCTTAACTATTGCACACGACGGAAAGCGAGTTTGGGTGGAGCCGAAAACAAAGGGCCGACCGATTTTCATCAGTCAGCCCCAAGATGTTGCTTATAAGAGGCAAGCGCTTTTACTTGGCAGAAATAATGTCAATAAGAACCGTTCTGTTATAAAACCTTTCTTCAGGCCATTTGTTTCCAAAAGGCATCATTCTCTCTTCCTCCCCAAAACCCAGTACTTTGAAAGTCACGTCAGTTCTTCCAGCTTTGGACAGGGCCTTGGTAAGGATGGTTTTCACATCATTGGCCCTGGCCAGCGACAGTTTCTCGTTGTTCGCTGCGTCTCCGACTACGTCGGTGTGGCCGTGGATAATCACAGTTCCTCCGTGAGGAATCTTTGGCACAACGATCTCAGTGAGGTATTTTTCATACATGGCAATGGCAGTGGAATTGTTGAATTCATAAATGACACTGTATCTCATACCCATTTCATCGACTTCCGGTGTCCAAAGCACCATATTGACAGTAGCCTCTTTTTTCACTGTTTTGCCATCTGGTGTCTGCCCTATCATGGTTACTTCGTACTTGCCTTTGGGGGTAGTACCTAAAATGGATTTGCCGGGAAGATTGACAAGCTCTCTGGTAAAAGGACCGAAAGACTGTACTTTTCCCTGCTCATCTTTGATGTCCAGCGACCACGACTCAAAAGCTTCGTCGGCACCATCGACCCTGAATGATACGTAGCTATCAATCGGAGCTACCTGTACCGCCACGAATTCAACTGGCTTAAGGGCCGCTTCCGGCCCACTCTGGAACTCCATAAGCAGCGCAGGAGAGCTGCTTTCTATAGACACCCTGCGGTCTTCTTGTTGAAGGAGTACAAGTTCCTCAGTTCCGCCTGGCTGCTGCGAGGGTATTTTGGATTTGCTTCTTCCATCTACTGAGATTCTAGCCGCATTGATGCCAAAAACGTCAACAAGATATGTTTTAATAGTCGTTGCCATTTCCCGGCCGTCTTCAGGGCTTTTTCTTGAAGAGCCTACCAGGTTAATGGTAGCCTGTGGGTTTTTGCCCATTCTGTCGCCAAAGATATTAAGGATGTTATAATAGACTACCATTCCACGATCGGAGCGACCTGTCAGGTGCTTCGGTGTAAATACTTCAAGCTGATCTTCCTTGAAATCCTTTACTTGGGTTTTATTGATGGTTACGTACCTGTCAGGTATTTCAGTTGACCCTAAGTCAAAAAATACGTAATTGCGCAAAGGAAAGGTTTCTCTCACCCGGCGCTCAATAGGAATATTGGCGGGTGAAACCACCGTGAACTGAACTTCTGGTAGTCCTATCGCTGCCATCTCCTCTGGTACTGGAGGCACGTCTTTGATTATTTCCTTGCCTTTGCCAAACTTAAGCGCAGCTCCCAACCTAACGGTGGTGTTGTGCCAGGTTTCGGTAGACCTGGGATCCTGGCCAAATTGAGGTTGAAAACTGGCAAACGGAGAAAGAACGAATTGCGTTTTATGATTGACAGACGAAAGTTGAATATCGTACCCGGCACCTACCTGCATGGAAATCACAGTTTTTTCGATGTTGCTGAAGTCACCCTTCACAGGTGGTGTAGCAGCCTGCTCAGGAAAAGCAGGATTGATACCCAGTTCGTAGGTAAATGCGCTTGTTCTGTTGAAGGCAAAACGGGGGCCAGCGTACAGGTAGAAATCTGATTTGAACGGCGCAAATCTCAGGCTTGGTTCAATGGAAATATAGCCCAGGTTGGTCGATAAGTCGGCCGGACAGTTGCAACTGGTAAGTACCTGATCCCACGAGCCTTTGCGGCTGTCGTATCCCCCTTGCAGAATGACCCCGAATCGAGTATCAGGTTTGTAGAACTCGATAGAAGGAGCCACGTACAAGCCAAGGCCTTTTCCATGCCTGAAGGCAGTAGGAACGGTCAGGTCGTCGTTTAGCTGCTGAGTAGTGCCTCTGTAGAAATTGAAGTTCCCGCCCGCTGCTACACCAAAGTGCCAGCTAGGCCTGGTGTACTCCGTAGGTGAAGCGTCCTGCGCCTGGAGAGGTGCCTGTATCCCCGTCAAAATCAAAGCACTGAAAATAAGGGAAAGTATCGTCAGGCTATATAAGGCATGCGAGGGTTGCAATACCTTTTTGTAATTAGTTATCGTTTTCATTTTGTGATAAAAGTTTTTAATGATGTCTATAGCCAGCTTGTAACTGGCCGGCATACTGCTTTTGTGATTGGCCTTTGACATGATAGTCATTGGCGTTAATGGCTGTAGCTTTCCACTGAAAGAAGTGCCACTACCTATGCTGATAGTTCCATCAGTTTTCCAAAAGATATTTTTAGCTTGCGCTTCTCCTCTAAGTACCACATTGCCTCCGTGGCTGCCTAAAGTCGTAATCCGGTGAGAAGCCTCAAATATCCAAACTGCCTCGGCGTCTCCACGGGCATCAAGTGTCAGATTCCCGGCTTGAATAATAAAGCTATCAGCTGTGTAAGTACCCGGCATGAGTGTTAGTCCTCCCATTTCACCAGATATGGCCTGAGCCATGGCTGCTGCTGCCGGAGGGGAAAACCCTCCGGCGAACAGAAGCTTAGCTGACTGCATTGGTTTAGATGCGGTCTTCATGGTATTAATTTGGAGGTCTGGTAATGGTGTTGGCGCTGATCAGCTGTACCGAACCGTTTCTGGCAAGCATCCTGCCTTCTGCCACCGAACCGGCATTCATCGTGATGGATGAAAAGGCGAGTATATTTCCTTTAAATATTGTATTGTCGCCAATGGTCGCTGAGCTACTTACTTGCCAAAACACATTTTTGGCCTTTGCTCCACCCGCCAGGATCACGTTGCCGCCGGCACCACCTACAGAGGTGAAGGCCGATCCAACCTGGAAGATCCAGACGGCATTCTCGTCTCCCTGGGCGTCAAGCGTAAGGTCACCATTCTGCAAGAGCATGGTGGTGGCAGATGTCCAGATACCTGGAGCAAGTGTTTGCCCGCCAAGGTCAGCCGGTGCTACGGAAGGGGCAGGGGTTGTTGCGTTTTTAGCGTCGTCGTAGGCTTGCACCAGCTCTGACTGAGCTTGGTTAAGTGCAGCGTTGATTCCCGCAGGAGCCACATCATCGGAGGCATGGAAGGCACCATTAAAGATAAGACCTGGTCCACCATCCACATCGAAGAAGCCTGTAATAGAAGAACGTGCTCCGGGATAGATACCGACATTCATGTCATGAATCTCGCTGGCACCAGCGTTGTTGGTAACACCCACTCCGGCTATGATACCGTATTCAAGTAATGAATTGAGGTTTACAACTGGAGGGCCTAAGGGGGCCACCGTGCTAAAGCTCCATACGTGATTACTGGCAATGGCAATGCCGCCCACGCTCTTTGCTGCGGTTGTAATAGTGGCAGTATAAGATTTACCCGACAGCAGATTGCTTGTTGGTGTGAAGCTCGCTGTTGTTCCTGTGTAGCTAACTGCACCTGCCACGCTATTTGTACCTTGCATAAGGGTAAATGAAGCGCTGGTGATCGTCAGAGGATCCATTGATTCACTGAAAGTAGCATTGATGACCTTGTTAAGAGGAATACCTGTAGCAAGATTCAGCGGGTCAGTAGAAAGAACAGTTGGAATCACTCCTACATCAAAGCTCCATCCAAAATCAGCGCCCATCGCAAAACCAGCCTGGCTGGTTGCGCCTGTCGTTACATTGGCGGTATACGTCGTTGCTGCCACAAGCGGGCTTATTGGCGTGAAGGTAGCCGTGGTGCCTGAGTAGCTAACAGTACCTGCTATTGCATTGGTACCCTGCATCAAAGTAAATGACGAAGAGGTAATTGTAGCAGGGTTCATGGCTTCGCTGAAGGTAGCACTGATGACCTTATTGGTAGGCACACCGGTAGCCAGGTTCAACGGGTCTGTAGAAACTACAGTGGGAAGTACTCCGGTGTCAAAATTCCACACATAATTGCCTGCCAGCGGAATGCCTACAGGATTGGCTGCTGTGTTGGTAACAGTGGCGGTGTAAGTAGTGCCAGCCGAAAGAGGGTTTGTTGGCGTGAAAGTAGCTTTAGTGCCTGAATAGGCAACAGTACCAGGAACTGATGTTGTGCCTTGCTTTACGGTAAATGAAGTCGGGGTGATGGTCAGGGGATCCATGGCTTCACTAAAGTCGGCCTCAATTACCTGATTCAGCAGTACACCTGTGGCCAGATTGATTGGTGCCGTAGTCGTTACAGCGGGCAGCATGCCAGTATTAAAAGTCCATACAAAATCAGCCGCAACTGCCTCTCCGGTGAGATTCATGGCGCCGGTCGTAATAGTGGCCGAATAGTCTGTGTCAGGTAAAAGATCGACAGACGGTGTAAAGGAGGCCGTCAAACCATCGTAGGTGATGACCCCGGCAACCTGCGTTGTTCCATTCATGAGTGTGAACGAGGCACCATTGATCATCAATGGATCCATTGCTTCACTGAATGTGGCCGTTACTACTTTGTTGAGCAGAATATTGGTGCTCAGGTTGATGGGGTCTGTTGACACCACAGTCGGCGAGGCGTTTGTGGTGAAGGTCCACACATAGGGTGCTTGCAGGAAATTACCATTTTGATCCTTCGCCGTAGGTGCCACTGTGGCTGTGTACTCAATGCCCGGGCGGAGATTTTCTGCTGGCACAAAGCTTACTGTAAAAGTAGCAGCATCATACGACACCGTGCCTTCAATTTCAGCCAAACCTCGGCCGGCAGGAGAGGCTCCTCCAAGGCTAAATGTGGCTTGAGTGATAGAAGAACCATTCATTGCCTCGTTGAAGGTCGCTGAAATGACCTGATCAAGTGGCACATTCACGGCGCCCCCCACGGGATCCGTGGATACAATCACAGGGCAGAGTCCTACAATGCCCTCATTTTCATCTTTACACCCTACTATCAGGACGGCAAAAAATAATGCTGTCAGGGCAGATGTCCATAGCTTGTTTTTTGTTTTTTTCATTATATTAATGTTTAGCTGGTAATTGAATTTTGAGCGATTATTACTCTTTGTCACCCACCAGGTTAAGGGGGTGTTTTACGATGACATAAGTAATTTTGAATTGAGGTTTATGGCTTCTTGCGAGGCCACAATGAGCTTAAAATTGAGCTCATTTTAAGCGACGTCCTCCCTGTGTTGGGCAGGCGGGTTTGCCATTAGGTTTATGCAAAATTCCAATTTTTTGAACCAATAAAATTACACTTCAGTATTTTTGAGTTACATATTTCACTGGTTATTTGTCGCTTTTTGCTGTTTAAGGCGTCTTTTAAAACAGATTGGGAGGAAGTAGTGAAATAGAGTGGTAATTAGAAAAATATAATTTTTCTAATAAAATTTTAGATTTGTCGTGCACCAATATAAAACGGGAATAACCCCAGTTGAGAAGCTTCTTTATTCTGACACTTTTGCTTGGTAAATTTGGTAGATGATGTTTGAAGACACTGAAAGAGCCGCCAGTGATGGAGGATAATTGCATCAGCTATCCTTCTTGGGAAATATTCGGCAAGTGTTTCGGCCATTGGTACGGGGAGGGGGGATAAGCCACGAATTTGCTCAAAGACTTTTAGCCTGACGCACACCCTACGGGCCCACGGCACCACCGATCAAAAAGGCTCTGGTTACCTCGACGAATTACTATTTTGCGCCCTTACTACGATTCGTCTTTCGTAGTACGTACAAGGCTAATGCCCGACACGAAAAACAACAGGCCAAGCCCTCCCCAGGTCAAAAGGATTTTCACGCTATTTGCGCCACCCATGTTGTTGACGAATAACACAGCAGCATAGATAAGACTGCCTATTCCTAATACAGTCAGTAGTCCGCCAAATATTCTTTTTAGATTCATGATTTATGTGTTTAACTGCTGAAGCATATTGAAAAGCGTGGATTCGCTTCCGGGGCAAATGGCCTAACCAAGCGATGCCTCAATAATAATTCCCCACAAAGATGCGACGCTAAGACCAGCCAGGTGTTATATATATTTGGCGTCCTATTACACATTTCACACTTCCCAAAGTAGCTGGATCGCAGGCCATCCTCTAAGGGCTTATGCAGCTGCGGAGACACCTGCAGGGCGTTGCCGACAGCCAATCAGTGATTTATGTAACATTCCTCCTTTGATGTGTAAGTTTTGTGAACCGAAAAGCCCCCAACTTGCCTGTTATCCGCTTAAAAAAATGTGATCATTTGAAACTCTACATCAAGTACATGGTGAGCACCCGCTGCAAAATGGCAGTGAAAGAAGTTTTGAGAGAGATGGGATTGCATTTTATTGTAGTTGATTTGGGGGAGGTAGACATCATGGAGGAGTTGACGGGCGACCAGCAGGACGAGCTCAAAGCCGGGTTGCTTGGCATTGGATTGGAGCTGATGGAAGATAAGAAGGCCATTCTGATTGAAAAGATCAAAAACATCATCACCGAAATGATCCATGCTTCTGGTGAGCTGCCGAAAATGAACTACTCCGACTACATCAGCGAGAAACTTGATTACGACTACACTTACTTGTCCAACATATTTTCGGAGGTGAAGGGCATCACTATTCAGCAATTCATCATCATTCACAAGGTGGAGCGCATCAAGGAACTCATCATTTACGACGAGCTGAACATTACAGAAATTGCCTGGAAAATGGGCTACAGCAGCGTGGCGCATTTGTCGAACCAGTTCAAAAAAGTCACCGGCCTTTCGCCATCTCATTTTAAGCAATTGAAAAGCAAACGGCGGAGCCCCATTGAGACAATTGGCAATTCAGACAAGGGAACTTTGACACAAGGAGAAATAAATCAGCGATGACCAAGACGAGATCTCAGAAATCGCAGTATGCAAGGAGTTTGCTGGAAGCCAGCCTGGATCCGTTTGTTACCATTAGCGCCGAGGGCAAAATCACCGACCTGAATGAGGCTCTGATAAAAGTAACCGGGCTTCGCCGGGAAGAGCTTATTGGCACCGATTTTTCCACCTATTTTACCTCACCTCAAAAGGCGCAGGAGGGGTATTTGCAAGTTTTTGAGAGGGGCTTTGTCTCTGGCTACCCCCTGACCATCAAGCACAAAGATGGGATGTTAACCGACGTGCTTTACAATGCTTCCGTGTACAAAGACAGCAGAGGCAATGTGCTGGGAGTATTTGCTGCAGCCCGTGATGTGACTGAACAAAAATGGGCCATAGAACTAAGAAAGGCCAACAAGGAGCTGGCATTTCAAAACGAAGAAAAGGAGAAGAGGGCTGCAGAGCTGGTCATTGCCAACGAAGAGCTTGTTTTCCAAAATAAAGAGAAGGAAAAACGAGCCGCTGAGCTGAGTGTTGCCAATATAGAGTTGGTTTTTCAAAACGATGAAAAGGAAAAACGAGCAGCAGAGTTGGGGGTTGCCAATGAAGAGCTTGCGTTCCAAAATAATGAGAAGGAAAAGCGGGCGTCCGAGCTTGTTGTTGCCAACGAAGAGCTCGTCTTCCTAAACAATGAGAAGGAGAAAAGGGCTGCTGAGTTAGGAATTGCCAATAAGGAATTGGCCTTTCAAAATGATGAGAAGGAAAAACGTGCGGCCGAGCTATGGATTGCCAACGAAGAGCTGGCCTTTCAAAATGAGGAGAAAGAAAAGCGTGCTGCTGAGCTAGGGATCGCCAACGAGGAGCTGGCATTCCAAAACAATGAGAAGGAAAAGCGTGCGTCGGAGCTTCTTATCGCCAACGAAGAGCTTGTCGTTCAAAATGAGCTGAAGGAGAAAAGGGCGGCAGAATTCACTGTTGCTAATAACGAACTTGCTTACCAAAACGATGAGAGGCAAAAGCGGGCGGCTGAGTTAGACATTGCCAACAAGGAGCTTGCCTTCCAGAACGATGAGAAGGAAAAGCGGGCTGCAGAATTGAGGTTGGCCAACTATGCCCGCAGCCTGATAGAAGCAAGTCGTGACCCATTGGTTACTATCAGCACGGCAGGCAAAATCACCGACATGAATGAGGCGTTTGCGAGCATTACAGCATCAACACGAGAAAAGCTTGTCGGCTCAGACTTTGGCGTCTATTTCACTGACCCGGTCAAAGCCCGTGAAATTTATGAAGAGGTGTTCACCGAAGGGTTTGTGGCAGACTATCCGCTGACCATCATCGATCATGGACTAACAGCTGTATTGTTCAATGGTTCGGTGTATAAAAATGAAAAGGGTGATGTGCTAGGGGCCGTGGTAGTAGCCCGGGACATTACTGAGCAAAAGAGGATTGAAAAGGAATTAATAGAAGCGAAGGTAGCTGCGGAGCTTGCCACTGCCGTAGCTGAGGAGGCCAAAGAGAAAGCCGAAAGTGCCGCCGAAATCGCCGAAAGTGCAGTAAAGGCAAAACAGCAGTTTCTGTCCAACATGAGTCATGAAATCCGTACACCAATGAACGCCATTATTGGGTTTACAAAAGTGGTATTGAAAACGAACTTGTCGGCGAAGCAAAGGGAATATTTAACGGCTATTAAGATTAGTGGCGACTCTTTAATTGTGCTCATCAACGACATCCTTGATTTGGCCAAAGTAGATGCTGGAAAGATGATTTTTGAGGAAATCCCATTCAAATTGGCTTCTTCGTTGTCGGCGATGCTGCACCTGTTTGAAACAAAAATTCAGGAAAAGAACCTGTTGCTCATCAAAGAATATGACGAGAACATTCCGGAAGTGCTGATTGGAGATCCGGTTCGTCTGCACCAGATCATTTTAAACCTGGTGAGCAATGCGGTCAAGTTTACTTCCAAAGGAAAAATTACCGTGAGCGTTCGAATGTTGGCCAGCGAAGAGGAAGAAAAGGTGAATATAGAATTCGCCATTTCCGATACTGGGATTGGCATAACCGAGGACAAACTGGAACGGATATTTGACAATTTTCAACAGGCCTCCAGCGGCACCTCCAGGTTGTATGGGGGCACGGGGCTTGGACTGGCCATTGTGAAACAACTGGTGGAGCCCCAGGGAGGCAGTATCCAGGTGAAAAGCAAAGTGGGAGAGGGGACTACATTTAGTTTTATCCTGAGTTTTGGTAAAACAAACCAGGAAGCTGTGCTCGACGTGATATTTGCAGAGCCGGACAAAGAAATTAAGGACATCAAAGTGCTGGTAGTGGAAGACATTGCACTTAATCAGTTGCTGATGAAGACATTGCTGGACGATTTTGGCTTCGAAAGGGACATTGCTGACAATGGGCGAATTGCGATTGAAAAGCTGGAAGTTAAATCGTACGATATTATTCTGATGGACTTGCAAATGCCTGAAATGAATGGCTTTGAAGCAACAGAATACATTCGTAACACAATGAATTTACAAATTCCCATCATTGCCCTGACCGCAGATGTTACCACAGTGGACTTGGAAAAATGTGAAGCCGTCGGAATGAATGACTATATCTCGAAGCCTGTCGACGAAAGGTTGTTGTACAGCAAAATTGTGTCGCTGGCAAAGAAGCCTTCACAAATGACAGCAAAAGAGGACGTTTTGGTGGAGGTTTTACCCGGAAAGGTCGTCAGCTGTATTGACCTCACTTTTTTGAATAAGCGGACCAAGTCTGACCCAAAATTGATGATGGAAATGATATCACTTTACCTGGAGCAAACTCCACCACTGATCAGCACGATGAAGAAGAGCTTTGCTGAGAAAGACTGGACTACTCTGTATTCGGCTGTGCATAAAATGATCCCCTCATTTTCGATCATGGGCATTCACATGGATTTCGAAAAGAAGGCAAGAGTATTGCAAGAGTTCGCCAGTACTCAGCAGCAGCCAGAGGAAATCTCAGCCCTTGTTTTGCAGCTGGGGAATGTGTGCACACAGGCATGTGCAGAATTAAAGCAGGAGTATAATAAGATGAAGACATCAATGCATGAAAACTGAAAAGAGGATAAAGGTCTTTCTCGTGGACGACGATGCTGTGTTCCTGAAGTCACTGGAAATAGAGTTCATGAACACGGGCAGTTTCATAGTGGAAACCTATGCGACGGGCGAACGCTGTCTTGAAAACCTGGCAAATGCACCTGATGTAATTGTTTTGGATTATCACCTGGATGGAATTGATAAGGATGCTATGAACGGAGTGAAGACCCTGGACAAAATTAGGACATCAAACGCCGATATTCCTGTACTTATGCTGTCCTCGCAAGATAAAATTGAAGTGGCGATAAACTGTATGCACCACAAGGCATTTGACTACGTAGTAAAAAGCGAAACAGCCTTTATACGCATGCAGAAGATCATCACCGGCATCATGCAACTCAAAAAAGTAGAAAAACAATTGAGCTGGTACATGGAAAGGATGTAGCCGCCCATTTTTTTTAGTTTAACTCAGCAAGGGTCATTTTTTTTGCTCATTTTCAGCTGGTAGTTTTTATTTCGGTTGCTAGCCTTGCCGAACTCCCTGAGGTTAGCAACCACATGACAGGCCTCCATCCCCCCGGTTTATTGCTGTCTGCTTCGCAGGCCAACCGCTTCACGGCAACATGTGAAATATGCAACTCTGCCATCTAATTGTGTAATACCAATCAGGCTGAAAAAGCAGAATTTTACGAAACCATCGGCGTGTATTCGCCTCCCCACTAAATCGACTCCGATGCGCTGTATACGCACATCATGTGTAGTCCCTTCTTTTTTAAAACTAAGCATATGAAACGATACCTCAATTCATTACGCATCATCTCTTTTTTGGTCACGCTTTTATTGGTTCAAAGCTGTGACTCGCCCACAACCAAAGCTGACGTGGAAAAGGATATCGGCAAAGCAAATAAGGCCGTTGAAGCGGCTGCAGAAGCTACCGAAGATGCCATGATCAGTAAGAAGGAATACTATAAGGATCACATGGAAGAAGCCATAGACCTCCTGACCAAAAGGAGCATTCAGGTGGAAAAACGAATCTCAGAACTGGTTGCCACTTCGAAGAAGTCAACAAACAAAGAAGCCGCCGCCAGCATACAGGCTGCCATTATTGCTTTCCAAAAAGAGAAGAGTTCTCTGGATAGAAAAATTGAGGCTGTCAAAAACCAGGAACAGGATTGGAGTGCGTCTTATGACGACATCCTTACCTCTATCACCACCATTGAAAGAGAACTGGATAAGCTGAGCGAAAGCATAGAAAATAATTGATGCATATAGGTTAAAACCATTATTATGAAACAGAAAACAGTAAAGACAGCCGGAATCGTGTTGGCCATGCTAACGATGCATGTGGCAACTTACGGACAAGAATTAGCGTCGTCGCTCTTTGACGATGTAAACAGAACCTTGCAGGCAGCCAGAAACGCCCAGGCTGATGTATTGTCTCCAAAATCATTTGCAGCTGGCATGGAGGCCTACAATGACGCACAAAAGAGCTATAAAAATGATGGAGAGATTTCCGATATCAAAGAAGATATCGCCGAAGCCAACGCTAAATTTTCGCAAGCCATAGAAAATACCAAAGTGGGGTCAGTACTGTTTTCGCAGGCACTGTCTGCCAGAAACGATGCTATGAATGCTGAAGCTGGTCAGTTTAGCAAGAACAACTGGAAAGAGGCAGAGGAAGAAATGAAAGATGCTGCCGGGGAACTCGAAAAAGGTGACTCGAACGACGCCAAAGAACAAGCGAAGACTGCCACAGCGCTTTACCGAAAGGCTGAGCTGGAGTCGATCAAAGCCAACTACCTGAGCAATGCCAAAAAACTTGTTGAGCAAGCTGACAAGAACAAAGTGTACAAGGTAGCTCCGAAGACATTTGAAGAAGCCAAAGCACTGATCGCCAAAGCAGAAAAGGAATTGGCCGAAAACAGATATGACACCGATGGTGCCAGGTATTTGGCAAAAGAAGCTGAGTACAAGGCGCTGTTAGCCATGCACATTGCCAAGCAGGAGGAGATATTGGATGATAAAGATTTTGAAGCTGAAGACTATTTGCTGATGATGTACGAGCCCATCACTAAAATAGGCGAAGCACTCGACCTTAATATCAGGTTCGACAATGGTGTGGATGGCCCTGTGGCTGAAATCATATCGTCCATCAAAGGTGACGACAATCTCATCGCTACACTGGAAGCCAAATTGTATAACTATCAACTGCACAACGAAAACCTCACAGCCTTGCTGTCTGAGCAACGTAAGATCCAGGAGATCATGAAAGGTCAGTTGTCTGATGAAGCGCTGGTGGCACAGAAAAGGCAACAAGCCTTGCAGGCAAGAATAGACAGGGCGGCTGAAATTGACGCCAAATTTGATAAGATTCAGCACATTTTTGCCACCGACGAGGCCCAGGTTTTTCGTCAGCAAGACGACGTGATTATCCGGATGATTGGTGTGAATTTTGACATCAGCAAATCTGAGATCAAGCAGGAAGATTACGCCTTGCTTACTAAATTGCAGCAGGCTGTCAATACCTTTGATAATGCTACCATTGTTATCGAAGGCCATACCGACTCACAAGGAGGCGATGACTTGAACCTGGAGCTGTCACAAGCCAGGGCAGATGCTGTGCTTAGTTATATGAGTGCTAATACCACCATCGACAAGTCAAGGTTCAGCACCAAGGGTTTCGGAGAGAGCAAGCCTGTAGCCAACAACGAAACCGCTGCCGGCAGAAGAGTCAACAGGAGAATTGATATTGTAATCAAGCCCACAATGATGGACACGCTTGTAGGATTGAATACATCCGGTAACTGATAGAAACAAATCAAGACGACCTGAGTGCGACAGTTCCCATGTCGTGCTCAGGTTATTTTTATTTTTTAGGTGAAAGTCCAACATGAGCATTGCCAGTGCCCATGGTTTTCTATTTTACCAGACCAATATCAACGCTATGAACTATTTTTTATTTATTCTGGGCATTGTTCTGCTCTTAATTGCCGCTACTGATTTAACCGTAACGTCGTTGTCCGTACGTGGGGCAGGGTTTATCACCAAGCGCTTATCTAAGGCCATTTGGAGAGTAATGCTGGCCATTAACAAAAGAGTGGCTGGTGGAAAATATCTTGAACTTGGTGGTGCAATCATATTGATGGCAATTCTTATCAATTGGTTGTTAATGATTTGGCTTTCGGCTAGCCTTTTGTTCATTAGTCAGCCCGACTCACTGATGAATGTTGAAACAAATTCGTCTACCACAATCGTCAACAAAATATTTTACACCGGGTATACGCTGTCGAATTTGGGGCTTGGTGACATGGAGCCTGTTTCACCTTTTTGGGATTTAGTTACTGCAGTACTTTCGTTTGTTGGCCTGATTCAAATCTCCATCGCCATTACTTATTTCATTCCGGTGGTTTCGGCTGAAATAGTGAAAAGGAAAATAAGCGTTTACATCACAACCCTTGGCTGCTCTGTAGAAGAGATTCTGTTAAATCATTGGAATGGAAAAGACTTTAAAGAGTTAGAACAACCCTTTGTGAGTTTAACCGAATCTATAATTTTACACGGTCAAAATCACAAGGCCTATTCGGTGCTGCACTATTTTCATTCTTCCGACAAGAAGGAAGCTTTTGTGCTCAATATCACCAACCTGGATGAGGTACTTACTGCCCTTTTTTTTAGTGTACCAGCAGAACTGCGGCCATCTCGCTGTGTGCTCAATGGCCTGCGAAAAGCCATTTCAAGTTATCTTGTAACGCTACCTGCCACCTTTGTAGTGCCCGGTGAAGAAACACCACCATTAAACTCACTTTCTGCCTTGGAAAAAAACGGAATTAAGGTGAGCCATAGCGCACCTATTGATTTAGAGTATGAGAAACTGACAACCAGGCGTAGGTTATTACTGTCGCTTATCAAAGACGATGGCTGGGAGTGGGGCGATCTTCAGGCAGGAAGCTACGATCATGAAATGAGCGTGATCAAATAGAAAAATACCTTTCTGCGGAGCTCATTCTTTTTTTGCCACTGCATCGGGCGGTAGTGGCGTGGTATCACCCATCAAAAATCCCCAGGGCCGAAGCGAGTCTATCCTGTCGAAGGTCAGTTTCAGAATGGCTGCAAACGGAATAGAAAGAAACATGCCTGGAATGCCCCACAAAGCTGCCCCCACAATAACGGCAATGATACAGATAAGGGGGTTGAGTTTCACTTGCCCGCCAATTATTTTAGGAATAATGTAATTGTTGTCGATAAACTGGATCAAAGCGTAAAGTCCTACGACGTACACCACATAAATAGGTGACTTGGTGGCAAATGCGACAAGCATAAATATGGCGACACCAATGAGCCCACCTATGTAAGGTATAATGTTAAGCAATGCGCCGATGATGCCAAGTAATATCGGATAATCTATGCCAAGGATAAACAACCCCAAGGCATTTAACACCACGATGATTATGAATTCAGCAGAAAGCCCCACCAGGTATCTACGAATGATGGATTTCACTTCCATAAGTATTTCGCTTACGTTTTTGTTGTGAATGATACCGAAGAGCCGGTGAATGAATTCCACCAGATGAGGTTCATAATTCAATATCATAAAGGTGTAAACAGGCGTGAGGAGCACTACTGCAAGGATACCTCCCATGGTGACAATGGTGGTGCCGATAGCTGCTCCGCTATTGTCAATAAGATCGCTCTTGCCATCCGAAATCCAGGCATTTATATCCCGGGTGCTGATGGAGAAATAACCTGAGGTCCACTTCACTGAGTCGTGGGTGAGCTGCTGAAACTTGTTAGTCAGCTGCGGCCACGATTCACCAAACTTGTTAAGCTGTAGTGAAATCCAAAAGAGCAGCCCGCCAACAAGCAAAATGGTAACCAGAAAAACAACAGTCACCGAAAAAGTCCTGTTGACCTTCTTTCTGACCAAAAAATGGACAGCCGGGGCTACTAATACCGATATGAGCACGGCATAAATGACTGGCAGAATGATAGGACGGATAATGGATAGTATGTTCACCACCAGGTAAAGCCCTATAAGCAACATGGCCACTTTTACGTAGGAAGGCAGCTTTACATTGAGATCCATTGGAGAGGTTGGTATTGTTTTGTTTAACCTTTAATGTGCTCGGGAAGAGCCTTCAGCTTTTTGGCTTGCCGGCTTCGGAGCAGATGGGCAAGCCCACGGCCGAGCGATTTCAGCAGGAGACTGTTTTTTGCAAGCCTACCCGAGACGCCTAGCAATACGAGTGAACCGATGAGGCGTCTTATTGGGTGGTGAGGAGATTCGTCGACTGGAGAAGCCGAGGGGTGGTCGCTGGAATGATTTGAAAAGAGCGAGCTGATGCCTGTTGATTGAGCAACCCCCTTTAGGGCACCTTTAATCATGTTAAACGGCGTTATGCTATCGTAAATCAGTTTGAATTCCGTTTTTAGTTCGTTGCGTTGACTTAGCTGATTGTCTTGCAATTGGATGATAGCGGCTCTGAGGGTTTCCGGAGAATCTATTGTTGGAGCTGGATTAGTCATTGAAGTGCTTGTTTAATAATCAGGGTGCTGACTGGCCTTTTGATCCACTGATGAAGATAGAGGTGAAAGATGATGCCAGCCAAAAGGTAAAAACCTGCCACAACAAAAAAGCCATAGTAAGTTCTCCCCAAAAGCTCACCCAGCCACAACGCCACTCCTATGCTTAGAACAAGTGTGGAAGTGGAAAGCACGAGGATTACGGCTAGCCGGGAAATCAGCGAAGAGGCCAATACCGTAGACATTTCAAGAGACTTTAGCTTTGAGAGCTGAATGGTGGTGTTACCATATGCCTCAAGTTTTTGGAACAACGATTCGAAGGAGTTACTGACGGTTTCCATTGCCTGGTGAGTCTATGTTGAAGGGGAGAAAAATGGGCCACTGCTATTTAGCCAATGGCCACTGAAATTTTTCCCTGATGGGTTATCAAAAGTGTCTACAGCTTGACGCCGTTGGCAGCGACATCTTTTAAAAGCTGTTCAGTCTTTTCGGTTCCGGCCTTGGCAAGTGCCTTCACTTCGTTACTTACCTTATCGTATTTTTCAGTTACGCCAGTTACCAGTAAGTTAAATTTCTCTTCCAGCTCGCTGGAAAACTCATCCTTCTTGTCGGAAATCTTCTTTCTGGTTAACGAGCCCTTTTCCGGAGCGAATAATATCCCGATAGCAGCACCGGCGGCAATGCTGGCTAGTATGCCTACTAAAACTTTTCCTGAATTCATGATTTTTCGCTTTAAAGAGTAAATTTTATGATAGCAAAGGTGACAAAGTTACGATGCTGATGTATTGCACAATCTCACTGTAGAGTTACATGTTTCACACATTTGACTGCTGCGTTTGTTTGATTGCCTGAGAGTAGAGCACCCTACGGTGACTTTATGCGTGGGCCATTTCCCTCTCGTCAATGATAAATTCAAGGCCGTGGGCGACTCTTTTCCCAAGCTGACTGTCGACACGGAAGAAATGACATAGCTGCAAATGAATAATTTTATTCCTCCGCTCGCCGGTGATGCCACTCATAGAAGCCACAATGTTTTTCACAAGGCACTCTCTCTGCATTTCTTTCATCACTTTGCGATACAACACGCCAGACTGCGAAAAATAATCCCCATCATTCTCGTAGTGTTCTATTGAATTTGATTGCCGAGGATCCCCACTTATTACCGGGGCTACATTGTTGGCATCTATGTAGTCAAATCCTTCCTGTCGGTTGTTTTCAGGAGTTTCGCTTCCTTTTTTATTGGAATCGACCGAGCCACTTTGAGGTTGATTTGAGAGCAGGTAGGGCTGCTTTTCAACTGGAATGACAGCCGCCGTAACAGGTGCCTGCTGTATCGGGGGTTTGACATGTTCAACCGGTGCCTGATCACCAGGGTTGGAAACACCCGTATTAATTTTAGCATGGATAAGCTTTTCCTGTTCTTCTGTACTCAGGCTCATTTCGGGAATTTCGTTTAATTCTATCACACCGATATCAATAAGCGGAAAGTCGCTGTGACTCCAAATCTTAGCCGGGTCAAAGGGGTCCCATTGGAAACTGTCGGCCTGTTTTGCTGTCATTACCTGAACAGCCACAGTCCATTTAGGGAAGTTCTTTTTCCTGATAGCCTCTTCAAGGTCTTTCTGTGCATGTTCCGGGTCAACGCCATTCATTTCGCTAGCCAATTGGCCTCGAAAATCAGTTATTTCCTGCATCGTTTTGAAGTGAAACTTTACCCAAAACTGCTGCCTGGCTCTATTGATGAATGCGAAGGGTTCTAAACCAAAACCATGCATGTTCCGGTAGGAGTAGGGGATGCCCTGGTCGCTCATCAGTATCATCACCTGAAGGAGGCTCTCAGGGTTCTGACTCCAGTAGTCCCAAATGAGGGTGGGGCTCTTGCAGTCGGTTTCTATATCAACCTGCTGTGTCTGAATAAATTGAGAGAACTTTAAAGGGTTTTTGATAAAGAACACTGGCGTATTTCTCCCTGTCATAATCCAGTCACCCTCTTCAGTGTAAAATTTTACCGAGAAGTCGCCACGAATTTTTTTTGAAACCAGGTGGTCTTCCTCATTTTCTTCATCCGAGAACCGGGTCAGCAACTTTGTTTGCCTGCCTATGTGGGCAAACATTTTAGCGCTGGTATATTGAGTGATATCGCTGGTTACCGTAAAGGTGCCATAGGCACCGGCTTGTGTCAATAAGTTCTCCTTGCTGAAGGCAGTTACACTGGTGCCGGAAAGTTGTTTTGCCCCCTGGAGGTCACCCGCTGGCTGCATCTCGCTATCGGTAGCCACAGTCACTACGGGGCCTTTCGTTTCCTCATACTTACTGCTGACTTGCTTTCTTTTGCTCTCCATTGGACAGTTCTTTTCGATAGCTTTGATCTGATGGCTTTAGCCTTTTTGCTTAAAATAACCTATGGAGGCCAGGCGCTGGCCTGCTCTTGCTTAAGGTGTGTAACCAACGTTTACCCCCATGAAACTGCCCCAGTAACTCTGGTAGCCATCAAAGTCGTGTGAATTGGTTTCCGGCCAATGCTCCTTGTCAAAACCAGGTGCATTTTTGAGAGTGTCTGCTTCCTGATTGATGACAAATGCTTGCTTTTTTGGGTCGACTGCAAGGAAGGCAAATGGTATAGCAAAGTACTTTTCGCCTATGCCGAGGAAACCACCCAACTCGATCACGAAGTATTCGATTTGGCCAGTGGTAAGGTCGATCATCACGTCTTTGATTTCTCCCATGTCTTCGTTGCCCTTGTTGAACACCCTGTCGCCAATGATGGATGTTGCAGTCAGAAACTTCAACGGGAGGTTGGCATGTGCACCTGAATGATTTTTATTGGTTGTGTTGTCTTCTTTGAAGCTTTTCATAGCATTTGTTTTTTTTCTCTTAGGAAGGAGACTTCAACATATAAAAGGTTGGAGCAGGCCGGGCCTTCTTTTTACAAAGCTGAAGAGAATGACTGGAGGAAGTGTTACACAACTGTGGGCTAACCTTGCATATATCACTGTTCTTGACAAGGATGCCTTCCGAGCTTTCTGTGAAATATGTAATTCTTTTCTTTTTTGTTGTAACAATCCAAAGGCATTGCCAGGCTTACTTTTGAGCCAGAATTGTGGCCTGTTTTTCTCACAATCACTACCACTTGGCCGGTTCATTACATGTCAGATCGAAGCCCCAAAAAATACATATTCTCCCAAGGGATAGACGACTATTTCACAGGTGTTGCCAGTGCTGTCAAGTTTATAGGGCGTTTTTGGCGAGAACTGTTAAAACCACCGTTTTACTTCAGGGAAGTGATCCATCAGTGCTTCGAAATCGGGCTAAAGTCGCTACCCCTTATCACCCTCACCGGGTTTATTATAGGCGTTGTGTTCACCAAGCAGTCACGACCATCGCTGGAAGACTTTGGAGCAGCTTCCTGGCTTCCTTCGCTAATGGGCATTGCCATTGTAAGAGCACTCGGTCCGTTGGTAACTGCCCTGATTTGTGCCGGTAAGGTGGGGTCAAGCATAGGTGCTGAGCTCGGTTCAATGAAAGTAACCGAGCAAATAGACGCCATGGAAGTGTCGGCCATCAACCCATTCAAGTTCCTTGTAGTCACCCGGGTGTGCGCCACCCTCATTACCATTCCTGTTTTGTCCTTTTATTGCATCACCGTGGGCTTGCTGGGCTCTTACGTGAATGTGCATGCTGAAGAGGCCACTGGCTTTATCAGCTACTTCAAAAGTGCCTTCTCCACCATCTCCTTCCTCGACATATTTGCGTCAGTGGTCAAGTCCCTCATTTTTGGGTTCACGGTGGGCATAGTAGGCTGTTATAAAGGCTTCCACGCTTCGCAGGGCACCCGTGGTGTGGGCAAGGCAGCCAACCAGGCCGTGGTGCTGGCCATGTTCCTGGTGTTTATTGAAGAGGTGGTGGTAGTGCAGGTGTCAAACTGGATAAGAAACTATTGAAATGATGGACGCCGCAAAACCAGAACATGTACAAGCCAGCGAACCAGTGATTACCATCCACGGGCTGTCCAAGTCATTTGGTGATTTGGATGTGTTAAAAGGAATTGATTTAACAGTTATGAAAGGCGAAAACATGGCTGTGCTGGGGAAGTCTGGATCCGGAAAGTCTGTCCTGATTAAGATATTGGTAGGTTTGCTCAAACCCGATAACGGTTTTGTGAAGGTGCTTGGAGAGGAAGTGGCCGATTTGCCGGCCAGGGAGCTCGACGCCCTAAGGTTGCGGATAGGGTTTTCGTTTCAAAATAGTGCCTTGTACGATAGCATGAATGTGTATCAGAACCTGGCTTTCCCTTTAACAATGAATTTTAGAAAGCTAACAAAAAAGCAGGTGGATGACGCTGTGATGGAAGCCCTGGAAGCAGTTAGCCTGGCCGACAAGCATAACCAAATGCCCTCAGGCCTCTCGGGTGGTCAGCGCAAACGGATTGGCATCGCCCGCACGCTGATATTGAAGCCGGAAATCATGCTTTACGACGAGCCGACTTCCGGTCTGGATCCTGTAACCAGCACGGAGATCAACGAGCTGATCAATGAAGTGCAAACCCGCTACAATACAAGTGCCATTATCATTACCCATGATCTTACCTGTGCCAAAAACACCTCACACAGGGTGGCCATGTTGCTCGATGGGAAGTTTTCCAAAGTTGGCAAATTCGAAGAGGTATTTGACTCGGATGATGAGCAGATCAGGAGTTTTTACAATTACAATTTTATCAGGTAAATCATGAGCGACACATCCAACAAACGTGCAGTAATAGTAGGGCTTTTTGTTTTCCTCGGGCTCGCTTTTCTCATCACCGGCATTCTGATGGTGGGCAACCTGCACGGTACCTTTAAGAAGAAAATGAAAATCGTTACCTTTTTCGACGATGTCAACGGCCTTCAAAACGGCAACAACGTATGGTTTTCGGGCGTGAAAGTAGGCACTGTAAGCAACCTGCATTTTTTCGGAAAGTCGCAGGTGAAAGTGGTCGTGAACCTCGAACTGAAAGCCCAGGAGTACATCCGCAAAGACGCCATGATAAAGATCAGCACAGATGGCCTCATCGGCAACAAAATACTGGTGATTTATGGAGGCTCGCAGCGGGTGGGGGAGGTGCAGGAAGGAGATACCCTGCAGGTAGAAAAGACCTTTTCCTCTGAAGACATGATCAACATGCTGCAGGAGAACAACAAAAACGTGTTGGCCATTACCACCGACTTCAAGACCATAAGCAAGGCCCTGGCCGATGGGCAGGGAAGCATTGGAAAGCTGCTCGGTGAAACCGTTCTCTACGACAACCTAAACGCCACAGTGCTGGCGCTGAAGCAGGCGGCCACCAATGCGCAAAAGCTGACCAACACAATGAATAAGTTTGGTGCCAACCTGAACAAAGAAGGTACACTGGCACATGAGCTAACGACCGACACAGTTATTATTAATTCACTCAGGTCGTCGGTAGCAGGGCTGAAGCAGGTGACCGACACTGCCGTAGTGTTCATGGCCAACCTGAAGGAGGCCAGCAGCAACCCGAAAAGCCCGGTGGGGGTATTGCTTCACGACGAGGCTGCCGGTGCGAATTTGAAAGAGACGATAAAAAACCTGGAAAGCAGCTCTTTCAAACTGGATGAAGACCTGGAAGCTGCCCAACACAACTTTCTGCTGAGAGGTTTTTTCAAAAAGAGGGAGAAGGCTGAGAAGAAAGCAATGGCAGAGGGGCAGGGCTCCTGAGACAGAAAAATTTACTAGCACATATATAAAGAAACAAATGGTGCAGGCCTTCCCGTTAGGGCGGGATAAGGGCAAGCCCGGTTAGGAAAGTTTTACATTGAAACCCTCCAAGGGGTTCGCTTTTGGCTAACTTTTGTTGGAGACCTGCAAGCTTTCTGCTCTGGAACGGACAAACCCCTGGAGGGTTGTCGATCCAAAGTCTTGGACTGAAGTCAGACTCATTGAACCATTTTTTTATTACTGCACAAAAAATGCTACCTGATTTCAGATAGCATTTTTATTTGAAGGTCATCGTAACAGGCAGCAGAGCCTGGCAGGTTAGATTATATACCCCGGCCCTGTATAACCCTGAAAATGACAGCTATAACTGCGATCACTAGCAGGATGTGAATGATGCCGCCTGTGCTATAGCCAATGTATCCGACGGCCCAGGCAATTAATAAGATGACTGCGATGATGTAAAGAAGGTTTCCCATGACTTATTTGATTTATTGTTTAGTGAATGGCCAGACCGAGGGTGGAAACACCGCTTGAAAGATCAAGAAAGACTCCAACCTTTTTGTTGATATGATATTCGAGGCCCAGATGGACATCGAGGAACAAAGAGCGTCCTCCTTTGTAAATGTTTGTATCTCCCTGATAGCCGTCGTCCCAGCGGGACTTAACGATAGCAAAGCCCAGGGACCCTCCAGCGTAGAAGTCCCAGGCGGGAGCGGCATTCAGAAGCTCATCGAAATAATAGGTGCCTTTTACGCCCAGAGGAATCACTGTTTCTCTGTATTTGTAGTAGCGTGATGGTGTGTTGTTATTGCCCCAATAGTACCTGTTCGAATAGGTGTAAAAGCTGACGAAGGGAGCAAGAGTAAAGTTCGGCGCCACGTCAAATTCGTAGTTGAGACTAAGCACCGGCAGCGACTGGCCAATGTAGCCATAGTAGCCGGAATAGCCGCCCACACCCAGGCCAAGATTCAGGGTGTTTCCAAAGCTCTCCTGAGCCTTGCTTTCGAGTTGCATGAAGCCAAGCAAAATCGCCAGCACAATTAGTTTTTTCATGATGTGTACATATTGGTTGAGTGTGTCATCAGTAGTCCGAAATGGATGGGGGTGGCGTCTTTGCTATTTGACATTTTTCACTGTTAAATCCCTGAAAGCCTTGCCCAACTCGTCCATATCTCTGCTGAACTCAGTTTTGAATGACTCCCATTTCTCTTTGCCTTCTACTTTATAGTCGTCCATGGCCTTTTTCATGTCGCTGTTTTTCTGTTCCAGTGCGTCGATCTTCTTTTCGTATTCAGCCCTAACCTCTTTTTTCTCCCTGGTAATTCTGTCGTTGAATTCGGCAATAATCTTGCCGTTGGCGGCTACCTTTGCCGCCGTTTCTGCCCTGTATTTTTCTACGTCGGCCAGGTATTCTTTGGTAGCCTTGTCCAGGTCTTTTTTGGCTTCGATAACGTCTTGTTTGGCACTTTCAACTTTCTCCGCTTTAGAAGCAGGTGAGTGGCAGCTTGTTAAGCCCGCAGCGAACAGCAAGGCAGCTGCTGTAAATAGTACAAGTGATTTTTTCATGATGGATGTTTTTGGAATATTAAAAAGCGTCGACCGCTTCGTGATGTGTATTTTTACAATCCGGCAATCAGCTTTTGAAGCTCTTCCTTTGATTTGCCCAGCTTCACTTGCAAGCGGCCTAACAGCTCGTCTTGCTTGCCTTCCACCAGCAGTAGATCCTGATCGGTGAGGACGGCGAATTGCTGCTTCAGCTTGCCTTTGGTTTCATTCCAGTTGCCAGTTATTGTTGTTTTGTTCATGACTAGTTTGTTTAGCTATTGCTGTACAAAAGTGCGCTATCGGCTTCCACTGAGTGTTACACTATGTGAGGCAAGTGTTATAGATTTCACACTTACCGGTTTGGAGCCTTAGCCAAGTAGGGAGCGATTCTTTGAGTGGCCATTCATTCGGCCTGTTATGGAAATGGGTTGGGCATTGAGAGCAGGCATACGAGCTTCCCGAAAGCTGAAAAGCTTTCGGGAATTATGTGTCTTGAAAGACCTTGCTCATACAAGCCGGGTGAGTATTTGTGCAATCCAGGGGCTCCTTCGGGAAGGCCATTCCTCTGGTAACTAACAGGCTTTTGGAGTAAAATCAACTAACCAGGTAAAACGATTTCAAATCGGTAACTAATGAACTGTGCTAAGGCAAATTAATCCTCTTTGGGCCGGGGATATCCCTCTGCCGAGGTCAGCTCTTTTTGCCAGCCAACAAATACGCACCTCCACCCAACACGATAAGCACCACCCCCACGTAGGGAGACCAATTGACAGAATGGTTCTTGTCGGCACTAATTTCCAGGCTGCCAATGTCTACCACTTTCTCTTTAGTAACGAAGTTGACCCCGTTGAAAATGGTAATCAACACACCTACCGCCAGTAATACTAAACCTACTTTTTTCATAGTGACTCTTTTTTGAGATATAAACTGAAGCAGGCGTTTATAACAGAATAATTAGCAGCAAAAGGATGATAATAAGCGCTCCAACCGAAACGTAAACTCCTCCGCCTATGTCTCTAAGTCTCGACTTGGTAGCTTTCACTTCTTTTCTCAGCTCTTTCTTTTCCGAAGAGGTCATACCGGCCTTGTCAAGCGCATCAATTTCGCTTAGTCTGGCGAGCAGCGCATTGGCTTCGGCGGTTTCAGCCTCTGTGGGTACTGGTGCTGGTGCAATTGCATTTGATGCCGATACACTTCCCGGAAAAAGGATGAACAATAGCAATAATGTGGTCAGGGTCAATCTTATTTTTTTCATCTTAGTTGTTTTTACGGCCTCATTATTAAGACCTTAAGGTTGCATTTCTTTCAATAAAGTTCGGCATTGGCATCCGGCGAATAGTTACATCACAAGGGAAGATCTTTACATAAATCACACTTTTGACTCTTTGACGAGCCCGCACAGTGGCTAAAGCTGCGGGAGGAAGCAGATTGTCCCCAATTGGCCGTCAGTAAATCTTATTTTTGGGAATAGACAGACACAAAAAAAAGGCAATAACAATATTGCCTTTTTTGAAGAATAGTACTTAACCTAATCGCATTATAGAATCTTATGGGTACTGCGTCGGTTTTCAACGGCGTTGACCTATGCGTTCTTGATCAACCACGTTTCGAACCGGAACCACAGTTCTTATGACCCTCTTTTTCGTCCTTGTCGTCATAGTCCTCACGGTCGTGACCTCTGCCACCACGTCCACGTCCGTCATCACATTTGCGATGGAGCTTAATGTTTCCTCCCGTAAGGGTTCCAGAGATTGTGTAGCCATTAGATAGTTCAAGGCTAAAGCTGTCGTTGCGGCCCGGCTCACCATTGTCCACAAGAATCACCTTGTAAGACACTGTGCCAGCACCATCAAGTTTGGCAATTCCCTCAATCTGACGGGTTACTGCGTCAATGGCGATATAAGATGTTACACTGGTGCTTTTCACTTTCACACCACCATTGGTATGGTCGTCGAAAGAAAGATTACCCCAATATTTGCCGTTTAGAAGACCACCAGATACGCCGAAGGTGGCTTTCTCATTGTTTTGACCCTTGCGTCCGTTGTGATGGCCCTTGCTTCCACTTTCTCCCAGTATCCAGCCACCACCGGTGACAAAATCTCTGCACACTTTTGGAGGATCGGTGGTACCACCGGCGCCATTACAAGCGCTAATGTTGTTGGTGATCATCGTTACGGCTCCGTTCAAAGCCAGCATGCTGCCTGATACTGTTGAACCGTAGGTCATCGTGATGGTGGTATTAGCTATCACCGTTCCGATAAACTGTTCTCCATCAACCGTAGCTGATGAGCCCACAGCCCAAAACACATTGGAGCCATTGCAATCAGCATTTTCGTTGTTGATGGCGATAATATTTGATCCGGCCATCGTCACCAGGGTAGTGCCCGTTTGAAAGACAAATTCCGCATTGCTGTTGCCCTGAAAATCGAGGTACATGGTGCCGTTTACCTGCAGGTTGGCCGAAGGAGCGAAATTGTAAACACCGGGAGTAAAGGTGATGCCATCGAGCTGCGTAACGCCTGAATAAACAGTACCTGGTGCCTGGGCTGTCAGGTAATTGTAGGCGATTACTGCATCATTGTGCGCTTGTGCTGCCACAGGCCCGGCAGCGTAGATAATTCCACTTACCGTTCCAAGACCGGCAGTTACTGTTCCGGGACCCATGATGTTATTCAAAGGAGCCTGCAGGAAGCCCGTAATGGCGGTACCCGGGCTCACCCCAAGATTTCCTGTGATCACTGATTCCCCATCGTTAGTAACGGTGGTGCCTGCCAGCACAGCAAAATCAGCTGCACTTCCCATAGGAACCGAACTCAACGAAGACACGGATTGCTTGTGACTTCCTGTCTCAAGGAAGAATTCCCCGGCATTGGCTGGAAGTGGGTCTTCCTGCTGGCAACCGACAACAAAAACAGCCGATACAAGAGCAAAGGCTGCCAATAGACTTTTTGTTTTCATAATTATTTGTTTTAAGCACTGTTTCGCTGGTTGAACCGGGGCGATAAGAAATGCTGACCTGCCTGCGAACAGCATTTCAGGTGAGCAATGCCCCACTACAAAGCAGCGGTATTTCGAGCAGCAAAGCCTTACAGTCTTTCATGTGGATCTTATATAAATCACTGATTTTAAATAGTTTACAAGAGATTTCCAGAGAAATGTAAGGCTCGGAAAGCGACTACAAATGCCTTAAAACGGAAAAGGGCAGGAGTGAAAACACCCCGCCCTTTCCATTTAAAAAACTCAACCTAACTATATTATCTTATTGAGGCTGGACCACCACATTGGCATCAAGAATGACTGCCGTTTGTGCCAGTGCCCGTCCTTTCAGTGAAGCTCCGGTGCCCAGGGTGATACCAGTTTTGGATAGAATCACGCCCTCAAAATGGGCGGTTGTTCCAATGGTTACTTCGCCAGCCACCTGCCAGAATATGTTTTTGGCTTGTGCGCCACCACTCAATGTCACATTCACAGCTGAGCTCACAGTTAAATTCTCCGCAATCTGGAAGATCCAGATATCGTTGGCACCGCCGTTAATAGTGATACTTGCGGGCACAGTTACTGTGCTTGTCCACTTGTATACCCCTGGAGACAATGTTTTTCCTCCGATGTTTCCTGTGCTTAGCTCAAAGAAGTCGGGAGAAGGACGCCCGGCCGCATCGTTGTAAGCGGTGTTCATGTTGTCAATAGCAGTGGTCAGGTTACTTGACGTAGGCGACACCATGTCGGCGGCAAACACCCTTCCTGTTACCTGAGCCGAAGTGGCAAATCCGGTATCATCTGTCAACGCCAGTCCTGTGATGTACGATTCGGCCGCAGGGCTTATGCCCAGGTCACCAGTAATGGCTGAAGTGGGGCTATTGTTAATCGCAGTCTTCGCCAGCACCACATAGTTGGCTGAAGTACCCAGATCTACCGGCGCAATGGTAGCAGTGCTACCGCCAGTGGTAAATGACCATTCTTTCGCTTCGGCAATGGCATGACCTGCGAGGTCCTTCACGTCCTTGCTAATGATAGCCGTGTAAACTGTTCCCGCCGCTAAACTATTTGTAGGAGTAAACTTGGCCGTAGTGCCCTCGTAGGATACTGCTCCCGGCACATCTGTGCTTCCCTGCTTCAGTTGAAAGGTGGTCGTGTTCACTGTGGCAGGATCCATTTCTTCGCTGAATTCAAATTCAATTACTGCATTACGCTCAATGTCTGTGTCATCATTGGCGGGAGAAACCGATACTACTGTAGGGATACCCGGATCTACGTTGTCGTCGTCCTTATTACAGCCTACAAACAAAACTGCCGCTGCCAGGGCTACTGAGGCAAATGTTTTCTTCAAAATCATACATGTGTTTTTTTAACTTTCCGCTGTTGGCGGGGCTTCGGAGCATTTACCCAAAAGCCGCAAAGGTCGCATCTGACATGCAGGCGAACCTTCGATGATGCAAAGGTGGGTCAATTGCCGGGGCTTTTTATTACACTTTGCCTGAGGAGTCTTACATATTTCACATATACAAGGAACACGGGCCAGGGCTTTAATTAGCTGCGTAATGGCTGGCATGACTGGCATGAATGCGGGGAGCGAAAAAACAAAAAAGGGCAGGGTGATAACGCCATGCCCTTCTTTGCAGTACATCCAGCGATTGCCGTCGCCGTTTAAAGAAATTATTGTGGCTTCACCACGGTATTCTGATCGAGAATTACCGCAGTTTGTGCCAGCGCTATGCCATTCATTGAAGCGCCAGTTTGCAAGGTGATGCCAGTCATAGATAAGATGGTGCCCTCAAAGTGAGAGGTAGTGCCTATCACGACTTCACCTGCCACCTGCCAGAAAATGTTCTTGGCCTGTGCTCCACCAGTCAAAGTAATATTTACGGCTGAGCTCATGGTCAGGTCACCGCTGATCTGGAAGATCCAAACGTCATCGGCAGTACCCGAAATGACCAGGTCAGTTGGGATGGTCACAGTGCTAGTCCATTTGTACAAACCGGCCGCCAGGGTTTTTCCACCAATATTGCCCGTGCCCAGCTCTGAGAAGTCAGGCGTAGGCCTGCCCGCCGCATCGTTGTAGGCAGTGATCATATTTTCTACCGCTGTCGTCAGGTTGGTCGATGTAGGCGAAGCCATGTCGGCTGCATACACCTTGCCTGTTACCTGGGGAGAGGTAGCGTAACCTGTGGCGTTGGTCAGGGCAAAACCGGTGATGAAAGAAGTAGCCGCAGGGCTCAGGCCTAAGTCACCCGTAATCGCCGAGTTAGGGATGTTGTTGATGGCTGTTTTGGCAAGTATGGCATAGTTGCCAGCCATGCCCAAATTCACTACCGACAAGCCGGCAACAGTTCCGGTAGTAAATGACCACTCCTGGGCAGCTGCCAAAGCATTTCCGCCAAGGTCTTTCACACTAGAGGTTACAGTAGCCGTATACACAGTGCCTGCTGTTAAGAGCGCAGCGGGGGTAAATGTGGCAGTGGTGCCGCTGTAGGCTACTGCGCCAGTTACCAGTATGCTACCTTGTTTGAGTGTAAAAGTTGAGCTGTTGAAAGTTGATCCATCCATCGCTTCACTAAAAGTGACCGACAACACTTTGTTGCGTGCAACATTGGTAGCGTTGTTGAGGGGTGAGGTAGCAGAAGCCGTGGGAAGCACGTCGGTAGTAAACGACCATACTTTGGCCGATGCCAGTGCGTTGCCTCTCACATCAGTTGCGTCCGTAGTCACAGTGGCTGTGTACACTACACCAGCCATCAAACTGGCTGCAGGAGTGAATGTAGCTACCATGCCGGTATAGCTCACAGCACCCGTAACTATGGTGGTGCCACTTGCCAGCGTAAGTGAAGTAGTATTGATGGTTGAAGCATCCATCGCTTCGCTGAATGTAACCGAAACGACCTGGTTGAGAGATACATCCACCACATTGTTGAGAGGATTGGTGAGCGTTACCACAGGGGCAGTCGTATCAGGTGCCAGTCCGGTGGTAAAGCTGAAAGTGTAATCACTCTCAAGCGGCAAGCCGTCGGTGTCCATGGCACCTGTGTTAACAGTGGCAGTAAACAAAGTGCTGGCTGTAAGGTCATTGGTAGGTGTAAAGGTAGCAGTCGAGTCTGCGTATGTCACCGTGCCGGCCACTGCCTCCGTGCCTTTCATTAACATGAACGTAGTGCCGTTAATGGTAGCAGGGTCCATATTTTTATTAAACGAAACCATCACCGTCGAATTGGTTTCCACGTCCATGGCATCATCAGCCGGAGCAGAAGAAAGCGCTTGTGGAATTATTGGCGTTGGATCGTTGTCTTTGTCTTTGTTACAACCTGCCATCAGAACTACTGTTGCCATAGCAAAGGCAGCAAATGCTTTTTTCAATATCATACGTGTGTTTTTTTAAATGTCCGCTACTAGGGGGCCGGGGAGTATTTACTCATTAGCCGCAAAGGTGTGCGCCTGGTTAGCAGGCGGGGCTTTGATGATACAAAAGTAGGGAAGGCGTTGGGCAGATGTATTACACGCTGCCAGCAAAGAGTTACATATATCACTGGTTTTGACTGCACCACCGGGCATAGGAGAGAAGACCGACTGTTAGTAACCGACATGTCGTTCAACTTGCCTGAACCATTAAAGAGGTTACTCTCTGCGCTCCTGCAGAGAGTAACCTCTTTAATCGCTCCTGCAGTGAATAACCTCTTTTCGGCTGTGGACTAGTAACACGCCAGGGACATAGCCAAAGCCCCGGGGGATAGCTGACAAGCCATGCATGTGGAATATTTTGTATTGGGGCGTCCCCCGCCAGCCACATGCCGTTTGAAAGTAACCGGCCCGGTTGGCGGGGTCGGGCTATCCGCTGCAAGTCCTCAGGTGAGCACTTCGTGCCTCGTGCTTCACCCTCCGGGCTTTCCGCTGCTATCCCTCACGCAGGACATCCTGATTAAAGAGGTCGCTCTGTGCTTCAGGACAGAGCGACCTCTTTAATGGGCTTCAAGGGTAGCCTGCCGATCTGCCACTGCCTCCATCACTTCTATCACAGTCGTCACTCAGCGTAGCTTAAAAGATGTCCTCACACTGGAATATTTACATGCTTTTTGCATTGAAACCTGAATAGAAAAAATTTAAATTCTAACTTGGTTGGTCGGGAAACCGGGGACGTGCTATAACTGGGTGGACGGCTCAGCACAAATCAGACAGCTACCAGAATCGTAGGTGTTCTTTGAGATGGCAAAAATCCTTGAAGTTGATCCTAAAGATTTATTGAAAGCAGATGAATGAGTAAGGAAAATCAAATAGAAGAAAGTCTCATCAAACAGCTCCTTCGAATCGTTCGCCAGCAGCGCTTTCTGCTTGTCCGTCGCTTTCACAATATCGCCCTGGCTTTTTCAGGTAGGCCAGTAGGTCAAGGCCAGCTTTGTGGTTTCGGGCGCCTTCTTCCAGGCGGTTCATGTCGCTGAAAATATAGTCGAAGCCTTGTGTTTTGATAAAGTCAATGGCTTTTCGCCGGAAATTGATATTTTTAATGGCTATTGGCGCAACTTAAAACTTATCAATCATGTGTGGACAGTTGGGATACTTTTCAGAAAGGATGACTCGTGACGATTGGGCGGATGCCAGGGAAGACATGAAACATCTTCAAGAAATTCTTGATTCAACACCCGTTACCAAAACTTATCACAACCCTACAGGGTCGAGATGCTGGGCTATCCTTCAGGAGGATCCTGGTGAAATGATTCAGGCCCAATTCGGCTATTACCATGAGTACAAAGGGAAATTGAGCTGGCGGTTTAATGTTAGGAGCGAAGGTGGATTTCACAACCAGAGCGAAGACCCCAATTATGACGGCCCCTGGGAAATCTTCACTAACCCTTTTGCCCGTGAGCAAATTATTAAACGACGTTGCGTTGTTCCAGCGAATTTCTTTGTCGAACAACCACTTGGTGGTAAGCCAAAAAAGAAGTTTATCATCCGCAAAAAAACTGCTGAAGTTGAATACCCGGCCTTCTTCCTGGGTGCCATCTATGACTGGATAACCGACAAGGAAACAGGGGAACACTATCCTGGATTTTCTTTGATTACAACAGCAGCAGCTCCGATAATGAAGCCTGTCCTCCATCCAAGAAGCCCCCTTGTAATACCCCCAAAATTGGTTTACGATTGGCTCGATCCTCAACTCACAGAAGACCAAATAATTTCCTTCTTCGGGCCCTTTGACTCCTCTGGCTTCGAAACTTTTGAGGTGGATACCGTGATCGCAAAAAAGAAGCTTCCTATTCCAGAAGATGACGAGTCGCTGATAATGCCGATTTCGGAGATTTACCCTGGGTAATTTTCTTCGTGCCTCTACTGGCACTTAGCTGCCGCTAGCATAGATTGTTGAATGGAAAATCCTAGTATATCTTCTAAGTCTCAAACGAGGCAATTTGAACCAATTCCTTCATCAGAAGTAATAATGGCGCAGGTTGCGGTATGCGGTCCCGGGCTCAAAGATTGGTATTGGACAAAGCTTTCTTCCCTTGGTAAATTCTTGAAGACACTTCCGATTGAAATTAGGGTTTCAGTCGGATACGTTCCCCACGTTCAAAAGCGCAAGAGCACTCCGCACTCCTGTAAGAATGATGGGCAGAGGTTCTATTTGCAAATATTGGCGTTCACTACAAACAGCTCATTTACAAAGGACTTTTCAACGGTGGATGATTTGCTACTTTACTTGGATGGGGAGCCGAAGATTGGGATGTTCCTTAGGTATAGTTAAAGTCTTCCTAACTTCCTGGATTTTATATGCCGTACCTACGGCACTGGCAGGGCATTGGTATGGGTTGCGGGGTTACCGCTGTTTCGTCCCTACGGGACTGTTGCTCTGCGTTCCTCCTTTGTCCGCCGAAGCCTTTGGCGTAGGAGGATTCCTCTGCTGTATATTCTGTAAGCCTTTTTACCTGCCTGGATTTTATATGCCGTACCGACGGTACTGACAGGGCATTGGTATGGGTTGCGGGGTTACCGCTGTTTCGTCCCTACGGGACTCACTTTCTGGGCTTGTTGTTCGCTCTGCGGTGAATTCCATGGACCTTCAACGGCAGGCGGAAGGGTAAGCGGACGTTGCGTGAGGGATAGCAGCGGAAAGCCCGGAGCCCGAGGTACGAGAGTGAGGACTTGCAGCGGATAGCCCGACCCCCGCCAAACCACTTCTGTTAGTTTCAAACTGAACATCGCTGGCGGGGGGCACGCCCAGGCGTTTATCCCGGTTTTGGTCGCAAGCGACGCTGCAGCGAAAAAAGGACATAAAAAAAGAGCGATGAAAACCGCTCCTTTTTTGAATGCACCTAGTAATCAGCCTAAATGATTTGAAAAGTGATAGGAATACTGTATCTCACGTTCACTGGTTTGTCGTTTTGGCGGCCTGGTGTCCAGTTGGGCATAGCCCCAACTACCCTGACGGCTTCTTTTCTGAAGGCCTGGTCCACATCGGCACTGGTGGCGTCGGTTACTTCGATATTGCTTACTGAGCCGTCAACACCCACAACAAAGTCGACAAATACCGCTCCCTCCAGCTCATCCTTCTCTGCCTGCTCAGGATACACAATGTTGTCCCTCAGGTATTTTCTCATGGCCTTGTCGCCTCCAACGAAAACCGGATTCACTTCTGCCTTGCGATAGATAACGGTACCTGTGGGGTTGGTGTAAGTGGGCGTTTTCTCATACATTTCATCCCACGCTTTCATTCTTTTTTCTGCAATCATGGCAGAATCCTTTTTGATAAAGGCCCTTCTTTGCTCAATGGAAGACAGATTAACTGTTTCGGTAGGAGTTACTTCTACTTTCGTTTCCTCGCTACTTTTGTCAGTTTTGGTTCCGCACGATTGCGCTAAAAAGAGCACAGCGATCAATGCGAAAACTTTGATGTTTTTTTTCATGGTACTTCTGGTTATTAATTTCTTGGATGAGCATTGGAGCTTTTGCCTGTCGGGCATCTTGCAGGCCAGGGCTATTTGCTCCCTATTGCGGCTGTTTGGTTTACATTCGCAGCAACAGTGCAAAACTGAGAAGAGCAGGGGTGTGAAGTGTTATAGACTTAGCGGTAAGTATTACATTTATCACAGGTTTTCCAGGTTTCCCTTCCGCTTTTGTTTCAATTGGCGGAAGAAGGTGGGGGAGAGGCCTGTTACCTTCTTAAACTGATTCGAGAGGTGCGCCACGCTGCTATAGTGCAGCTTGTAGGAGATCTCAGTGAGGTTGAGCTCATCGTAAAGCAGCAGCTCCTTTACCCGCTCAATCTTGTGCATAATGATGAACTGCTGGATAGTGATGCCTTTTACTTCGGAAAAAATATTGGAAAGGTAGGTGTAGTCGTAGTCAAGCTTCTCACTGATATAGTCGGAGTAATTCACTTTGGGGAGTTCATCTGTATAGTGGATCATTTCGATGATCACATTCTTTATCCTATCTATCAGAATGCTTTTTTTATCATCCAGCAGCTCCAGCCCCGATTTTAATAGGTTCAGTTTCAGTTTTTCCCGCTGCTCCTCGGTGATGTCTTCCAGCACATCCACCATGCCGAGGTCGAGTACCACATAATGCAGGCCGAGTTTCTCCAACTCTTCCTTCACCTGCAGTTTGCACCGGAGGCTGACCATGAATTTAATGTACAATTTCATTGAATATAGCTGGAATTTGAAAGTACTGGAATAAGAGGGTATTACTTTAATTAGGTTTATCCATTGAAGTGCATTGAGTGCTTGTTTTGACTATGCGGCCCGAAGGAAGTTCACTTTGCTTTTGTGAGGCATGTACTTTTTTTCAACCGATGGCCAATGGTTGCTTTGACGACTTCTAAGATCAAAGATAAGCATTTTTATACTTTGAATATTTTAATCAGCCCCAGGGGCCATTAGAGTGACTAAGTGCAGGCAAACCGTGGTAGGGGGATTGGTTGAAAAAATGTTCAGGGGGAGCCGTTTTCGGAGGTCTGTTGGCAGTTTTGGTGCTCAGCGGCATGGGAAACAGATGTAATTGAATAACTTGGTATAAATAAGACACCCTGTAAATCGCCTTCCATGAAAAGAAACACTATTCAAGCCACTAATCTGCTGATTTTTCTATTTGCACTGATCTCGCCTGAAACATTTTGTCAGCAGCCGACAAAGCCCTTCCCCTGGCCCGAGGCCAAGCAAGCCGCCATCAGCCTCAGCTTCGACGATGCCAGAGCCAGCCAGGTGAACGGTGGCACTGCCCTGCTCGACAAGTATGGCGTGAAAGCCACCTTCTACCTGGTGCCAGCAGCGGTGAAAAGCCAGCTCAGCGGCTGGAAAAAGGCGGTGGCCTCAGGGCATGAAATCGGCAATCATTCTCTTAATCATCCGTGTTCGGGCAATTTTGTGTGGTCTCGCTCAAAAGCATTGGAAGAGTACACGCTCGGCAAAATGGAAGAGGAACTCGTGGAGGCAAACAAGCAAATCAAAGAGATGCTGGGCGTCGACTGCAAGGTGTTCGCTTACCCTTGTGGGCAAACTTTTGTGGGCAGGGGGGAGGGCACCCAAAGCTATGTGCCGATTACAGCAAAGCTGTTTGACAACAGCAGAGGCTGGATGGATGAAGCGGCCAATGACCCTTCCTACGTTGACTTTGCGCAGCTCACAGGCGTGGAGAGCGACGGCAAAGACTTTGATAAGATATTGCTGCTGATCGAACAAGCAAAAAAGTCGGGACAATGGCTGGTGCTGGCGGGCCATGAAATGGGCGAGGGAGGTGACCAAACCACCCGACTCGCAATGCTGGAAGAGCTGATGAAATACGCTGCTGACCCAGCTAACGGCATTTGGCTGGCACCAGTGGGCACGGTAGCCGACTATGTCTCCAGCAAGCGATAGTATCTGCAAAAAAATACCTAACCAGCCCAGCTGCTGAAAATACAGACCCGGGCTGATCAGGTTCCCTTTTTAATTACATCGTGTAATTAATCTTCAAAAAACCGGACTACACCGGTTTCAACATCATACATGCCGCCAACGATCCCAATTTCTCCTTTGCTAAACATGTCGTTGAGAATAGTACTTCTGCTTTTGATATTGCCTATCGTCATTCTCACATTCATTTGAGCGACGTTGTCTACGAAGTCAGCGTTGCCAGAATTCCTGTTTTCGCTCGGCTCCTTCACAGCCTCCACCGCAGGCTTGAGTTTGCTCATGAGGGCTGTCAGGTTGCCCATGGTCACATTGTCGCATACTCCTTTGATGGCGCCGCATTTGCTATGGCCCAACACAACCACGAGCTTAGACCCGGCTATTTTGCAGGCAAACTCCATGCTGCCCAGTATGTCTTCGTTGACGAAGTTGCCAGCGATACGCACGCTGAAAATGTCACCCAACCCCTGGTCGAACACCAACTCTGCTGAAACCCTGGAGTCTATGCAGCTAAGAATAACGGCAAAAGGCCACTGCCCCTCGCTCGTATCGTTGACTTGCTCCAACAGGTTGCGGTTGGCTTTAAGGTTGTTTTGGAAACGTTCGTTTCCTTGCTTGAGAAACTCCAGCGCCTTTGCAGGAGTCATTGTGGCTTGAGTTTCTTTAGTATGTGCTTTCACAGTTTCTTGTTAGTTAAAATGAATGGAATTGTTGTGATGGCGTGCAGTGTAGCCGCAGAAGCCCTATGATCTGAACGTTTGCGTTCCTTCTTCTTTCCAGTTTGTTAATATAAGCATATTTAGTATGCTTACAGGTGCTGAACGGGAAAGAAGCACAGACCGAAGAGTGCATTAACAAAAGGCTTGTGGAGGCGGGGAAATTACCTCAAAATGTAGGTTCTTTTGCGATGACCTCTTGTATACAAAATAGCGGTCATGAACACTGACCGGGGCGTTGTTGAAAACCAGCTGATGCGCTGAAAAGAATTTTTCTACTTCCTCACCGCTGTTGTCGTTCTTTTCTTCGCCACCGCTTTCGGTTTCACCCAACTCGGTTAATTCGATGTCTTCCAATGGAGTACTGTCGTTAGCCAAAACCAACAAGACAACCTGGGCCTCGGTCGCTATGAGAAGGCTTAGCAAAGCAATAGATAGTATTTTAAATAGAAATTTCATTTAAGCCGCCACTTGGCATTGCTGAATATGGTCAAAAATAGTGATAATTTGAAAATGAACCCTACCAATATGGCCTTGCTTTTAATGCTAATCAAATTTTAACAGGTATGTTTTTTATGAAAGAAGCGCTCTTGGTTCAGCAATGATGTCTGACAGCACTTCATTGGCCTTCACAATGAATTCAGTGCGCCTGGTTACCTGGCCTACTGGCAGCGTTAGAACAATGTAAAGGCAGATCGTACCGCCATCAGCCTGAATTTGAGTCTTTGGGGATACTTTCTCGCTCACTATCGATTTTGCCAATTCATCCAACTTATCCATCCTGGCCTGAATATCCGGAGGAATGATTTTGACGGGGAATTTTACCGTGTGCATTACCCGGTTTTTGCCCATGTTGATGATGGCTTTGCTGAGCAGGGTATTGTTTGGCACTTTGATAAAATCTGTGGCGCCTGGGTTTTGTAAAGTCACGAAGAAAGTGCCGATGCGTTCTACAGTGCCTGCCTCATCTCCAATTTTCACATAGTCACCTATGCGAAAGGGATGTTTGGTGAGAATAATAAACCACGCAAAATAGGAGTTAATGACGTCCCGAACGGCAAAGGCTACGCCCGTGGTGATAAGGCCCAGGAAAATGGTGATGTTTTCAATCTCCAATCCCATTTTCCAGAATACGACGGCCGCTACGAGCAGATAAAGAGTGTTGGAGTAAATTTTGGTAAAGAGAATCCGCTGCTCCAGGTCAACTTCATCGTCGTTGAACCGGAAGACCCGATTTTCGGTAAGGCGTAAAACAATGGTAACGACAATAAGTGAGCCGAGGGTCCACAGCACGACTTCAAAAGACTTATCGAGGTAGGTTGGAATCGTAATATAACCCAGGTTGTCGGCCCATTTCAGCCCTTCTTCGATGCCGAGAAAAATAAGCAGGAAGAAAATCCTGCGAAGAAGACGGAAGTTTCTTAGTTTCTTAAAATCCACAAATCGCTTGGCCATGGAATAGTGTTTTAATGGCGATGCAAATCTATGGAACAACGACAGTTATTTAAACTATGGAATCAAATTAGTGCAACAGGCTATTTGACAATTTTCCTGGGGATGGCCGCCGGCAATCGGCTGAGCATTTCGTTGTTGATCAATTGAGTCACGTTTGTGAAAGAGCTGATATTGATGGTGTTGTTTTTCTGCCGACCTACGAGCACCACCTCGTCGCCCACTTCTACGCCAGGTATATGGGATACATCTACCATAAACAGGTTCATGTTGATTAGCCCTACTATCGGGGCTTTTTTGCCGTGAATGAGCACATGCCCCCGGTTAGACAGCGCCCTGGGGTAGCCGTTAGAGTAGCCCAACGGCATCACAGCCACCTTCATTTTCTGCGTGGCCTGATAGGAGGTACCATAGCCAATAAACTCACCAGGGTCTATGTCACGCACGTCCATTACATCCGTCTTCCAATTGAAAATCCTTTTCAGAGCCCCATCGGACGGCTTGCCTGTTTCCTGCAAGTGGGTGTAGTAGATATCCGGGCTCGGCCAAAAACCATACTGAGCCACGCCAATCCTCACCATGTCATATACAGTGTCGGGCATCGCCAATGCAGCGGCTGAGCAGGCGATGTGCCGGTACTCGGGCATGATGCCCTTTTGTTTGCACTCCCGAAGGAAGTCCTTGTAACGCTTGTGCTGAGAGGTGATCTTGAATTGGTTAGCGAAGCTTTCGGCACCGCCGAAATGCGTACATAGCCCTTTGAACTCGACATGGGCTGCGTTTTTCTTGAGGAAAGTGAGCGTTTTTGGAAACTCCTTAGCATTCATGCCCGTGCGATTGGCACCAGTTTCTACTTCAATGTGTACCATTGCACGCTTCCCAAGTCCTTTCGCTACTTCCATTGCCAGAGGTAGCCGGGCGTAATTGAAAACAAAAAATTCAATATCGTTTTCAATGGCCCACTCGATGTCCTGGTCGTACAATATGCCCATGATCATGATGCCACCCTTTTCCGACTTGGCAGCCAACACTTCTTCGGCTTCAAAAGCTGATGCAGTAGCAAAGTGATCAACGCCTGCCTTTTCAGCCATCTTCACAAATTGTGCGATGCCATGGCCATAGGCGTTGGCTTTCACCACAGATGAAATCCTTACGTCAGGCCCAATCTTTTTTCTGATGAAATTGATATTTTTCACCAGAGAAGATTGGCTCAGCTCAATTCTCGACGAGTGTCTTACCATAATTTGGTTTGTTGATTCCAGACATATGATTTTCCCCAGCTTTCCTTAGCCAGGGGCTCTACCTTGGCAATTTCCTCTTCCGGCACCTTGCTCAACCAGCTTTTTACGTCCAGGGCGCTGTAGTGGAAGGCATACACCCTGGCAACGAACTGATAAAATGGCAACGATGATTCCCCGGCCTTCTCGCCATTTCCAAACACCGTGGGTTTAATTCCCTGGCCCCAATCCTGCCGACCCTCATTGTTGGGGTTAAGGAAGTAGGCTCTCATTTCGCCTTTTTTGTTTTTATCTACCCGAAGCAGCGAGATGGCATGAAGGCCTACCATCACTCCTTTGTTGGTGGTAAGGAAAATGCCGACGGGATTGGGGTACACCATTTGGTGCTGACCATTGTAGTCGGGGTGGAAGGCGGCGTAAAAGATCCTGACGAACCCTTCAAAGTCAACGATTGAATTGCTCGGGTAGTCGTAGCACGAAGCAAAGCCCACGTGCACCCACTGGCCGTACATGGCAGGGTTTACCCATTTGTGAGGATCCTCTCCCCGAAATGACGAACGTTTCATCATCTCATTGTAGATTTTATCCAAATGAGGCACGAGTACTACCGACACCACATCAAGGTTGTGATCCAGGTTGTCGAGCAGCCCTTTTCCCAGCTGGTTGGAGGTCAGGTCCTGATTTTCAAAACGCATAACCAGATCGTTCTGCGTGGCCACCGTAATGATCATATCGATGAGCATGGCCGGGGCATGTTGGCTCCACATGCTGATACCCCTGGCCGACTGGCAGGTGGGGTTGTTGCCCTGGCCAACACCAAGGTGCTGCCCCAGCACTTTGATGGTGCCACCGATCAGGTACTGCAATACGGTTACATCAGCATCTTTGTTGATCAGTGACTTGCTAATCCGCTTCTCCACCATACTGTGGATCTTAACTTTGCGGAGGTTCTCGAGACCCACCCTGACAGGCCGGCGGGAAAACAAGCTTTTTCCCAACATTCGGGCCAGTCCATAAATGCACTGGCAATTGTCGGGGCTGACCGTTTCATTGATCAGCGTGGAAATCAATCCATGAAATTTTTCCCATTCCGCTACGCCCCGGTCATTGAGGTGGAGGCAAACAGGAACCAGGTCTTCATAGTCAGCAACGAGCTTTTTGAGTAGCAGAGAGTGGTAGCCACTCACCAGGCCAGTGGCGTTCATATGGTCGCCCATGGATCTGGCTTCTCTTTCCAAGGTAGCCACGCTGCTTTCCGAAAGGAAATGCTCGTAATCCTTGAGGCTGGCATTGTTTCTTGCGCCTTCTGAAGGAGCATAAATAGCGTTGATGTACAGCCGAACCGACCGATCCGTTTCGGAGTCTCCCGAGGTATCAAAACGCTCATTGACCAACCGGATCAGCTCTCTGGCTTTGCGGGTCATAATAGGCCGTTGAGCACAAATGAGCCGAATTTCCTCGGCGAGCTTTTCATACACACCCTGCAGGTCGATTTCTGAGACGATGAAGCCAAAGAGATTGAACGCCTTTTTTAATTCTCTCACCGGCATTGCAAGGCGGGTTTCCTCTGAAACATCCTGATGAGCAAACTCAAGGTTGTGCACCATCACCTCTTCCAGAAAGCTTTGAGCGTCTTTCTGCGATATTTTGTCGCTTTTTTCAATGCCGGTTGCAAAGGCTAACAGCCGCAGCTCAGACAGAATTTCGAAGCTGGAGGTGGGGTGACCTACTTTCAAAGTGCCTTTCACCAGCTGGGGAATGAGCTTGTCAGGCTCACTCCAAACTGTATTGTTAAAAATGCCTGCCCGATCGAGCTCACCAATTTTCTGAAGCAGGTAGACCAGCCCGTTCCTTGATTGGCTGAGTATATCTACCTGGCTTGCCAGTTTGGTAGCTTTCTCCTGCTTGGTTAACTCAATTGACTCTTTAAACTCTTCTAAACTCTTCTCAAAATTTTCAAATATCCTATCGGATGCTATTTCCATATGGGTGGTTTACCTTCGCTTATACATAAAAATCGACTTTCTGATAGTGTTTTAAAAGCTCCGTCATCCGGTCGGGGTCTTCTCCCTTGAAGTTGATGGTGCCAAAGTGATTACCAAATCCTCCACGGTCTCCACTGATTTTCTGCCCCTCGTAAGGCGGCACGAGGCTGTGCTCAATGAAGTACGGGTCGTTGTTAAGCTCTTCAGGTATTTCAAGTTTCGAGAACTGACGCTTGTGAGGATAGATCATCACGTTGCCATGGTAATATTTCGGTTTGAAGCCCTTCGGAGGGAAAATTGCATCCAGCTCTTCCTCGGTTGCATTGGGGTCGTGAGACACGACAAACGCAGCAAGCGCATCGAACTCGTATGATTTAGAGCAAAGCTCAAGGATGTGCCCGCCGGGAATTCTGCAGGCAGTTTCTCCAAAATTCAGTTCGTCGTTTTCAGTAAGGAACCATTCGGGGTGCACCATGCCAAATTCAATACCGAAAATATCGACCATTTTCTGCACCTGCTTGTGGATCAATTCACGCTTTGTTTCCAGATAGTTGCCTTCGGGAATGAAATTAGAATACCCCAGTTTCACGTATTCGGTGATATTGAGGAACCTGATTTTGCCTTTATGGATAAATGCCTCACAGGAAAACTCCCTGCCTGGCAGATGACTCTCAGCAAGACATGGGAAATCACTATCCTCGCATTCTTCGTCTATTTGAGCCATCGATTTCAGCAGGCGATGACCAACAGTGCCGGCCGAAGCAAAGGGCTTGATATGCACCCAGCTATCCTCTTCACCTTGCAGTTGCAGATTGGCTTCATTCAGGCGTTTCATAAAGGCTTTTACACCGTCTTTGCTATACACCTCTTCAAACAGCCCGACCCGCAGTCCTCCAATGAGGGCTTTCCGCTTCATGATCGCCTTGTTTCGAAAAAGAAAAGCCCGGTTAAGTACCCGTGGGTCGTTTCTGTAAATTGAATTGAGCGCTCCGGCCCATTCCACCGTTTCCTCGTAAAGGGGCACAGCCACGTCAGCGTTATAAGGCTTTAGCTTTTCAACCAGGTCCAGGGAATTGGAGGTGTCGCTCCATTCATCTAGCTGGTAGGGAACAAAGGGAATATTATGTTCGGCTGCATAAGGTGCGAAGTCTGGAAACGAAACGACTACATAAGGCTTACCAAGTTTTTGCATGCTTTCTATCACGGGCAAACTCCAGCCCATTAATGCGAAACATTTTGCCATATCTATATTGGTTTTAAAGGTGAGAAATCTATTGAAGATGCGAAGAGGACAGAGGGAACCCGTTAGTGGAGAGTAGCCGGTCGGCCATCAGATTTAGGCATACACGTCCTGCGATACTTCGATGCATCTCTAAAGACAAGGTGATATGGGCAGCGATCGTTCAAAAAAATGTCGATTCATTTAAATAAGTCAATGAATCATTGAAATAGTTATATTATTACAAAAAGAGACCCCATAAGTGAAGCCTCTTTTTCCAAACAACTATTAAACAAACTTTTATGCTGCCGTGCGGAACTGCCCTACATAATAGTGGAGTTGCTTGGACGATGGGTAGCCCGCTTGCATTGCAGGGGAAAATGGAACCCGCTGCTATTTATTGGCTTTGTAGTGCAGGCCAAACCAGATAAGCCTGGTGACAACGAAAATGAGCATGCCGTAGATGCTGGTGATGCTTGACACCTTCAGCCCACCAGCTAGCATCGCTTGCGACACCTCCCCAATTTGCTCAATTGCCTGGAAGGCCATGAACATTCCAATGAGTTGACCAAGCACTCCAGTGACCAGGGCCAGCAGTCCAAAGAACTTTACATAGTCCAGTCTTCTTTTGACTTCGTCACCTTTCAACCCTTTGGAGAAGATATCTGAGGCAGAAAGCCCGCTGAAGATCAATGCAGCAAGAAACATTAGCGTAAGAATTGACATGAATTCTATTCCGCCCATCCAAAATAATTCAAACATAGTTGTAAAGATTTAAGGGTTTAAAAAACATCCAGGGCAATCATACGGCTTTTAGCCAGGCAAAATGGACAAAGTAGACGGAGTTGCTGTCAACATCGGTGGAAAACCAATTTTCGGAGGGATTCTACATTTTTGGTAGAATACCTGCTGAAAATGGCATTTCGTCGACTTTCACTGTATGATTTAGAATTTATCGGCATTTTGCAGCAATGATAAGCGATTATCTCAACAAGTTGGTCTATTCAAAAGGAGGGAGGGTGCTGGCCCACGTGGTCTTCTGGTGGTTGTCCCTTGCTTTCCTCATGGTTTTTTTTGCCAGGATAAGTAGCGACTATGGCTTCTCTCTGCGCTTTGCGTGCCTCATGTTGCCGGTGGCAATGGGCACCACTTATTTCATTAATTACAGCCTTGTGCCTAAGTACCTTCTGACGAGGAACTATGGTAAGTTCATATTGTATTTCGTGTATACACTTATTGTGTCGATGTATTTCCAGATGTGGGTTATTGCCCTCACTTATATCTCCATCGCCGAATACAACTATGAGAAACTAGGGCCTGTAGCAGGCGATTTCATATTTCAGCCCGTGGGCCTTTATTCCATCGTGCTGCTGGGAGTTGCTCTTAAGCTGCTGCGACTTTGGATGAAAGCCGAGCGGGAGAGGGCCGAACTGAAAAGTGCCAGTCTCGAAGCAGCCCTTAAACTCAAAGAAGCAGAGCTGCAACTGCTCAAGGGTCAAATACATCCCCATTTTCTGTTCAACACCCTCAACAATCTCTACGGTTTGGCGCTGGAGAAGTCCGACGTGCTCCCTGATAGTATCTTGCGGCTTTCTGAACTGCTCGACTTTCTTTTGTACAGAAGCAATAAGTCATTGGTACCGCTGGCCGACGAGATCAAATTAATAAGAGATTACATTGCGCTTGAGGAGCTCCGGTTTGAAGAAAGGCTTCGGCTTGAGCTGGATATTCAGGCAAACGGGAATGATTGTAGTATCGCACCTTTTCTTCTATTTCCGTTCGTAGAAAACGCATTCAAGCATGGTTTTATGCAGGATGATCAGCAGCTTTTTCTATCCATTTCAATCCAAACTAAAGGCGAGCGGCTCTACCTCACAGTGACCAATTCATTCTCGAAAGCTGAAAAGGAGGCGGGGCAGCTTGGCGGGGTGGGGCTGTCAAATGTGAGGAAACGTTTGGAGTTGCTGTACCCAGGCAGGCACAAGCTCAGGATTGAAAATGATGAGCGGCACTTTATAGTAAACCTGGAGTTAGACTTAAAACCAAAAGATGATGCCGGAAGCGACTCGTAAATGTATTATTGTCGACGATGAGCCGATTGCCATTCGGGTGATCAGAGGCTACTTGCTGCAAATGGGTGGCTTCGAAATCGTGGCTGAGTGCCGCACGGCCACGGAGGCATTTCAGCTTTTGCGCAGCCATTCCATCGACCTCATTTTTCTCGATATTCAAATGCCTAAGCTCACAGGCCTCGATTTCCTGAAGGCCCTTCAGCACCGACCGAAGGTCATTTTGGTGACCGCCTACCGGGAATATGCCATTGACGGGTTTGACCTGGATGTGGTGGATTATCTGCTCAAGCCCGTTTCTCTGGAGCGGTTCATGAAGGCAATAGATAAGTTTTATCAGTTGATGGAAGTCAACACAAAAGTACACACGGCAGCCACTCAAGTGCCAGCCTCAATATTGGTAAAATCAGATAGAAAAACTGTGAAAATTGTGTTAGACGACATTCTTTATATTGAAAGCTATAGCGACTATATCAAGATTTTCACCGCTGACGAGACCATCATCACCAAAGAAAGAATCAGTCATATTGAGGAAAGCCTGCCTGGCAGTTTTATCAGAACGCACCGCTCTTTCGTGATCAACAGTGCACAGATAAAGTCGTTCACCAATGAGCATGTTAATGTTGCAGGCAAAGAAATCCCCATCAGTCGGAGCTACAAGGAAGAAGTGCTTTTAAGGTTCCAAAGCCTTTAGCCTCTTTCGGTTCTCCGTTATTTTGCCTAGTTGGTTTTGATCTCCTCGAAGTCTTCCTGGCTGGCTCCCACTGAGAAATGCCTGAAATTGTAGGTAAAAGAGAGCATCACATACCGGTTAAGCACATTCGACTGGGTGTCCTCAATGTAAATTTCAGATATGTTTCTCCGGATATTATTGTTCTGTTTCAGGATGTCGTACACATTCATACTCACTTCGCCAAGCTTGTTTTTGAACAACTTCTTACCCACACTCATGTTCCAAAGAGTGAAACTATTGTCGAAACCCGCAGAAAGCCCGGCATTGATTTGATGCCTTACGTCTGTTCTGAATGTGAAGCCGTTTCCAAAGATCATGTTGTAGTTGATCCGGGTAGTCTGATTAAAGAAGTTGTTGTTTAGTGCAGGCCGCAGGCTGTTTTCCACCACGTTGTATCTCGACCACGTGGCTACTCTGAAATCAATATTCTCACTGATGTTGCTGCTTAGAGAAACACCAAGCCTGTAGTTCCATGAGTTGGCCAGGTTGAGCTCGTCGTTGATGAGGCCAGGTCTGCTTGTGTAGTTAACACCACCGTTGAAATTGACATTTGATTTGATCAACGAGAAGGGTTGGCCATAACTCAGGTATGACCTGAATTCCTTGTATCCACCCAGGTTAACCGGGCTTATTAGCTGAGAGCCTTTTTCAAGTATCACTCCCTCGCCAACTGTTGTCTGTTCTTCGGCAATAAAGGTGCTCGTTCCAATGTAGTTGCTGGTGAGCTCGGTGTGGGCATAAACAAACATTGACCTATTTGTTTCGGGGTTATTTGACCTTATACGGGTTCTGATTCTATTGGTATATGTTTGGTTAAGATCCACATTTCCCGTGCGAAGCTGAAGCGGATTTGAGTTGTCAATTACGTCCTGCAGCTGTCCTATTTGTGGCTCTCTGGTCCAGGTGCGGTAATCTAGTTCGATATTGGTATTGTCGGTAAACTTGTAGCGAAACCGGGACGACGGTAACACGCTATTAAAGCGCCGATTGAGTGTGTATTCCCTTGGAAACTGCTGGTCATTTTTCAGTTTGGCGTCCTGATATTCCACCTCTACCTGCGCAGTAAGTTTTTTTAGTGTGTATTGGTAACCCAGCTCTGTTTCCTGTGTAAAGTAGCTGTTGTCGAAGGTGTTGCTCAACGCCTCATCGAGTAGGGTGTAGTCATCGAACTGCTCCGAAAAGTCGTACAGTCTTCTGTCAGAGTCATTGATTCTGTCGCCCATTGTATGCTCCAGTTCAATTCGTCCGTTGGCACCCACGGGCTCAGTATAGGAAGCGTTGACCCTCCAGTCGTGTCCTTTTCGGTTCCACTCAATATTTTGCTTGAGCAATTGACTGCTGTCAGCCGATTGATAGAAGATATTTTCGGCCAGCCTGTACCTGTCGTCGGTATTGACGTGAAAGCCGTTTCGGAGGTTGATCGTGAATGCACGCCCCTTTTTTTCAAATTGATGGTTGTACATCAGGTTATTGAAGTAGTCCAAATCAAAGAGATCGAACGACGAGCTGTTTTCGGTTTGGTTCACCGGGCCAAAATCCGAGGTTGTGCGACCGAGGAAGTTGGAATTGCGGATGTTATTGCCGAAGGAAGCTGATGGCCGCCAAATGATCCTGTTGTTGTCGTTGATCTTGTAGTCGACTTTCATAAACACCCTGTGTTCGGCGTTAGTGGCATTGTTGTAGCTGCTTTCGGAGTAAACCTGCCCTGAGTCGGACGGGAGCACATATTCTCTGAACCTGGTTTGGGTGGTTTCATCCTGCCTGTGGTTGTACAAGTAGCTGCCACTTACCTCCAGCGACTTTGCCCAGGTGTCAGCAAAGTTTACTGCAATGGCGTTGTTGTTGATGATGCCATCCTGGGTTCTGCTGTCGGCACTTGCATTGGGGCTTGCCGAGTAGTTGAGAATATTGATGTTGTTGCTAAGGCCTGATATAGTAACCCGACGGTCGCCATTGAACATATTGAGGTTAGCGCCTGCCATATAACGTTGATCAGTTCCAGCTCCTACCGAAGTTTTTCCAAACTGCCCTCTTCTGCGATTGGGCTTTGTGATGATATTAATCGTCTTTATTCTTTCACCGTCGTCAAACCCGGTTAGCTCGCTCTGGTCGCTCTTTTTGTCAAACACCTGAATGCTTTCAATCACAGTAGCGGGTAGGCTCTGCAAAGCAGCCTGCACATCGCCGCCGAAAAAAGGCTTTCCGTCGATAAGAATTCGCTGAACGTTTTCGCCCTGGGCTTGTATTACGCCATCCACCATCGCAATGCCCGGCATCTTTTGCACCAGGTCTTCGGCACTGGCATCGGGTACTGTTTTGAAAGCCAGTGCGTTGAAAACAGAGGTATCTCCTTTCTGCTCACTCATCATAGCCTGGGCAGTAACTTTTACTTCTTCAAGCGTCTTGGTCTCTTCTTCCAGTAGAATGTCTCCAAAGGAAATGTCCTTTATGCCGACAGTTACATTTTTTGTCACCGTCTGATATCCGATATATTGAAACTGAAAACGGTAGCTGCCCGGCTCCACCTTCTCAAGCTTGAATTTTCCCTCAAGATCAGTGACCACACCCAAAGAGGCAGGAGGAGAGCTTAGTTTTTCACCCAGTACGGTAGCACCGGGGAGACCTAAGTAATCGTTGGCTCCCTTCACAGTTCCCGAAATGGTGACAGCTTGCCCATGGACTCTGAGAAGCGAAAATAATAGGAACGTAATGGTAAGAGTTCTTAACATCTAATTAGTATTGCTAACAGTACAGAAACAGGAAATAAGTGCATCAAAACTTTGATAACTGTCGTTCCAAACTGTTGTTTCAAAGCTATTTGCTAGTACACTTTTGAGTATATGATGTATCTATTGTCCAACTGGCAAATTCATGTGCCTGACAGTGCTATTAACTATCCGATAAAAGTAGACCCCATATTAGAATAGTGAAATTGTAATTTTTTAAAATGCTATTTCACCGGTTGAATGGTACGGAGTTGTTAAAAATTGTCACGAAATGCTGCCGGGCCAAACACAGGGGGCCATTATTCTGTTGACGGGTGCCGCATTGAATGGAGTTGCCAGGCAATATCCACCATTGCAAAGTTGGTCTGATGGGTAGGTCATAGGCATCAAATGGGAGGGAAGAAAGGGCGAAACGCTGGATCGGGTAAGGTTTATTCGCAAAAAAGAAGGAGAGCTTATTGCTCCCCTTCTTTTTGCAGGTAGGTGACCAGTTTGTCACATAGTGCATTCATTTCTTGCGACATAAACTCGTCTCCGGTGGCATTGAGCACGCTCTGCGCCATGCCGCCGATGCAGTCTATGTAGAAACGTTTCATATCAGGCACTTCCATATCTTTTGTCCACAAGTCGATACGGAGCGTGTTTTTTTGATCAGCATCCCACAAGGCCAACGCAATTGCATTGGTTTCGCTGAGCTCTTCACCCGCCTTTTCGTCGGCATCCCAGACTATCTTTTCCGGGACCCTGTTTTCGTCCATTTCAACTGTAAAACGTATTTCTGACTTGTTCATTAATGCTTTATTATTCAGGTAAACTATTCTTAAAGTCCTCGTAAGAGGCTGGCGCAAGAGGAGTGGTGTCGCAGCCCAGCTCAGTTGCCTTGGCGTTAATATCTTCCACCCTTGATGCTGGATCCGGGTGTGTGCTTAGGAATTTCGGTGTTTTTCCTGCCTGATTGCTGTCGAGCAGCTTTTGGAAAAAGCTGTAAGCGCCATTGCAGGCATATTTGCCTTCAGCCAGGTAAATGACAGAATACTCGTCAGCCTCCGATTCGTTGTCACGGCTAAATGCCAGGGTGGTTGCATTTCCGGCAACAGCGCCAGCAATTTCTGCCAGCTTTGAAGGGTTTTGCCCAAGGATAACGTTGAGCACGAGCTGAAGACCATATGCCTTCTGCATTTGCTGCATACTGTGCCTTCTGTCAGCGTGCGCAAGCTCATGACCCATTACGCCAGCTAAGTCGTCTTCCTGGTCAAGGTATTTGATCAAACCTGTGTATACATAAATATAACCACCAGGCGTTGCAAATGCATTGAGCACTTCGTCATCATGGATAATATGAATTTTCCATGCAAATTCATCTCTGTACTCAATCTTGCCGCTGTTCAGGATTTCGTCCGTTATTCCCTGAAGGTAGGCATACGCTTCGGCATACTCTGTTTCGTCCAGAACCGGATATTCCGTAGGATTGGCAGCAATCTCATCACTCACCTGCTTACCCAGATCAATATCATTTTGCAAAGAGAAAAAGACAGGCAACCCACCACCATCGTCATCATCTTTTTTACAGGAAACGACGGCTAAAAGAAGACCTGCAATCCAAAAGCTTTTAAGAATTTTCATTTATGTTATGTTTAATTAATCCTCATTTCAGGAATCTCACCTTCCACAATAAGCTTGCCAGCTGTGGAAGCTTTTATTTCTTCCACACTTACGCCGGGAGCTCTTTCGAGCAGCTTGAACCCGCCTTCCGATAGCACTTCGAGCACGGCGAGGTCGCTCACTATTTTCTTCACGCACCGAATGCCCGTCAAAGGTAGTGTACACTCTTTTAATAACTTCGATTGGCCGTCTTTGCTTTTGTGCTGCATGGCCACTATGATGTTGTCTGCAGAAGCTACCAGGTCCATCGCTCCACCCATGCCTTTCACCATCTTGCCAGGGATTTTCCAATTGGCGATATCGCCATTTTCCGACACCTCCATGGCGCCCAAAATAGTCAAATGTATATGCCCCCCACGGATCATGGCAAAGCTGTCGGCCGAGCTGAAAAGCGAGGAGCCAGGTATCATCGACACCGTTTGCTTACCGGCATTGATCAGGTCAGCATCTACTTCATCTTCGGTAGGGAAGGGGCCTATGCCCAGCAGGCCATTTTCCGATTGCAGCACCACGTCGATGCCGTCAGGCAGGTAGTTGGCCACCAGAGTAGGTATGCCTATGCCCAGGTTGATGTACATGCCGTCCTTTACCTCCTGGGCTATTCTTTTGGCGATGGCTATTTTGTCTAATCCCATTGGTTGAATATTTAAATAGCTGCAATTATGCCTGGCGAACTGTTCTTTGCTCGATGCGCTTTTCGTAGTTCACTCCCTGGAAAATTCGCTGAACGAAAACACCCGGTGTATGAATGTCGTTGGGGTTGAGTGTGCCGGCAGGCACCAGCTCTTCTACTTCAGCAATGGTAATTCGGCCAGCTGTGGCCATCATAGGGTTGAAATTCCTTGCTGTTCCTTTAAAAACCAGGTTCCCGGCGGTGTCTCCCTTCCAGGCTTTTACCAGCGAAAAGTCTGCTTTCAACCAGGCTTCTAACAAATATTTTTTTCCATCGAATTCCCTTACTTCTTTTCCCTCGGCCACTTCGGTGCCGTAACCGGCAGGGGTGAAGAAGGCTGGGATGCCAGCGCCGCCTGCTCTTATTCTTTCGGCCAGCGTACCCTGAGGAACCAGGTCTACCTCCAGCTCACCGCTCAGCAGCTGCCGCTCAAACTCTGCATTTTCTCCCACATAAGAGGAAATCATTTTTTTTACTTGTCTGGTTTTCAGCAGCAGGCCAATGCCAAAGTCATCTACGCCCGCATTGTTTGAAATACATGTCAGGTTCTTTGCGCCGCTTGAAAGTAAGGCAGATATACAATTTTCGGGGATGCCGCAGAGTCCGAAGCCCCCAAGCATCAATACCGATCCATCGTGGATGTCGGCCACTGCTTCTTCGGCATTTTTCACAACTTTGCTAATCATAAATGCATTATTTAAGCTGTTTCAATACGCTAATTGCCTGCTCTTTGTCGATGATCAATTGCTGTTTGAGCGTTTCCAGGCTGTCGAACCGTTGGTCTTTTCTCAAAAGCGCCACAAAGTTCACCCGGATTCTTTCACCGTAGATTGACTGGTCAAAGTTAAAAATATTTACCTCAATAGTTTTGGGTGACGCCTGTAGTGTGGGTCTGTTGCCTATGTAGAGCATCCCACCAAAGCTCTTTCCTTTGAAATCAACCGTCACCGCATAAATGCCATCGGCGGGGATCAGTTTGAAACTTTCTTCAATGTGTAAATTGGCAGTGGGGAAGCCCAAACCTGTCCCAATCTTGTCGCCCTTCACCACTTCGCCTTCCAGCATATAGTGATAACCAAGAAACTCGTTGGCATGTTCAATATTGCCTTCCATGAGCGCCTTGCGAACCTTGGTCGAGCTTATGCCAATATGGTCAATGTCCTGACGGGGTATTTCTTCGACTTCAAAGCCGTATTGAGAAGCATTTTCCTGCAGGTACTCGAAGCTTCCTTCACGGTTTTTTCCAAACTTGTGGTCGTAGCCAATGATGAGTTTTTTGGTACCGAGCGCATCTACCAGCACTTGTCTGATAAAGGCATCGCCGCTCAGTTCCGAGAATTCCTTAGTAAATGGAATCTTCACAAGAAAATCAATGCCTGATTTCCTGAATAACTCCTCTTTTTCTTTCCAGGTCGAAAGAAGTTTGAGTGTGGATGCGTCTCCTAATACGAATTTTGGATGAGGCCAAAAGGTGATAACAACAGATTTTCCATTGTGGACTCTCGCTTGTTCGCATACCTGTTGCAAAATTGCCTTATGTCCTACATGTACGCCATCGAAAGTGCCGGCGGTAACAACCATGTAGCCATCATGATCAAGCCTTGCAATTCCCTCAACTACTTTCATTTCCTGGCTTTGATGTAAAAATACTGGTGAACTCTTCTATAGTAAAGGCATCTTCAACCTGATAATCACCGATAGAGTTCCTGCGAAGGGCCGACATGTAGGCGCCGACACCAAGTTTTTCACCTATGTCTCTCACAAGACTTCGGATATAGGTGCCCTTTGAGCATTCCACTACAAACTCCACTTCGGGAAGGTTCATATTCAATACCTGCAGCGAGTAAATAGTTACTTCACGTGCTTTCAGTTCAAGTGTTTCATTTTTTCGGGCACTTTCGTAAGCCCTTTTTCCATCCACCTTGATGGCGGAATAGACCGGCGGTACCTGTTGAATAGCGCCTTGAAAACTGTAAAGGACTTCTGCTATCTGGTCTGCCGACAGATGTTGGGTGTCGGTTTCACTGTCAAAAGCGGTTTCCAAATCGACGCTTGGGGTGGTTTTGCCCAGCACCAGCGTGCAGGTGTACTTCTTTCTTTGTTCCTGGATCTGATTGATGGTTTTGGTCGCTTTGCCCGTGCAGATGATCAGCAGGCCTGTCGCCAAAGGATCAAGCGTTCCTGCATGGCCCACTTTCTTTATCCTTATTGTGTTACGGACTTTCTTCACCACATCAAAAGAGGTCCATTCTTTGGGCTTATCTATGCCGATGGTCTCTCCAGCCTCAAAGTCGTAGCGCTTCTTTCCTTTCACAAGCTAACAAATATGGCAATGAGGCCTACAATAAGGCAGTAAACAGCGAAGTAGATCAGTTTGCCCTTCCTTACTATGCTAATCATCCACTGGCAGGCGGCCATGCCTGAAACAAATGCAGCCAGGAAACCCAGTGATAAGGCAGTGGCACTTACCTGACTGGCAATTTCTGGCGTCTTCAAGAAATCAAGCAGTTTAAGAAAAGCAGCCCCTAGGATTGGTACCAACACCATAAGGAAGCTGAACCTGGTTACAACATCTTTTTTGATACCCAGCAGCAGTCCGGTGGAAATAGTAGCGCCAGATCTTGAAATGCCAGGAAGGATAGCAATGGCCTGAGCGATACCTATAACGAATGCCTTGGGAAAAGTTAGCTCTCCCTCATTGCTCTTTTTAAAGTGGGTGAATGCCAGTAGGGCGGCTGTTACTATCAGCATAGACCCCACCAGCATGATTCGTCCGCCAAAGAAAGATTCGACCTGATCTTCAAAAAAAACACCCACAATACCTACCGGAATGATGGATAAGGCTATTTGAAAAACGAATTTGGTGGAGTCGTTCCATTGAAACTTAAATAACTCTACGATGAGTTGCAGAATGTCCTTTCTGTAAATGACAACCGTGCTCAATGCTGTCGCTGCGTGCACTACAATGGAGAACAGGAGGTTGTCTTCAGACTGAATGCCGAAGATGGCCGTTCCGATTTCAATATGGCCGCTGCTGCTAACCGGTAAAAACTCGGTCAGTCCCTGAACTAGGCCAAGGACAATGGCTTCCCATATGTTCATTTACTCTCTTTGGGCTGATAAAAAATCGCAAAAAATTCGATGATGAAGCCAGCGAGCACGGTAAGGGGGCCCAGCGTTAACCCGGCAAATCCGAAACCATAAGGCTCAGTATCGAGTGTCATGATGATAAATCCAAGGCACAGTACTAACACCCCGGCAATCATGATGATGTAGTTTATCTTCTGGAATGGAAATTTTTCTTTGTTGCTCATTTCTTCAATATAATTCGTCCAAAGACATTTTCAGATATTTGTTGATAGCTCTGTAAGTGCTGCCGAAACCTACCAGCATGCCTACCAGCAGCAGGCTGCCGAAAAGGATAAGTAGCTCGTCGGTTCGTTGCAAATCTGCCAGATTTTCGATTTTTGAATTGGCATATTTCAAAAGCACAAAAAGCCCAGCACTGGCAATAATTGCAGATAGCAAGCCATAGAACGTGGCTCTCATAAGAAACGGCTTTTGAATAAAGCCGGCAGTAGCACCCACCAGTTGCATGCTTCTGATGAGGAAGCGCTGCGAGAAAAGTGCCAGCTTAATAGTATTGTTAATCAGAATGACAACGACCAGCAATAGGATAGCCGAGAAGCCAATGAGCACCAGGCCGATCTTTGTCAGGTTTTTGTTGATGCTTTCAACGAGGTTGTCGAGATAAACGACCTCAAATACTCCCCTTATGCTTTCCAATTCACTTTTTATCTGGGTGAGCTTTTCAGTGGACTGGTAATCAGGAGTTATCTTGAGGATAATCAAGTCTCTGAGTGGGTTGTCTCCAATGAATTGGGTGAAATCTTCGCCGGTTTCTTTAATAAATTCTTTGGCGGCTTCTTCTTTGGAGATTAAAACTACCTGGCTCCCTTCTTTTTTAGCTACATAGTCTTTATCGGCGAGCGTTTTCTGTAGCTGTATTTTTTCTGATTCAGTGACGTTTTTGTTCAGGTAAACCTGCACCTCAATATTGTCCTGAATGAAGCGGGTAAGGTTGTTTGTTAGCAGGAAAAAGACACCGAACAGGCCCAGGACAAACAAGGCAACAGATATGCTGAATACCACGCTTACGAAAGGGTAGCTGCCTAGTTTTTTCTTTTTTCTGACTTTCTTCTCGTATGTAGCCATTTGAGCTTTACCGGGGAAAAGCCAAAAATAGTAATTTGCAGCTACTTATAGGGCAGGAAGGGAAATAAAAAGGCGCTTTAATTAAGCGCCTTGTTGTCTCTGAAAATCTTCAACTCGCTGAGAAGATCTTCGTTGGTAACTTTTTCAAGTGTACTAATCTTCTTGGTTGGGTAGCTTAGCTTGTAGTAAACGTCCTGATGGAAGAGGTAAATCCGTTTACCGTCCTTGCTATTGATCTCCAATATTTCGTAAGGAATTTCCTCGAAGTTGCCATACAGGTACAGCCTTTCTTCGTAGAATTGATATTGCAGCTTGTTGCTGTTGCCAGCCTCAGATTTGACCTCAATATCTATTGGCTTGTTAATTTCAATAGGGTCACTTTCAGCCAGAGCATCTTCTTTGCCAACTGCTTCTACCTCAAACTCCTCATCAGTTTCAAACTCAGCAACTGTTGGTTTTTTAAATGTAGGAGTAATTTCTTCGGTGACAGGTAACGCAACATCCGCTATATCTTCAGCCGCTGTTGCACTGGAGCTTGAAGTAACGGATGCAAGCTGCTGCTTATGTTCAACGGGCTTGGTCGGCGTTTCAACGGAAGGAAGCTCTTTGAGTGCAATGTCAGGGGCGGGTTTATCTTGCTCGACAGAAGTGATTGGGTTCATTTGCCCAATCTCAGGAGCAGGGTTCACAGCCTCTTCACTAAAGTAGTACATGCCCCCCACCAGCAGGATGGCCGTGCCTACAGTTGCCGCCACTTTTACCACTGCGGATTGGCCAAGGGTGCCCAACACGCCAACTTCTAACGGAACATTGTCCAGCCTGGTCTTTAGTTCGGCCTTACGGAATTCTTTCAAACCGGAAACCATGTCGCTCTGAGTTTTCATTTCAGCTCTAAGCGAGACATCTGAGGCAAGTTTTGATTCCAGGACAGCTTTGTTGCCATCGGAGATGGTTCCTGTCAGGTACTGCTCAATAAGTTCTTTAAAGTCCGTGTTACTCATTCTTAGTCGAGAAAGTCTTCTTCTTTATACCTACTTCTGATCAACAGATCAAGTCGTTTCATGCATTTGTACTTTTTGGTCTTTGCTGTGTCTGTGTTCGCAAACTGAAGTTTCTCTGCTATATCATTCATCGACATACCGTCGAAATAATAATAAGTTAGCAGCTTTTTGCAAATATCCCCAAGATCGCCAATGCATTCCTGGATAATACGTGCCTTTTCTTCTGCGTCATGCTCTTGAAATTCCTCTCCATCTTTCTCTTCACTTGAAAGCCGACTTTTCCTGTCCAGCTCTTTTCTCCATTGATTGAGACAGATGCTGTACAAAAAAGTACTGATTTTGGAGGTCATCACAAGATTTCCACTCACAGCCTTTTGCCAAAAAACGATCAAAGCCTCCTGAAATACATCCTTCGCCTCTTCCTCTGTACCATTGTTGGACAAGACGATCTTCGTCATCATCCTGTAATACTTCCTGTACAAGTAGTCCAGAGCCGTCTCGTCACCCTTGCTTATTTTTGCAAGAATCTCGTCATCTTTCATTGGCGGCTTTTGCTTTAATACTGAAATAGCTGGTCAAGTAACCCCCCAGGTTTATATTAAGAAATTGTAAAGTTATAAAATGTAAATTAATGCTTTTCATTGAATGGTGATGATGGAAGTGGGAGTTACAGCAAAAACTTTGTCTTGTTTGCCAGGGGAAATGGCAACGTACCCTGTAAAATTACCGAATGCTGGCAACAGAGCCCCTTTCTGGCCAAAATAAAAACAAGGGATGCGCACACCCTGTCTTGCCTTTCCCTGCAGGCTTATGCCGGGGTGGAGGTGACCGGCAAGGTTGTACCCGAAGCTGTTTTCAGTCGGGTGGTGACTCATGAAAAAGGGGCCCAAAGTAAGTTCATCTACAGCATCAACATTGATTTTCCTGTAGTTGCTGGTTGCAATAATGTCATGATTGCCCATTGTAAGGGTAACCTCCAGCGCTTCATATTGATTTCGCCAAATGGTGAATGCTTCCCACTCATTGTTTTTGTCGCTGTGAAAAAGATCTCCCAGCATGACCAGTCGCTTTGGTTGATACGTGTTCAGCAGGAGATCAAGCCTGTCGAGATCCTCAACGTGAACTTTGGATGAGATGGGGATGCCTGCTTTTCGGAAGTGCCCCGCCTTGCCGAGATGCAGATCGGAGACAATCAGGCACTCCTGCTCTTTCCAAAAGATGGATTTATGAATAGACAGTACCAGCGATTGTTCAAGCAGGGTGAACTCCAATGAATCCTTCACGTATTGTTTATTCCTGTGGCAGCCACGTTTGGGTTCTGTAGAGAAAGTAGAGATAGCCTCTGACTTTTAGTTCATTGCCCTCTCTCCATATTTTACATTTGTAGATGTTCCCATTTTCAGGATCCATTATCTCACCACCGTCCAACTCACTTCCATCTTTTTTCATATCGGTGATGATATTCATTCCTATTATTTTTTTGCCTTTTCGGTAGTCTTCACATTCGTCACACAGAGGGTCTTGTTCTTCACCGGGTTCCCTGAAAAGCTTAATGATTTTACCGAAATACTTTCCCTCGCTCTCATATATTTCCACTATTGATCGCTTTTTGCCTGTGTTGTCGTCAATGGTTACCCACTGGCCCGTTATTGACTGCGCCTGAGAGAGGCAGGAACAAAGCAAAAGGGCAATAAAGAAAAGGATTCGCATAATGAGTGATGATGTTTGCTTAAATATAGGGAAGTAGAACAAAAATAAGCAATCTGCTAGCCCTGGCTGTCGGCAAATTTCTCCAGCTGTTGCTGTAGTTTTATCACCCTGTCCTCAATACTTTCAGTAGTGAGCCTTTCCCTTAGCGACTCTACCATGATAGGAAAGGCAAAGGGGCTTGGCCGGGGAGGGTACATCAGGGTGATTTGCTGGGAGTTGATTCTGTCTACGGCCTCCAGCAGTCTGCTTTGCTCCATTTGAAGGGTGATCACTTCATCCATCGCCTGCTTGAGAAGTAGGTTTTCCTTGTCGTAGTCCTCAAAAACCTTGTAGATGATCTGCGAGTTGGCCTGCAAGTGTTTATTGGAGATGGTTTTTCCGGGGAAGCCATGAAAAACAAGACCAGCGATGGAGGCGATGTCACGAAACCGTCGGCGGGCCATTTCCGACTCATTGATGCTGTGGTGAATGTCTTCCAGTAGATTGGTGGTGGAAAAGAGATCCAGTTCCAGTGCCTCCTCGATGGGAATTGGTTCGTCAGTCAGCAATTCGAAACCGTAGTCGTTCATGGCAATGGAAAAAGAGATCGGGGCAAGTTTACCAATTCTGTAGGCGACAAGACCTCCGAGCACCTCGTGTACAAACCTACCTTCGAAAGGATAAATGAAAAGGTGGTGCCCGAAACGGCTTTCGACTTTCTCGATGAGGAGCTTGCCGGCGTCAGGCACTATCGACCACCGTTGCTGCAGTTCGATGATAGGCCGGATAGTTTCCAGTTCTATATCGCTGAAGTCGCCAAGGGCCGCTTGCTCCAATTTTTGGCGGATGAGGATGGACAGTTGAGAGGAGAGGGGCATTCTCCCACCGCCCCAACGGGGTATCAGCCCACGTTTTTTCTTCGCTTTTCTTACAAGCACCGTCATGTCTTTGATCATGATGAATTCAAGATTGCGGCCAGCAAACCAGAATACATCACCTCTTGTGAGCTTCGAAGCAAAGCTTTCTTCCACAGTGCCAATATTGCCACCCGTCAGGTATTTGACCCTGAGGGATGGGTCGCCAACGATGGTGCCGATGGACAACCTGTGCATGGTAGACTTTCGCCTGTCGGTTACCCGATAAACCCCATCAATTATTTCGACCTTCGAAAACTCATCGTATTCACCGAGGCTGCTGCCACCAGTGGTAATAAATTGCAATGCCCATTGCCACTCTTCCTGGCTGAGGGTGCTAAAGCAATAGGTTTGCTTTACTTCGTTAAGAATGATGTCGGGTATAAAGCCCTCACCCACGGCAAGTGTTACCAGGTATTGTACCAGCACATCCATGCACTTTTCCAGCGGTTTTCTGCTTTCATAGTAGTCTTTGTCAATGGCTGAGCGAAGGGCGGCACCTTCGATCAACTCTAATGAATGGGTAGGCACAAAGTAAATCTTACTTGTAGCGCCAGGCTGGTGACCACTTCTGCCCGCTCTCTGCATGAAGCGGGCGACACCCTTGGGCCCTCCGACCTGAATGACGGTATCTACCGGTCTGAAGTCGACGCCAAGGTCAAGGCTGCTGGTGCAGACTACCAATTGCAGCTTGCCTGCATGCAAAGCCTCTTCAACCCATTTCCTCACATTGTTGTCCATGCTGCCATGGTGCATAGCCATGGCACCGGAAAGGTGTGGGGCTGCGTGCAAAATCTGTTGGTACCAAATCTCTGTTTGAGAGCGGGTGTTGGTGAAAAGTAGCGTGGTTTTGCTATTTTCGATGATTGGCAGCACTTTGTCCATCATTTTTACACCGAGGTGCCCTCCCCAGGGGAACTTCTCTGCCTCGTCGGGCAGCACAGAGATCACTTCTATTTTTTTGTGAATATTGGCTTTGATAGCGACACTGCCTTGGAATAGCGTTGGCCCCAGCAGCACCTCCCGGGCCTGATCGAGGTTGCCAATGGTGGCCGACACGCCCCATATTTTGAGGTTGCCCGGGTTGGTGGCCCGAAGCCTGGAAAAGGCCAGTTCAATTTGAACCCCTCTTTTAGTGCCCAGAAGCTCGTGCCACTCGTCGACGATGATGGTGGTAAGCGATTTGAAATAATTGACAGCTTCTTTTTGGCTGAGAAGTAGGTGGAGACTCTCGGGTGTGGTGACCAGGCATTCCGGCGCTGATCTTTTCTGTTTTGCCCGATCTGAAGTGCTGGTGTCGCCTGTTCGGATGCCGATTTCCCAGGGAATTTCGAAGTCGGTGCACATGCCTTCCATGGCTAGTTGAATATCTCTCGCCAGTGCACGCAGTGGCGTGATCCAAAGGACTCTCAAGCCGTTCTTTCTGGGTTTCTTATAGTCGGCGGGATGTTCTCTCATGTACTCAAGCAGGCACGGTACCCAAAGCGCATAGGTTTTGCCACTTCCGGTGGGTGCATTGAGTAAACCGGATTTCTCCTGAAGAAAGGCCCGCCAGGTATCAACCTGAAAATCAAATGGCTTCCAGCCTTTTTTGACAAACCTCTGCTTTCCGTCGTTGATAAGGTTTTCCAATGAAGTTTTACGGTGTGTGAGGTCGAAAATGAATGCTGGCTATCAAAACGAATCTATTAAAAAAAGTGAGGTTTATTTACAGCAAGCGGCAAAGTATTGTAAATTAAATTGGGACCGGCTGGATTGGTAAACAGGCTGTTGCCCGGTCTTAAACCTGCACCAATGATGTGCCGGTGTGCAGGTTATTTTCTTGCAACACTTTTAGAATTTCTTCTGCCGCTCTGTCGGCTGCTCTTCCATCGAGCGCATAAAAGAATTTCTTATTGGCTGCTTCCCGAGCCTCTCCAAGGGTGTCGTTATTTAACGATTCTTCAATGGCAATTTTTGCTTCATCAAATGATTGGACGGAAATGCTAATGGAGCTTATCAGCTCCTTGATGTCTTCTGTTAACCTGGCGCCTGTATCTACCTTGAAGGAGACAATAGGTTTGTTGAAGGCACAATACTCACCAATGATGCTACTGGTATCAGAAACCAGAACGTCAGACAGCATCAGGTAGGGGACAGTATTGTAGCTATCAATATAAACGATGCTCTTTTTGCCACGTATGCTATCCCTGTATCGTTTACTCATAAACGGATGGAGGGTCACCATCACATTGTAGGTATCGCTCAGCTCTTCTATCCTTTCATGCCATAGGTGGACAGCCGACATGCCCGACTTGTCCCAGGTGGCGGAGAACATCACGGTGGGTTTTGCTGGATCCAAATGCAAAGACTTCCTTAGTTCCTCAAGATAGGTATCGTCAATTTCTCCATTAAAAGCTTGGTCCAGTTTCGGGCACCCTATAGCCACCCCGCATTTTACACCAATTTTTTCTGCCATCAGCTTGTGCTCCTGAGAGGTCATAAAAAAACGCTGAAAAACGTTGTACTTTTTAGCCTTGATGAACTTTTTGAACTGGTACACACCATGCGCCATGCCTATTTTGATCACATTGTCAATGGGGAATTCGTGCATGGCATGTCTGGCCATTATAACGACATCAGGAAAGGACGGCCAGGATATGGCTGCTACCCCGAGAGATTCAAGCTCCTTTTTTATGTGTGCGTTTTTCGCAACAATTCGGGATTGCGGAAACTTTCTAATGACCGGCTCCATAATGAAGTAGTCCATCATTTCTCCTATGTAAAAATCTATGACAGGGTCACTTGAGTCAAATAGTTTTTTAACCTTCCAAAAAAGGTAATAGGGGGATGTGAGGAGATACTCCGATAATTTCATGAGGCGCCAAAATGCATCAAATGTTATGCAATTTCAACAATTATTTAATATCGAAACCTTGAACGGAGGTTTTGATGGCGTTTTTCCCGGAAAGTAAAACTGTTAGCCGTGTTTATCCAGCAAAATCCGAAGGGTTAGAACAGGAAAAGTACTGCACTGGGAAATTCCCTTTCCCAAAACCAAATTTTATGTTCGCCATCTTCATGGATAGTGAAGTTTACATTTTCAGATGGGATGTATTTTGTGAGTGCTTTGAAAAGCGCCTCATTGTCTGCCGGAAAATTCACTTCGCTATTAAGCTCATTTTTTCCAACAACGCCAAAAACCCGAGCGTCTTCCATAACGAGCTTGTGGCTCGCCTTTGACAACACAGAGTCGGAGTTGAAATGCAGAGCTGCCGAAAAAAGAGCTGCCTTTCCAAATACCTCAGGATACTGGGTAAGCCCATAAAACGCTGCAAGACCTCCGAGGCTTGCACCCATAATAGCGGTGTTGGAGCGGTCTTCTTTCGTTCTATAAAGGCTATCGATGTTTGGCTTAAGCGTATGAACCATAAAGTCCAGGTATTGCTGGCCTTTCCCTCCCGCTCGCAACGAAGAGTTGGCATAGAGGCTAAATTCGTCTGCTCTTGTCTCCTCATTGCTTTGAATGCCCACCACAATCACTCCTTCAAATCCCTCTTTCTCAAGCGCTCGCAGGTTTTCATCCACATGCATCTCTTGTGTGTAGCCTTCTGGTTTTTCAAAAACCCATTGCGCATCTTGAAAGTAAACAACCGGATATTCCTTTTCGGTTGTCTGGTAGTCGGCAGGAAGATAGAGCCAGATTGTCTTGGTTACGTCCAGCTCAGGGCTGTACACGTCAAAGGTGAGGTAGCTCTTTTTATCCTCCTCATCTTTGCACGAGGAAAGCACCAGAATCAATGCGAGACACGGAAAAACAAGTTTTTTTATATACTTCATTACTACAAGATTAACATCTTCCCTTTATAAGTCACTTATTTTTCCGAGTTTAATGTTCGAAAAAGTTTGTGGAGTGAGCACCGTTGAATTGGCTTTTTCAGCGTCAGTTGCTAATGACGATAACAAACATGTACATTTAAAGTTATACAGATCAGTAAAGTATAGATGTCTTCTTTCAAAGAACCTTCTTACAATTTTTTTCCCTTCCTAAGGAAACAAAGGCTTAAGGTTATTCTAACCGTGCTGATATCACTATTGATTTTGTTAGTAGGTGCTATATTAAGTGTATGGACTTTTTATCAAAACAAAAAGACGGTAACGGAACGGGTGATTTCAAACGAGCTTCCTGTCTTGGTTGACTATGCGGCTGTGCGGTTCATGGAGAATGTCAGCGAGGCGATTCATGTGTCAAAATATCTGGCAAACAGCCCATTTGTTAAAGATTGGCTTGTAAACGAACAACCAGATACGATACAGATTCTAAGGTATTTGAACCAAATTGGATCGAGCGAGAACATTGTTAGCCTCCATATTATCCCAGTTGAGAACCCGGTTATTATTTCAAATTATTGGCCTCGGAGAAAATTGACCGACGCTGCAGATCCTTTTTTTAAGAAATTCCTCACTAGTGACAATTTTCGGGAATTCAACATAGACATTAACAAATATGTGAAGCACAAGCAATTGCTTTTCTATGTCAACAACAAGATTATTGGGGATAACGGTAATGTGCTGGGGCTGGCTGATGTGGCCATGCGGCTTGATAAGTTTAGTTCAGTAATTGCCTATGATAGCCTTCAGTCTATTGGTCAGCTTTACATTGTCGACCGCAGTGGCACCATCAAACTTCATAACGACACGACCAGGATTGGGTATAGTAGTTCTGAGTCAAATGGATCAAATATTAAAAATGAGCCAGGCTTGGGTAAAGTGGCGGACGACATACTCAGCGGTAGAATGTCAATCGCTGAGTTTCAAAGGGAAGGAAAAACTATTCTGTTGATGACGAGGGTTTTACCGGAATTTGACTGGCTGGTAGTTGCTGAAGTGCCCAAGGAAGATTTCATGGCTCCGTACCTGAATATGCTGTGGAAAAACCTAATAATGAGCATCTTAGGAGCTATTATAAGCGTAGTCTTGGTAGTGGCTATTACTTCCCGATGGGTGATAACACCTCTTATGATGCTGAAGAGCGGACTAATCAACTTCTTTCTTTTTTTGAATGGCGACCGAACTGGTTATGAAAAGATATCGGAGAGAGGAAGCAGGGAAATGAGAGACATGGCCCATGAGATAAATGGGGAGGTCGACAGGATCAAGGCTAATCTTGAAAAAGATCAGGCCCTGATTATGGAAATGCAGTTTCTCATTGAACAGGTGAACAATGGCGTTTTTTCTGTGAGACTCAAGGAGCATGCGGCAAACCCTAGATTAAGAAGGCTGAGGGCCGACATTAATCATATGCTTGAGCTACTGAGCGCAAAGGTTGGCGATAACCTCAACGAAACATTGAAGTCACTACAGCAATACGCTAACCTTAATTTTTCCGACGCTTCAAAGAATAAGAATTTGGGTGAGTTGGGAGCACAGGTTCATAGCATGGGCGCCTCGTTGGAGAATGCGTTGCATGAAATTAAGTCGCAAAATAAGGAACTGGAAGAAAAGCGAGTTAAAGTAGATGAGCAGAATAAGTTTATCGAGTCCCGCAACAAGGAACTGAGCAATGTAAATGCTCAAATTAATCTGATTAACTCAAAGCTGGAAACGTTGGTTGAGGAGAAGACCCTTAACCTGCAAAAAGCTTACCGTGAGCTCGACACTTTTCTCTACCGGGCCTCACATGATTTGAGACGCCCTTTGACGACTTTAAGAGGGATTGTCCAGCTGGTTGAGGACAGAAATACTGACGAGAAAGTAGGAGAGCTCTACGGGTTGATTGATAAGGTCATTAGCGGAATGGACAGCATGCTTAAGAAGCTAATTGCTATTAGCTATGTTTCCAGCACCGAATTAACATTTACTCATCTCGACAGCGACTCGTGTGCCAGGCTGGTGGAGAAAGTTTTGAGTGGTTTTCAAGACAGGTTGACTGATTATAGTACAAAAGTGACCGTAAGTATTGCTCCTGATTTAGGCTTCAATGCCAGCGAAGACCTGGTAGAAAGCGTGCTCGCAAATATCGTAGAAAACGCCTTGATATTTTCCTCAAAAGTAGAGCCGGTACTCATTGTAAGCTTTACTAATGGCCCCAAAGATCATGTACACCTTACTGTAGAAGATAATGGCGTGGGTATTCCCCAAAATGTGCAGGACAGGTGCTTTGATATGTTTTTTAAAGGCAGTCAGTTGTCGCAGGGAGACGGCCTTGGTTTGTATGTTGTGAAGAAAATAGCTGACAGGCTGGGGGCCGCCATCGTGCTGAAGAGTCAAGTTGGCAAGGGTACCACTATTGTGGTGAAGTTCCCAAGGGAGCACTCAGAATAAGGCAAAAAAATGACCCGCACCAGAAAGAGGCACGGGTCATGTAATTTTCTTGTACGGCTTTATCGAGGCTCGGTTTTACTTAACCTTTTCAAGTACTTTCTCCACTTTCACACTGATCTCTTTTGCAGTTTGCTCATTGAGCTGCTGGTCTATCGACGCTGTGTGAGGTTTTTCGGAAATATGTGGCGCAATGATGAGCGCTACGATAGATGTAAGCTTGATAAGAATGTTCATCGACGGTCCGGATGTGTCTTTGAAAGGATCACCAACTGTATCGCCAGTCACTGACGCTTTGTGGGGCTCGGAGCCTTTGTACTCCATCTTGCCGTTGATTTCAACACCCTTTTCGAACGACTTTTTGGCGTTGTCCCATGCACCACCGGCGTTGTTTTGGAAAATCCCCATCAACACGCCAGAAACTGTGATACCGGCTAGTGTACCCCCGAGTACTTCAGGGCCAAAGCTGAAACCAACGATGATCGGCGTCAGCAGTGCAATAGCACCAGGAAGCATCATTTCACGAATGGAAGCTTTGGTTGAAATGGCCACGCATTTGTCATATTCTGGCTTTCCTTTGTACTCCATGATGCCAGGAATTTCCTTGAACTGACGACGCACTTCGTTCACCATGTCCATAGCGGCACGACCCACGGCAGCAATGGCAAGGGAGGAAAATATAAATGGGATCATTCCGCCCACAAACAAGCCTGCAAGCACGTCAGCTTTGTAAATATCGATTGAGTCGATTCCAGCTACACCAACAAATGCTGCAAAGAGGGCAAGTGCTGTAAGGGCAGCCGAAGCGATAGCAAAACCTTTTCCCGCTGCTGCGGTAGTGTTACCAACTGCGTCCAGGTTGTCGGTGCGTTCACGAACTTCTTTAGGAAGGCCACTCATTTCAGCGATACCTCCGGCATTATCCGCAATTGGGCCAAAGGCGTCGATGGCAAGCTGCATGGCTGTAGTGGCCATCATACCAGCAGCCGCAATGGCTACTCCATAAAGACCAGCAAATGAGAACGAGCCGTAAATACCGGCTGCAAGAATCAGAATAGGTAAAACTGTTGACTCCATGCCAACAGAAAGGCCACCGATAATATTGGTTGCATGACCTGTAGAAGACTGCTGAACAATAGAGTTAACAGGCTTCTTGCCCATGGCAGTGTAGTACTCCGTCACGATGCTCATCAATGCGCCAACCACAAGGCCAAGCAGGATGGCGTAGAACACATCCATGTTTGTGAATTCATATCCCCGGATGGAAAGGCTGGCAGGCAGCATGTACTTTACCAGAAAGAAAGAACCGACGCCAGTCAGGAAGATAGATGACCAGTTGCCCATGTTCAAAGCTGCCTGAACACTGGAAGTTTCACTTTTGATGCGGACAAAAAATGTTCCCACTATAGAGAAAACAAGGCCCATACCAGCAATGATCATCGGCAGCAAAATAGGGGAGAACCCACCGAAAGCATCGGCAGAAGCATCGATTTCTTGTCCTAATACCATGGTGGCAAGAATGGTGGCCACATAAGACCCGAAAAGGTCAGCGCCCATACCGGCTACGTCACCCACGTTGTCGCCCACGTTGTCGGCGATTGTTGCCGGGTTACGAACGTCGTCTTCGGGAATTCCAGCTTCAACTTTACCTACAAGGTCGGCGCCTACGTCAGCGGCTTTGGTGTATATGCCGCCACCAACACGAGCGAAAAGGGCAATAGATTCGGCACCTAAAGAAAAACCAGCTAACACTTCAATGGCAGTTTTCATTTCAAGGCCTGTAGCCGCAGCGCCTTCTGGCACGAAAATCTGAACTAATACAATGAACAGTGAGCCAAGGCCCAATACAGCCAGCCCAGCCACTCCAAGGCCCATAACGGCACCGCCGTTAAAAGAGACCTTCAAGGCTTGCGCCAGCGAGGTTCTGGCGGCTTGCGTGGTTCTCACATTTGCTTTTGTGGCGATGTTCATGCCTACCCAGCCGGCAAATGCAGAAAGAACGGCGCCTATTACAAAGGCGATGGCGATGGTTGGATGAGAATCAGGAACAAGAGTACCTGAATAGGCCAGCAGAATAGCAGCAATTACCACGAAATAGCCAAGCACTTTCCATTCTGCTTTCAGGAAAGCCATGGCTCCGTCGGCGATGTAACCAGCCAATACCTTCATATTGTCATCACCGGCATCTTGTTTCGATACCCACGACGATTTCATGATCATTACGATCAATCCTAAAATCCCCAGAGCAGGGACTAAATACACTATACTGTTCATGGTCAGTTTTTAGTTCAATGAAAAGTTGTTAGTCCTTAACATATTATATGTTAAGGCTCATTTCAGGGGCGCAAAAATAGCTGAGTAAATTGAAAAATTTCAATATAATCAGATGATTTTTGGATACTTAGTATTTCCCGCACTAATACGCCTGTGGAAAGCCACATTTTTTAGTTAGGCAAGATATCGTCTATCCGTTGTGGTGTTTTTCCGGACTTAACTTAAGTGAGCTGAGCTATTTTATCCATGGAGAGGTTTAATTCTAACTTGCCATGATTGACAACCTGAGCTGCTTCAGGGTTGAGAGAACCGTCTGACCCGACACAAAAATGTGGCACCAGCGCTTCTTTTATGGCTTCAATAACGAGTTCGGCACTGTTGGCGTTGATAGTATGCACTTTCACAAGCCCGAGACCTATTTTTATTGCAGCTTCCTTTACATGGGGCGAAGAAAAGCTTCCAATGAACTCTGGCGTTAGTCCGGTGGCTCAAATTCACTTTCTCCATATCTTACGATGGTTTGCTGTGTCCGTGGCACAGTCTTTTCTGTGAAATGATTCAGGGAAAATGAACTGGCAGCCAAAATGTTCTCGAGGGAGTGTCCCGAAACAGCATGCAGTCTGAAAAGTACGCCAATCAGCGGAGGAGTTGCACCTACATGAATCATCTTAATGAAGACTGCCAGATCATTTACTCTTAGCAAACTTCTGCTTCAAATCAGGGCAACGCTTTTGAATCCCGTTAGCGAATTCATAAAGCTGCGCCTGAAAGGACTTTCTATCGAAAGGATGTCTTCAGATTTGTGGCAGTGAATAACGGGTATTATTCATGTCCGAATGGCTTCCGGAATGTTATCGCAATACTTGATGTCCAGTTTTTCAACTGCTTCAGGCGACATTTTGCCAGCTAGCTGCCCTCGTTCAATGGCAACTGCCGTCTTGAACCAGTCCAAATTCGGTAGTATTTTTCGATGTTGAAGTAACCCATAGCGCATCATTTCCTGTTTCCAATAAAGGAAATACCACTCCATTGAAGGCTGGTGAAATGTGCGTAGTGATCTTTTATCAAAAATGAATTTTGTAAAATCTCCATTTTCGATAAGAGCAGAAATTTGTTGGAAAATGGATCGAAAATGCTCTATTGGTACATAGTCCGAAAGTAGCTGGCAAAGCACGACCTTCAAGTCAGGGTGATAGACAACTCTTGCCCAGCGGTTCTCGAAACGCAGTTGGAAACCCATTGCTTCCTGGTCGACTTCTTTCAAGTTTCTTGTAGCTTCCATAGGCGTGACTTTAATGGCGGCTTTCTTTTAAGCGTGCCTTGTCCTGGATAATGTCTTCTTTGAATGCCTTCATGTTTTGTTCAAGCTTCGACGCATAGTCGAAAGCCGATTTGAGCATGCTTTCCTGGGAGTTTATCTGCTCTTTCAAATAGTCAAGTTCTTTGTTTAGCAATGATATCCTTTGCTCATACTGGATTCTAAGCCTTTCTTTCTCTAGTTCAAGCCTTTTTAACTCAGTTTTAAAAATTAGGAATGCTTCCGGAGGGCTGGGCATGAATATTACATATTGAGTGATATACTATATATCTTTAAGATTCACCGAATTGTTTTGAAGAATTGAGATTAAATTGGTCTGATGCTCGACATTCCGCCGTCAAGGTGCAACACTTGCCCTGTGAGCCAACCGGCGGCGGTAAGAAGATAAATAACGGTTTCCGCTAGCTCTTGTGCGGAGCCTATGTGTCCCATCGGGTTTCTTTTCTCGGCACCGCTGCGTTTTTCTACAGACGAAAGCAGGCCAGCTGCCAGCGGAGTGTCCACAAGGGAAGGTGCAATAGTGTTCACCCTAATTCCGTGACTCACCCATTCTGCAGCCAGCGATTTGGCAAGCCCCTCAACGGCTCCTTTGGCCGCTCCTACCGAAGCATGAAAGCCCATGCCCTGCGATACTGCCACTGTGCTAAAGAGTACGACACTAGACTTATTTGCAGCTTTTAGCGGCAGGTAGGCCCTTTGCAGTGATTTTACTGCGCCAATTAGATTGACAGTGAAATCAAGGTTGAAATCTGCCTCAGCGAGACGGTGAAATGGCTTCAAATTAATAGTGCCCGGGCAGTACACAAACCCATCAAGTACTTGAGGCAGCGAGACTTCTGCCCAGTCTCCTATAGTGGCGTCAAATAGGTGGTGCACCAGATTGGCATGATTCAAAGGGCTTTCTGACCTTGAAATACTGTGAACGAAATGCCCCATTTCAAGCAGTTTCTTCACTACCTCAAGTCCAATGCCCTTCGACCCGCCTACGATCAGATAGCTTTTTGCATTCCCGTTGCTCATTGGTAAATAGTTTTTTGGTGTAGCTTATTGCTACTTCACTAACTATTTACCATTGAGATTGTTGGGTGTATTGATGTAATTCAGAAATTCTTTTTTGGTGTTTTCATCTGAAAACTTGCCACTGAAATGTGCTGTGCCGGTTCTGCTATTAGTGTCGCCCACCCCACGTGAAGAAACACACATGTGCACGGCATCTACTACAACTCCCACATTGTCTGTCTTCAAAATCTTTTTGAGCTCATTGGCAATCTGCACGGTCATTCTTTCTTGTACCTGAGGTCTTTTGGCATAATACTGAACAATCCGGTTGATTTTGGACAAGCCGATCACCTTTCCGCTGGATATGTAAGCCACATGTGCTTTACCATAAATAGGTACGAAATGATGCTCGCAATAAGAATAGAAGGTAATGTCACGCTCTACCAGCATCTCGTTGTACTCGTATTTGTTGTCAAACAGCTTTGCCGTAGGCTTATTTTTTGGGTTTAATCCGCTGAAAACCTCTTTGACATACATTTTAGCCACTCTGTTGGGAGTGCCTTTCAGGCTGTCGTCAGTAAGATCCATGCCGAGAATGTGCATAATTTCCCTGAAATGCTTGGCAATAAGCTCCATTTTGAGATCGTCGTCCATCTCAAAAGCATCCGCTCTCAACGGAGTTTCATAGGAAGTAGCAACGTGGTCGTCGTCCAAATCATCTATGTCCAATGCCTGGCTAGGCTGGGTACTCAACAAAGTTTCTTTCCGTTTCATAAAGGGTAATTTTTAAATCAAATTTGTTGTCAATTCTGGCTCTCAACAAGTCATAGATCACGATGGCAATATTTTCAGCAGTGGGATTCAACGAGCGAAACTCTTCCACATCGACATTTAGGTTTTTATGGTCAAATTTTTTTGTTACGTGCTCCTTTACCAGGTCACTTAACACTTTCATGTCAAATAGGTAGCCTGTTTCAGGGTCAGGTTCTCCCACTAGTTTTACCACCAAATCGTAATTGTGCCCGTGGTAGTTGTCATTATTGCACTTTCCAAAAACCTTTCTGTTCTTTTCGTCACTCCAAGCCGGATTGTTGAGCCTGTGCGCCGCATTAAAATGTTCTTTTCTATAGACTGCTACCTTCATTCAGGAGTATTTGAAATGGTATAAACGTTTATTTGGTAAATAAGTGCAATAATTTGTGTTAATAGAATCAATTACTCAGCAAACATTATGAGGAGTCAACTTGTTTAATTTTTTTGACAATATATTAAACAATCCTTCAGGGAATGGAGAATAGATTTGATGCATGTGTGGTGGGAAGCGGAATGGGTGGTTTAACAAGTGCTGCACTGTTGGCTCAGAAAGGACTAACAGTGGCTGTGCTGGAGCAAAATTACCTACCAGGAGGATGTACGAGTTCCTATTGGCGCAAGGGTTTCGTTTTTGAAACTGGTGCCACTACACTGGTTGGGCTGGATAAAGGGATGCCGTTGAAGTATCTGTTGGACAAAACAGGTATCCACCTGCCCGCCAGAAAGCTTGCTTTGCCCATGCAGGTGGTGTTGGCAGATGGAACAATCATTAACCGCTATGAAGCTATTGAAGATTGGATAACGGAGGCCGAGCGGATTTTTGGAAGCAAAGGCCAACGCCCATTTTGGGAGTTTTGTTACGATGTCAGCCGGTTTGTGTGGGATGCCTCACTTCGATTCAGGGAGTTTCCTCCTTCATCCTTTTCTGATCTGGTAAAATTGGCTTACAGAGCACGCATAACTGATTTTAGCTATGCGAGATGGAGCTTCTCATCTATGGCCGAGCTTCTGCAAAAGCATGGGCTTGACCAAAATGAGCGATTTGTTGCATTCGTTAATGAACAGTTGCTCATTACCGCTCAAAATCGGATGGAGGAAGTAAATGTATTGTTTGGAGCAACAGCCCTTTGCTACACTAACTATGGCAATTACTATCTGGATGGAGGCATGATCAATCTTATTAACCCCTTGGTAGACTATATTGAAGGCAAGGGAGGAGTAGTTGCTTTGAAGTGTCGGGCGGAGAAGATAGCAACAAACGGTGAGAGATATGTCATTGACACTTCAAAGGGTACTTTTGAGTCGAATTATGTAATCGGGGCTGTTCCAATCAATAATCTCCGGGAAGTATTTCCCCAAATTCAGCGAAATGGAGTAAAGGACATGCCATCAAAGACGCTAAATAGTGCCTTTCAGCTTAGCATAGGTTTCAGGCCCAGGAAACACTTCGATGCCATTCACTACCAGATTCACCTGCACGCACCGTTAAGTGGGATAAAATCCAAAAGCATTTTTTTAAGCTTAAGCCACCCGCTTGACCCAACCCGTTCGGATGTGGAAGGCCTGATGGTAGCGTCGGTCACAACGCACATTCCGCACCCCGAAGGCACTGAAATTGCCAGTGATATTTTGGAAAAGGAAATCATCGATACCCTTGAGCACCATGGTTTTTTGGATCGAAAGGACATCGTTTACAAACACAACTCGGGGCCAAAGGCGTGGGAAAAGTGGACAGGAAGAAAATGGGGGTTCGTGGGGGGCTACCCGCAATACATGAAAATCCGGCCATGGCAAATGCTCAACGCTCGACTTGGCCCAAAAGGAGCCTACCTGTGTGGTGACACGTCTTACCCTGGGCAGGGGATTCCGGGGACAGTGTTGAGTGGCATCATTGCGGCTGAAAAACTTTCCAGGGATTGGCTCTGAATTTTCTTCTATCCAAACATTTTTTGTGTTAATCTTGCTTTCTCATACGCTTTCGGAATTTTTCACCGGAAATGGGGGTTTCACTTTTTAAACTATAAGGAAGTGACTTTTCAAGAGCTAGAAACGAAAATTAAAGAGTATAAGGCTGACGGGAAGAAGTTGTTTACAACCTCTTCTTTTCAAACGCACAGCCTGGTAATGCTGCACATGCTGAGCAGAATAGATAACTCGATCCCCGTCTATTTTATCAATACCGGCTACCTTTTTCCAGATACAATAGCTTTTAAGGATCAGGTGGCTAAAGAGTTCGGAATAAAAGTGCTCGATGTAAAATCGAGTATGCCAAGAAACATGCAGGTAGGTAATGACGGCAAGCTGTTATTTACGAGTGACCCAGACTACTGCTGCTACATCAATAAAACGCAACCAACCGATGCTTTGCTTCAAGAGCACGACATTTGGATCAATGGCGTAAGAGCTGACCAAAGTGCTGTAAGGGCAGCTATGAAAGTGGAGCAACCTGCGCCGCATAATACGTTTCGGTTCCATCCGATGCTGGACTGGAATGCAAAGATGATTTTTCAATACATCAGGGAGCACAATTTGCCGAGGCATCCCATGGACGCCAAAGGCTATATGAGTATCGGCTGTGAGCCATGTACCCGTAAAATGGATCCTGAAATGCAGGAACGTGAAGCCAGATGGTTTGGGATGAAAAAAACAGAATGTGGTTTACATACTGACCTAATCAGTAAATAGATGCGAGTATTAATTACAGGAGGAGCCGGGTATATTGGAACCCAGGTGGTAGGGAATTTGTGCCAACAGCCAGAGGTTGAGAAAATCATTGTGTATGACAACATGAGCAAGGGCAATTTCAATTTTTTCTTTGGCCAAAAGTACCCTGGTCACGAAAGGATAAAGCTGGTCTCGGCTGAGTTGCTCGACAGTAGAACCCTTAGGAAGCACCTGAAGGAAGTGGATGCAGTGATTCATTTGGCAGCCAGGGTAACCACACCATTTGCCAACACCGACTCACACTTTTACGAGCAGGTAAACCACTGGGGAACCGCAGAGTTGGTGTATGCAGTTGAAGAGCTGGATAATGTAAAGAAACTCATATACACCAGCAGCACCGCTGTTTATGGCGCCAGTGAGGATCTTGCCACCGAAAGAGCCGACACTGATCCGTCTACGTTTTATGGTATTTCGAAGCATAGGGGAGAGGAACATGTCGTTCGATTGGGAACAAATAAGGATGCGGTTATACTACGGTGTGGCAATGTATACGGCTACAATAAGAGTATGAGGTTCGATGCCGTCATCAACCGGTTTATGTTTGATGCCAACTTCGGCAATCGAATCCAGATTTTTGGCAATGGCAAACAAGCCAGGGCTTTTATACACGTGACGCACGTAGCTGAGATTATCAAGGAGACTTTGTTGAAGCAAGTGCCGTCCGGAATCTACAATGTTGTTGATAAGAACTTGCCCATTCTGGACATAGTGGATGCCATGAAGGAGATGTTTCCCGAACTTGAGTACACCTTCATTAACCAGCACATCAGCCTTATGGAATTGAAAGTGAGCCCTGAGACACTGCTCGCAGATTATATCAACATGCCTCATCCGGAAAGCCTGAGGCAGGAGCTGCTTGAATTCAAGGAGAAGTTCTCTTTTTAATCACTATGGGTTTCTTCTCCTGCAGTCGACCTAAACTGGATTTAATAGTATTATGATCGCTGATCGCTTGTGGATCATTACACATTGTAAGGTAATTAACGACAGACTGCTTCATTCATAAATTTTTGGAATTTGAATGTGAAATTGTCAGAACCTGCCAAAGCTTTCGTTTTGATTTTTTGTCAATGATTTTTTGCCCCATTCATTGGTTTAATCCAATTTTGTATGGGTAATAATGATTTTTTTGAGTAAATCGTAGATTGAAACATGGCTTTGAATCTCTGATTTCAAAACACTGACCAAATAGTTGAAATAAATGCGAAAAAATTGTATTTCAAAAAGCCATTTCGGGTTCTCTTTAGTTAAGTGGTTGGGGCTGGTAAATTTCTTTTTCGCTAAAAAAAGAGTTTTTCTTACCGTAATTCTAGCTTCTGTAGTTTTTTTTGGGCAGGCCCAAAATAAGATAATTTTCTCCGACTCTAAGGTAAGTGCAAAACACCACGTTTCGGACGGATCTCCTCTTGGGAAGGTGGACAAAAGAAATATTGCTTCGGTTCAGAAGAATAACGAATACGGAGTCAATAGTATTTATGATGAGCATGGTCCCCTGGTGGAGCCGGGTGAAGGACGACTTTTTTTTAGCAGAAGCAACCACCCCGACAATGTAGGAGGTACCAAAGACGCCGAGGATATTTGGACTGCAACCTGGGATCCAAAGACGCATAACTGGACAAAAGTTGAGCGCCTCCCGCCGCCCTTGAACAACAGAGGCCCTAATTTTGTCACCTCCATTACGGTCGAAGAGGGAGTCGTTAATTTGATTTTGGGTAATACCTACGAGAATGGAGAGATTTCAGGCGAGGGACTTTCCTATTCTGAGCTTCGCAATGGTAAGTGGACTACACCCGTTAATTTTACAATAAAAGGTTTCAAGAATAAGTCCGGATATGCTGACTTTTTTGTCTCTGAGGACGGAAAGCACATGCTAATTTCCGCAGAAATGGACGATTCAAGAGGCGGGAGGGATATTTATATCAGCCACAGAGTAAGTAAAAAGGCATGGGATGCGCCTACCAATCTTGGGGTCTTGAATACCCCAGGAGAAGATACCTCTCCATCGTTTTCGCCAGACGGTCGGTTCCTTTTCTATTCCTCTGACGGGCAGGAGGGCTACGGCGGCCTCGATATCTTTTATTCAGTTAAACAAGGAGACAATTGGAACGAATGGTCGGGACCGAAGAACCTGGGTAATCAATTTAATGACCGGCATGACAACAAGCACTTTAGCCTGCCACCAATTGGGGAAAAGATATACTTCGTCTCTGGCAACGAGCAGGGAAATCAGGATATTTACTCATTTGTTACCACCTCGGAGGAGTTATACTCCGAATTGACTGGTGAGGATATCTGTTTTGCCGAGAAAATCTTCACCAACGAAAACGCATTTTCGCACAAGCTTACGTGCAATCTCTGTGTCGATTTGGAATACCAGTCTGAGAGTAATAATGGGGAAGTAAAATATCGCTGGGACTTTGGCGACACTTTTAGTGGAGAAGGACGATCAGTCAGTCATTGTTATGATACTCATGGCACCTATGATATAAAGCTTTCAATTTTGGAGGCCTCCACCAGCCGAACAATATATGAAATTGATCACGAGTATGAACTGAATGAGTTTCTGGAGCTCAAACTCGACGAAGAAGTGTCGGGTGTTATCAATGAACCTTCCAGATTCAAATCTCACTTGGCGGGAGCATATCCGGCCAATACCGAGTTCTATTGGGACTTTGGGGACGGTTACTTTGCTTGTGGTGATGAAGTGAGCCACACTTATATACTTCCAAATGACTATGAAGTGAGGGCACTGGCTTCCTTTCACTGGCAGGGCAGGGTGCGGTACCTGATGACCACATCGACCGTTTCTGTGAAACTGACAAAATAAAAAGCTGGCCTTTGAGCCAGCTTTTACTGTGGTTTTCTATTCTTTCTCTTGAAATCTCAGCAATATTCTTCAAAAACATCAACCAAATGAGCTGCAATCATTTGAGCATTGCGGCCCTCAATGTGGTGTCTTTCTACGAAGTGAACCAATTCACCGTCTTTAAAAAGTGCGATTGACGGAGATGAAGGAGGATAAGGCAAGGTATATTCCCTGGCAGTCTGAGTAGCCTCTTTATCTACACCTGCGAACACCGTTCCTAAAAAGTTCGGCTTCTTAGCGCTATTGGCTAACGCCATCTTCACTCCGGGACGGGCTGCTCCAGCCGCACATCCACACACCGAGTTGATAACAATTAGCGAAGTACCTTTGTGGTCTTCAAGATGATTTTCAACATCTTCGGAAGTTCTTAACTCAGTGAATCCTGCACTGGTAAGGTCTGTCCTCATGGGGGCAACTAGTGGTTCGGGATACATTTCCTTATCTTTTTAAAGTTCTATTTATTTCTGAATGACGGCTTAAACGGCCGCTGGATGAATAAACTAATTTACATGAAGCCTAGTTCCAATTTGGCGGCCTCACTCATCATATCTTGCGTAAATGGCGGGTCGAACGTAAGCTCAACCTCCACGTCGTTTACTCCCTCTACCTCTTCAATTTTGGCCTTCACCTCACTGGGAATGGCCTCGGCTGAAGGACAGCTGGGGGATGTCAATGTCATAGACACAAAAACGTTGTTGACGGGAAATATACTGATCTCGTAGATCAGACCCAACTCATATACGTCCACAGGAATTTCCGGGTCATACACCGTTTTGATGGCAGCAATCACCTTTTCCTTCAAATCTGCTTCTTGCTGATTTTGATTTTCCATAGTTCTCAGCGTTTTTGTCTATGTGTTTGTTCCGGCCAACTTAGTCTGAAAGGCCAGTGCATATAACTTCATTTGCTTGATCATCGACGAAAGTCCGTTCGACCTTTGCGAGCCTATCAACTGTCCCATGCCTATCTTTTCTATAAAGAAGAGTTCGGCTTGCATAATGTCCTGTGGCTTTTGGCCCGACAGTACCCGGATCAATAAGCTGATAAGCCCCTTCGTCACTTCAGTATTGCTATCTGCACTGAACTTTATTACTTCGCCTACCAGTTCTGCTGTTAGCCATACTTTTGATTGACAGCCCTTGATAATATTGTGATCTACTTTTTCGCTTTCATCCATTGCTGGAAGCGTAGCGCCCAACTCCATAATGTAGAATATCTTGCTTTCACGGTCATCTCCAAGTATATCAAATTCGGAGATAATTTCTTCCTGAATGCTTTTTATCGACTCCGTCATTTCAATTTTTTCTACCGGCAAGCAGGGTAACCGCTTCCGCCAGCCGGTCAATTTCCTCTTTGGTATTGTAAACAGAAAAGGAGGCCCTAACCGTTCCTTCAATCCCTAAATGTTTCATCAGAGGTTGCGTACAATGGTGTCCCGTGCGGACTGCTATACCTCTTGCGTCCAAATACATTCCCACATCAAGCGGGTGGTAACCGTTGACCAGGAAAGACACCACACTGACTTTGTCTGCTGCCTGCCCAACTATACTCACTCCTGGGATGCTTTCAAGCTTTGCCGTGGCGTAGTGCAATAGTTCTTCCTCATGCGCTGCAATCCGATCCTTTCCATGCTCATTCACAAAGTCGATAGCTGCCCCAAAGGCAACGACATCGGCGATGTTGGGCGTGCCGGCTTCAAACTTGTAAGGAATGGCGTTGTAGGTGGTCTTTTCAAAGGTTACTTCGCTTATCATTTCCCCGCCGCCCTGATAGGGTGGCATTGCTTCCAGCAAACTTCGCTTGCCATAGAGAATTCCCACGCCCGTTGGGCCATACATTTTGTGCGCAGAAAGTGCGAAGAAGTCCACATCGAGTTTTTGTACATCCACTTCAAGGTGGGCTGAGGCCTGTGCTCCATCCAACAAAACAACTGCCCCATGTTGATGCGCCAGGCTGATTATTTCAGCTACCGGATTTATAGTGCCCAGGGCATTCGAGGCAAATACAACCGAAACGAGCTTAGTTTTAGCTGATAGTAGTTTTTTGAACTCATCAATGATGACTTCTCCTTTTGGGTTGATTGGAATCACCCTCAGAATGGCACCTTTCTCCTCACAAAGCATTTGCCAGGGCACAATATTGGAATGGTGCTCCAGGGTGCTGATGATGATTTCGTCACCCTTGTCGATAAATTTTCTGCCCCAGGTCGAAGCCACAAGATTGATGCTCTCTGTGGTGCCTTTGGTGAAAATAACCTCTTCTACTTCTTTAGTGTTGAGAAAAGCGGCAGCCTTCTTTCTGGTCTCCTCGAAATCAGCTGTAGCTCTTTCAGCTAACGTATGAACACCTCTGTGGATATTGGCGTTGTCTGTTTCATAGTAGTGATCCAGCGCTTTAATGACGGAGGAAGGCTTCTGATTTGTTGCAGCGTTGTCGAAATAGATCAAAGGTTTGCCATTCACTTCCTGGTGTAGCACTGGAAATTGCTTCCGTATTGATTGAATGTCCAATGACCAATCTATTGTTGAAGCTGGGCTGCCCATGACTAATTTTCTATTTTGTCGGTAATTAATTGCTCGAGGTATTCTCTGACAGGCTCTACGGATATGTTCGCAATCACGTCACCTGCAAATGCGTGCAGAAGCATCGCCTTGGCTTTATCTTCTGAAATTCCACGGGCCCTGAGGTAGAACAACTGTTCGTTATCCAGCTGGCCTGTGGTACAACCGTGTGAGCACTTCACATCATCTGCCCATATTTCGAGCTGCGGTTTGGTATTGATCACAGCGTTGGGGCTGAGCAGGATGTTGTTGTTTTGCTGGAAGGCATTGGTTTTTTGCGCATCCTGACGAACAAATATTTTTCCGTTAAAAACACCGTGCGACTGATCGTCCATGATGCCTTTGTACAACTCATTGGAGAATGAATTAGGCTTTCTATGGTCAACAGAAGTGTGGTTGTCTACATGCGTTTTCCCGTCTATCAGGTACAATCCGTACATGTGTGCCTCAGTGTTTTCATCATCCAGGGCAATGTAAAGGTTGTTTCTCACCATCTGCCCACTTAGCGTGACGGTATTGATTATACACTTGGAATCTCTTTCCTGATATACCAGCGAATTGTCAATCCGCAGTGCAGTTTCGTTTTCGAGCTGGAGCTTACTCCATTCTACGGAAGCATTTTTTTTGCAGAAAACCTCCAAAACGGTGTTTGTATATGAAGTATTCGCTCCGGTGGAGAAATTAGCTTCTATCACCTTCAGTTGAGCCCCCTCTTCTACAATCGCCAGATTTCTGTAGTGCGCAAGCATCTCAGTAGCCGATGTGTCATTTGAATGAATGATATACAGCGGCTTATCCAGAACAGTGTTTTTCTTTACTCTAATAAAAATACCTTCTTTTGCAAATGCCGTGTTGAGGTGCGAGAAAGCATCCGGCCACGACTTAACAATGCTGCCCAGGTATTCTTTTAGATCGCCTTGTTCTTTAACAGCCGATGCAAGAGAGGTAACAGTAACTTTTTCGCTTAAATCTCCCAAATCTGAACGGGAAGCATCCAGCTTACCATTGACGAAGTAAAGCTTATAGCCCTCAAAACTGTCAAGAGGGGTGGGGGAGCTGGCGGCGGCAGTTTCGGCTACAATGCCCTGGTAAGCTATGTTCTTTTCAAGTGCCTTGCCAAAGTTGGTGTAGCGATACTCTTCATGCTTTGGCCCGGGTAGTCCCGATTTGAGAACAGCGGCCAGAGACTCTTTTCTTAGCTCGTGCAAGAAAGTTGATTTGCTGCCATTTAAGCTGGCTTCAAACATTTCGAATGCCTTGCCGACGGTGTTTATGTATTCGTTTGGGGTTGTCATTACTTTCGAATTTTCAGGTTAAAAGAACTAAGCAGAAACTATGTCAGCTTCTTCTTTGATCCAGTCGTACCCTTTTTCTTCGAGTTGTAAGGCCAGGCTCTTATCTCCCGACTTGATAATGCGTCCCTTGTAGAGAACATGCACAAAATCAGGCACTATGTAGTCGAGCAGTCTTTGATAGTGTGTAATCAGAATAGTGGCGTTGTCTCTTGTCTTGAGTTTGTTGACGCCATTGGCCACAATTCGCAAAGCGTCAATATCAAGCCCACTATCCGTTTCGTCCAGAATGGCCAACTTCGGTTCGAGCATTGCCATTTGGAAAATCTCATTTCTTTTCTTTTCTCCACCAGAAAAGCCTTCGTTCAACGACCTGCTAAGCAAAGCCTGGTCGATCTCCACCAGTGCCATTTTTTCTTTCATCAATTTAAGAAACGAAACAGCGTCCAGTGTTGGCTTGCCGTGGTGCTCTCTTACTTGATTAAGAGCGGCTTTAAGAAAATTGGTCGTGCTTACACCAGGTATTTCTACGGGATACTGGAAGGCAAGAAAAACACCTTCCCTGGCTCTTTCCTCTGGAGAAAGATCCAAAAGATCTTTGCCAATATATTCTACTTCTCCACCTTCAATTTGATAGTCTTCCCGACCGGCCAAAACAGAAGCCAGCGTACTTTTTCCTGAACCATTCGGACCCATAATAGCATGAACTTCTCCTGGCTTTACTTCCAGGTTAATTCCGTTGAGGATCATCTTTCCTTCTACCGAAGCTTTAAGGTTCTTTATCTTTAACATTGTCAATTACTTTTCTTTTTCACTTTTGCCCGACCTTATTTTCAGGCGTATAAAAACATAATTTTCGTCTGCTGAGTTTCTGCTTAGCCCACGCTGCCTTCGAGGGATATAGCCAAAAGTTTCTGAGCCTCAACAGCAAATTCCATAGGCAGTTGATTCATCACCTCTTTTGCGAAGCCATTTACGATAAGCGCCACTGCATCCTCTGTGGCTATTCCTCTCTGGTTGCAGTAGAAAATCTGGTCTTCTCCGATTTTCGACGTCGTAGCTTCGTGCTCTACAATTGCCAGTGGATTCTCCACGTCGATATAAGGGAACGTATGTGCTCCGCATTTGTCGCCAAGTAGCAATGAGTCACATTGAGAGTAATTTCTCGCACCTTCGGCACGTTTCATTACCTTCACCTGTCCACGGTAGCTGTTTTGGCTTTTGCCTGCAGAAATACCCTTCGAAACGATCCTTGAACGGGTATTTTTACCAATATGGATCATTTTGGTGCCAGTGTCAGCCTGCTGATAGTTGTTGGTAACAGCCACTGAATAGAACTCTCCAATGGAGTTGTCCCCTTTCAGGATACAGCTAGGGTATTTCCACGTCACCGCAGACCCGGTTTCTACCTGTGTCCATGATATTTTCGAACCGTCGCCAGAGCAAAGGCCACGCTTGGTAACAAAGTTGTAAATGCCGCCTTTGCCTTCTTTGCTTCCTGGGTACCAGTTTTGCACGGTCGAGTACTTCACCTCAGCATCTTTGGCAGCAAAAATCTCAACAACGGCCGCATGAAGCTGATTCTCATCTCTCATAGGAGCAGTACAGCCCTCCAGGTAGCTGACATAGGATCCTTCTTCTGCTACAATCAGCGTCCGTTCAAACTGCCCTGTGTTCATGGCATTGATCCGGAAGTAGGTCGAAAGCTCCATTGGGCAACGCACACCTTTAGGTATGTAGCAGAAAGAACCATCGGAAAACACCGCAGAGTTAAGGGCGGAGAAATAGTTGTCGTTGACTGGCACTACTGACCCGATATACTTTTTAACTAGTTCGGGGTGTTCTCTCACCGCTTCTGAGAAAGAACAAAAGATAATGCCCAGTTCGCCAAGTTTACTTTTGAAAGTGGTAGCCACCGAAACGCTGTCCAGCACGGCATCAACTGCCACACCTGTAAGTCTTTTCTGCTCGTCAAACGAAATACCAAGCTTCTCAAAGGTAGCCCTCAACTCTGGGTCTACTTCGTCGAGGCTCTTAGGCGATATCTTTTGCTTCGGAGCAGCATAAAAAATGATGTCCTGATAATTAATTTCCGGGAAAGTAACATTTTGCCAGGTTGGCTCTTTTAAAGTCAACCAGTGACGGTAAGCTGAAAGTCTCCATTCCAGCATCCATTCAGGCTCTTCTTTTTTTGCAGAAATAAACCTGACAATATCTTCATTAAGACCTTTGGGTGCCGACTCAGTTTCAATATCGGAGTGAAATCCGTATTTATAATCTGATTTGGTGAGCTCTTCCAGTATTTGGTTGTCCTTACTCATCCTCTACTTATTTAGACTGATTATAATTAAAGCAAATGTACAACATAAATTACTACCCCAAGACTTGAGGAGTCATTTTTTTCGCAAAAGGGGCATGAAAATTAAACCCGATAAAGGTTTTAAAACTATGGCACTCATAGTAAAACCTTTATCGGGCTAAATAGTTTCTGAAATAGGTACTAAAAACTGATATGGCGGCTCAGGCTTTCTTCGAGACTAATCAGGGTTTCCGTCCTTTCAATTCCTTCCACCTTTTGAATCTTGTCATGAAGCACTTCTCTCAGATGTTTGGTGTCTCTGCAGTGAAGCTTGACGAAGATACTATAGTTACCGGTGGTGTAGTTGACGGTTACAATTTCGGGAATTTCTCTCAAGCGCTCAACGACCTCATCATATAGAGAGCTTTTTTGCAGGTAAATACCGATAAAGCACGTAATATCGTACCCGAGTTTGGAATAGTCTAACTTGAGAGTGGTGCCCTGAACGACGCCCATTTCTTCAAGTTTTTTCATTCTCACGTGAACTGTACCCCCCGAAACGAACACCTTTTTGGCAATTTCAGTGTATGGAATCTTGGCATCTTCCATCAATAGGTTCAGAATCTTCAAGTCTACATTATCAATTTCGTAATTTTTACTCATTTTAACTACCCTGATTTAATAATCTACTATTATGAGAGGTTCGAAATTATGTGTTGTACATTTTTTTATCAAATTTATTAAAAATATTTTAATAAAATCAAACTCTTGTTAATTTTGTTGCAGTCAATTAGATGAATTGACTTGCATATCACAATGTAGGGTGATGAAATTGGCAGCCATGCCCTCCTGTCTCGGGGGTGGGGATAAGGAATAAAGTCCACATAGAGCTCGTGTGGACCTAACTGCTCCGTGGAGGTTCGAATCCTTCTCCTACAGCCATCATTTTTGGGTTAATGTTGTTTATTTGGAAACCGGTATGAATTTCGTTCTACCGGTTTTTTTTATTTTCATTTATTGACTTTCACACCGCAGGCCTCTCGCAACAAGACTTAATCATTTGATTTTTTGCCGTTAATAGCTTATATCGGATGAATAAACAATATGCCTTAGCGATAGTCATATTGGCAGCTCTACTTAAACGATATCAGAACTATGAAAGATTATCCCTGGTTAAAACACTACCCCGCTGGTGTTGCCAAAGAAATTAACCCCGATGAGTATACATCATTGATTGAACTGCTCGGAGAGGCCATGAAGAAATATGCAGATCAGACTGCGTTTCTCAACATGGACAAAGGCTTTACCTACAGGGAGGTGGATGAGAAGTCGACACAGTTTGCTGCCTATCTGCAGAAAAAATTGGGTCTGAAAAAAGGAGACCGCATAGCCATCCAAATGCCAAACTGCCTGCAGTACCCCATCGTCATGTTTGGAGCCATCAAGGCTGGGCTTGTGGTGGTTAACACCAATCCGTTGTATACACACAAGGAAATGGAACACCAATTCAAGGACTCGGGCGCCAAGGCCATTGTGATTGTTGCCAATTTTGCGTTTAACCTCGAAAAAATAATAGCCAACACCGATATAAAGCATGTCATTGTTACTGAGTTGGGTGACTTCTTAAAGGGTATAAAAGGGCCCATCGTAAACTTCGTAGTGAAGCGTATAAAGAAGATGGTGCCGTCCTTTAGTATCCCCGGAGCCATCAGTTTAAAACAAGCTATGAAGGAAGGTGCCAGTCTTCAATTTGATAAGCCGGAGATCAGGGGAGAAGACGTGGCGTTTCTGCAATACACAGGAGGTACCACAGGTGTGTCCAAGGGAGCCACATTGTCGCATCGTAACATGGTTGCGCATACCTTGCAGACGACGCAGTGGTTTCAGCCGATTTTCGTGGAAGGCGAGGAGGTGGTGGTCATCACCGCACTACCGCTTTATCATATTTTCGCCTTGGCGGTGAATGGCCTGCTGATGTTTCATGTGGGAGCAAAAAATGTGCTCATAACAAACCCGAGAGACATGAAAGCTTTTTGTGCCGACATGAAAAAGAACCCGTTTAGCATTATTACTGGCGTTAATACGCTGTTCAACGGCTTGCTTAATCAGGAGAGTTTCAAAACGCTGGACTTTAGTAAACTTAAGGGAGCGATTGGCGGTGGCATGGCCGTGCAAAAGGCAGTGGCTGAAAGATGGAGGGAAGTGACCGGGTGCCCTCTGGTAGAAGGATATGGATTGAGCGAAACCTCGCCGGTACTTGCTTGCAACCCACTTGATGGCACTCATAGAAATGGGTTTATAGGCTTGCCAGTTCCAAGTACGCAAATAGTGCTGCTGGACGACGATGGAAAAGAGGTGCCTGTTGGTCAGCCTGGAGAAATATGTGCAAAGGGCCCACAAGTAATGAGTGGCTATTGGGAGAGACCCGACGAAACGGCGAAAGTGTTTGTTGATGGTTGGTTCAAAACCGGCGACATAGGGATTATCGACAAGGATGGTTTTGTGAAAATTGTTGATCGGAAGAAAGAAATGATTCTCGTTTCTGGCTTCAATGTCTATCCGAATGAAGTTGAAGACACAGTAGCCAGCCACCCGAAGGTTCTTGAGGTAGGTGCTATTGGGGTGCCCGATCCAAAATCGAACGAGGCTGTAAAAGTCTTTGTAGTAAAAAAGGATCAAAGTCTTACTGAAGAAGAGCTCATAAGCTTTTGCAGGGAGGGCCTGACACGCTACAAAGTACCGAAGCATGTAGAGTTTGTGAAAGAACTTCCCAAATCTAATGTTGGTAAGATTCTGCGGCGAATTTTGAAAGAAAATGATGCGAAGGTTAATTCTTATAATTGAAAGCCAGATATTTGTGACTTTTCGATCAGGCTTTGGAATGTTTTTGGATCAACTGTTAAACGCTATTAAAAATTTGTTATGAAGAAAAGTCTAATTCTAATGTTATTGTTTTTTGCGGTTCTGGGATCGACTATTGCGCAGGACGCAACACCAGCCGACACTACTTACTGGAGGAAAGGGTTCCTTGGAACCGCTTCTTTTACCCAGGTAAGCCTTACTAACTGGGCTGCTGGTGGTCAGAATTCTATATCACTTGGCGGCTATATGACCACATTCGCCAATTATGCCAAGGACAGGAACTCCTGGGAGAACTACCTCGAGTTGGGCTACGGTCTTATTAAACAAGGAGATGCCGATTTTCAAAAGACAAACGACAAGATAAACATTGTCAGTAAGTTTGGTAGAAAGATGTCGCAGGCAAAAGACGGCAGGCTGTACTTCTCTTCATTGATTGATTTTAGAACTCAATTTGCGCCGGGATTTTCCGCCCCTGGAGATGAAGAGTATATTTCGAAGTTTATGGCTCCAGGCTACGCTTTGGTGGCTACTGGTGTTGATATTAAGGTGAATCCCAGTTTCTCGGTCAATTTTGCACCTGTTACTGGCAAGTTCACCTTTGTAAACGATGATAGATTGGCCAATGCAGGTGCCTTTGGTGTAGAAGGAGCTGTTTTTGATACTGATGGTGTCACTGTTTTAACCCCTGGGAAGAAGGCGAGAGCTGAACTTGGTAGTTTTTTGAAAGTGAACTACAAAAAAGAGGTTGTTTCCAATGTTAACGTCGAATCGAGGCTGGAAATGTTTTCCAACTACTTGAACAACCCTCAAAACATCGATGTGAACTGGGAAAATATCATCATACTGAAGGTAAACGAGTGGCTAAGCACAAGCTTTATTACTCAGCTGATTTATGATGATGATATAAAAATTGCTCAATTCGACGAGGCGGGTGTGCAAACAGGGGCTGGGCCAAGGGTGCAATTCAAACAGCTTTTCGGGATTGGGCTAACTGTGAAGATGGGAGACAAGTTGAAAAAGTAGAAGCTTTTTGCATTTAGGAAAGAATTAATTACATTTACTCCATACTTTTTTAGCTGGGTAAAGAATTTTTTTGGGAAGGCGTTAGCCTTCCCTTTTTTGTTTCAAACGTTCGACCTTTCGTTTTTGGAAAAACTTAACCCCGGCCATAACGATTCCAAACATAAGTCCGGCGGCAGTAAATATGTCAACAATGCGTTTGTTTGCATTTAACCCGGTTGCCTGATCGAAAATGTACTTAGTGAACGAGTTGGGTAAGTGCTTTTCGCCGAGCTCTTTTTTAATGTCCCAGTGCCAGTCGGTAAGGGGGCAATAGCCGAGGCCATACCAAATGCCGAGAAATAACCAGGCCGCAATAGTGAGGGCTAATGCTATCAAATGAGCTTTCCGTGTTGCTTCAGGTATCCAACCAAACAGCACAAACAGCACAAAAGCGGTGTGAAATCCTGTTAAGAAATAGTCAAGAAATTGTAACATACGTATTAGTTTGCATCATTAATCAAGTATGCGATATGTATGTAGCTCCTTATTTTCAAATGACTGATGCTGATAAAGTCTTGGACTTCATCAAATCGAACCCATTCGGGATTCTCGTAGCAAGCCAATCAAATATACCACTAGCAAGTCACATACCATTTTGGCTGGAGGAAAGAGAGGGTAGTTATTTTCTACTAGGACACATTTCCATCGCCAATGAACTGGGTTCAGTGCTGGAAGAGGTAGATCAGGTGTTAGTCATTTTTCAGGGCAGCCATGGATATATTTCGCCGTCCTGGTATGAAAAGCAGAATGTTCCCACCTGGAACTACCAGGCCGTTCATATTTACGGATCAGCCGCACTGCTTTCCGGGCCGGAGTTGGAGGCGCATGTGAAGGAGCTGATGGACAGCTACGAATCGAATATCCCCGGAGGACGAAAATATGAGGATATGACTGCCGACTACCGGGACAAGGAGTTGCGAGGCATCAAAGGCTTCAGGATAAAAATAGAGAACGTGGAAGCTGCCTACAAGCTGAGCCAAAACAGGAATGAGAGGGATCATGCGAATATCATTGAGCAACTCAAAAAAAGCACAAATCCTCACGACCATGAGTTGGCCAGGTTGATGGAGGAAAACCGCCCGACACCAAAACAAAAAGCCGGACTATAAGCCCGGCTTCATGCTAAAACTAATGTTGAAATTCGTAATCCTTAATCCTTAAGGAAATTTCTTAGTACATAGTTCAAAATACCGCCGTTTTTCCAATAGGCAATATCGACGTTAGAGTCCAGCCTTAGTTCTGCTTTGAACTCTACTTTCGAACCGTCAGGTCTCGTTGCTATTACGTCCACTACCTTGTTAGGGGTCAAATCCTTTTCAAGGCCAAGGATGTCATACGACTCATCTCCTTTCAGCCCGAGGGTGTCTTGCGTTTGCCCGTTAGCAAATACCAAAGGAAGAACGCCCATTCCAACGAGGTTCGATCTGTGAATCCGCTCAAAGCTCTCCACGATAACCGCTTTTACGCCAAGTAAGGTCGTTCCTTTTGCAGCCCAGTCTCTGGAGGATCCTGACCCATATTCCTTGCCACCAATCACCACCAATGGTGTGCCTGCTTCCTGATATTTCATGGAGGCATCAAACACGTACATTTCCTCGCCGGTTGGATGATATTTTGTCCATCCACCTTCTTTGCTGGCCAGTTTGTTCTTAATCCTTACGTTGGCAAAAGTGCCTCGCATCATCACCTCGTGGTTGCCACGACGTGAGCCGTAAGAGTTAAAATCAGGCTTCTCAACACCATTCTTCACAAGGTATTGGCCAGCGGGGTGCTCCGGCTGAAATTTGCCAGCAGGTGAGATGTGATCGGTTGTCACCATGTCGCCCAGTTGAAGCAGCACCTTGGCACCTTTGATATTGGTTGGCTCAGGCACATCTGCTGAAATATTTTTGAAGAAAGGCGCTTCCTGAATATATGTCGACGTCTCGTCCCATTTGTAAAGATTGCCTGTAGGGGCATCCAGTTTTTGCCAAGCCTCGTCACCATCAAATACGGTGTCGTAGGTTTTCTTGTAGTCCTCAGGAGTAACCACTTTTTCCATCATTTCATTGATCTCCGCCTGAGACGGCCAAATGTCCTTCAGGAAAACAGGCTCACCATTCGGGTCAAGCCCCAGTGGTTCATTGTTCATGTCAAAGTCAACCCTTCCAGCAATGGCAAATGCAACAACCAGCATGGGTGATGCCAGGAAGTTCATTTTGATGTTCGGGTGGATGCGGGCTTCAAAGTTTCTGTTACCGGAAAGCACTGAAGCTACTACCAGGTCATTGTCGATCACAGCCTTTTGGATAGCAGGAGGCATATCGCCTGAGTTACCAATACAAGTGGTGCAACCGTAACCAACCACGTGGAACTTAAGGGCTTCCAGATAGGGGAGTAGCTCCGCCTTTTTCAGGTATTCCGTCACAACCCTTGAGCCGGGAGCCAGAGAGGTTTTTACCCATGGCTTAACGTCCAGACCTTTTTCTACCGCCTTCTGAGCAACCAGCCCGGCCCCAATCATTACGCTTGGGTTGGAAGTGTTGGTACATGAGGTAATTGCGGCAACAACCACCGACGCATCGCTCAGCTCATAGGTCATTGACCCTGATTTCATTGTTACAGAGCGCAATGCTGTGCCAGTCTGCGTAGCAGTAGCCAATGAGCCACCATCAGATGCCCAGTTTCCACCGGTTCTGACATCAGGTGTCACATACTCCCGCTTGTGGGAATCTTTCAATACACCAATTACTTTTTCTTTGGCTTCTTTCAGGAAGATTTTGTCCTGAGGACGTTTCGGGCCAGAGATAGTTGGCTCGATGCTACCGAGATCCAGTTCGATTACGTCGGTGTATTCAATTTGCTCAGAGTTATCTCTCCAAAGCATGTTTTCTTTGCAATAGGCTTCCACCATGCTCACATGGTTGGCAGGCCTGTTGGTTCTGGTCAGGTACGCCAATGTCTGGTCGTCTACAGGCCAGTGCGTATCCGTGCAGCCGAACTCAGGTGACATATTAGAGATAGTAGCCCGGTCGGGAACAGTAAGGTTGGCAAGACCTGGGCCGAATACCTCAACGATTTTCTCTACTACGCCATAGTCACGAAGCAAGCGAGTCACTGTCAGCACAAGGTCTGTCGCAGTGATGCCTTCTTTCATTTTACCGCTGATCTTCAAGCCGATTACTTCGGGAAGGGTCATGTAAATTGGCTGGCCCAGCATGGCTGCCTCTGCCTCAATGCCACCAACACCCCAGCCGAGTACGCCAATACCGTTCACCATTGGTGTGTGGGAGTCGGTACCTACCAGTGTGTCAGGGAAAAGATAACCGTCTCTTTCTATCACTCCACTTGCCAGATACTCCAGGTTCACCTGATGGCAAATGCCCATCCCTGGAGGGACAACCGTGAAGTTATCGAAGGCTTTCTGACTCCATTTAAGGAGTTTATATCTTTCTGAATTTCTTGAATATTCGAGGTCAACATTCTTGCCGTACGACAGTTGAGTGCCAAAATATTCTACCATTACCGAGTGGTCAATGACCATGGCAGCTGGTACGAGAGGATTGGTTTTCCCGATGTCTTTGCCTTTGCGGGCCACTTCTGCTCTGATAGAGGCTATGTCGACAACGGCCGGCACACCAGTGAAGTCCTGCATCAGCACTCTGGCCGGCGTGTAAGGAATTTCTTTTTTGCCCTGGGTTTGTTTCCAGTTCAAAAGCGTTTCCAGGTGCTGCTCGGTGACAGCAAAAGCGTCGTAGTTACGGATGGCGTTTTCAAGCAAAATACGGATAGAGTAGGGCAGTTTCGATACTCTTGCGTCCTTCTTGCTCAAGTCCCTCAAATTGTAATATTTGTGTGTGCCTAGAGGTGTTTTCAGCTCTTTCTCTATTCCAAAGAAATCTTTACTCATTTTTCTGTGGTTTATATCTTAAAAATCAAATTTAATTGAATTAGTGTGTAAAAGAAACGGAACTTTGGGCAACGGCACGATTTATAAAAATTATTGTACTTTCCTTTTATCACAAGTAGTAGTTCCGGATAAAAGTTCACTCGTGTGTCCCCGTTATAACCCGGAAAGAAACTTCAGCGTGTCAACGCCATCGGCATAGTCCCACAGTTCTGGCTTTTGCAATGTTCCGAAAGGAAGCGACCTGGGATATTGCCCTCTCCAGGAAGCGATGGCCTGAATCTTTTCCTCATTAGCCACTAGTTTTTGTGACAAGGCAGCTTCGTCTTCATAGCATTCGTAATACACCACTGAGACGGGCGAAACAAGGTCGGTGCTTTCCCGGAAAAGGGAGAATCCAGAGTCAAGGTGGGGTTCTCCGTTTACCAGCATAATGGACTTGTGGTAATCGTAGTTGTTTCTGTACTTATGGTGCTCCAGCAGCTGATTGAAAGGTTGAATGGCGTCGAGCAGAGTAGGTAATGCATAACCTGCAGGCACATAAAGCTTGGATACATTTCTGCAGCCAAGGCCAAAGTAGCTGAACAGGTCGTCGCCGAGCGCCAGCAGATCCTCCAAAGATTCCTCACCTGAAATGATAGCACACGAGGTTCTGTTTTTCCTGATAATGTTGGGCACCTTCGAGAAGTAGTATTCGAAATAGCGAGACGAGTTGTCGCTGCCGGTGGCAATGACGGCTTCCATGTCGTTGAGCCTTTCTACCACTGCTACTTGCCTGCCCAGCTCAGGCTGAATCTCGTTGAGCGAGTCGATAATAAAACGAATGAGGGCACTGTCCTGAGAACTGGGTTTTACCAATGCTCTGTGCCCGGCAATGATAACGGACAAAAGATCGTGAAAGCCCACCATGGGAATGTTACCTGCCATCACGAGACCCACTTTTTTTGGTTTGCCGTTAGTAAATGTATAGGAAGAAGTCCATTGTGTTAGTTTCTCCTTTGAGAGAAAATTGAGAATGCCCTGCCAGGCAAGGTGAAGGCTCTCCTTTGTGAACCAAGGGTTTTCATTGGCTGCCCGTAGAAACAGGTCACTTTTCGCAGCCTCATTCAGCTCTTTTAAGTAGTCGCCCAGGGCGGATATTGCATTTACTCTTTCCTCTAACTTCATTTTGGATTATTTTGCAAAGCAAAAATAAATTGGAACTCAAACATTCCATTTCTACTTTTGTTTGGTAAAGGTAATTGTAGAATCAAAAATTAAGTATCAATATGGCAATAATGATCACCGATGAGTGTATCAACTGTGGTGCATGCGAGCCAGAATGCCCCAATACCGCTATCTATGAAGGCGGTGTGGAGTGGACCTGGGCTGGCGGAACCAAGCTTACTCAGGTTGAGCTTGAAGACGGAACAGTAGTTGACGGAAACGAAGCTCAACAGCCATTTTCTGATGAGTTCTATTATATAGTGTCTCAAAAGTGTACTGAGTGCACTGGATTTCACGAAGAACCACAGTGTGCTGCGGTGTGTCCGGTTGACTGTTGTGTGGATGACCCAGACTACAGAGAAACAGTGGAAGAGCTTACCGCTAAGAAGACCTGGCTACACGACGAATAGTATTCAGATATGTGTGAATGAAAGCGGCATAAGCCGCTTTTTTTGTGCCATTCTAGTTAAGTTTTGTCCTTTTAATGAGGTAGCCCGTCAATATTTTGTTGATGTCGTCCTGAATGTCGGCTTCAACCAGGTCTATTTTTAGCTGACCACATCTTAGCTTGAGGGTGCTGGCAAACTCTGCCACAGCCTTGTGGTACGACTCTTTTACCTGTGAAGGCGTCAGCTTAATTTTTTCTCCACCCTCCAAATCCATGAACTCGTAAGGCCGATCCTCGAAAGAGAAATCAATCTCAGTCGACTTGTCGGTAACATGAAACATCAATACTTCGTGCCGGTTGTGTTTCAAATGCTGCAGCGCCGAAAATATTTGTTCGTGGTCGGCGTAGTTTTGAAACATGTCGCTGAAGATGATGACGAGCGAACGTTTGTGGATTTTTTCTGCTACCTGATGCAGCACTTCAGCAACATTGGTTTTTTTGAGGGTAGGAGTGCTTTCCAGCAGGCCATTGAGCAAAATGAAAAGCTTTTGGATATGGCTGGACGTAGATTTTACCTGTGTTTGAAGCTCAATTTCTTCTGCAAAGGTGAAAAGACCGACGGCATCACGTTGCTTGTGAAGCAAATAAGCCAAAGCCGCCGCCGCCAGAGCGGAAAACTTAATTTTGCCGTGTGTTTTTTCGGGATAGTACATGGACGAGGAGTGATCCAACACGATGTAGCAGCGCAGGTTGGTCTCTTCTTCAAATCGCTTGGTGTATATCCTGTCCGTTCTGGCAAACACCTTCCAGTCGATATGGCGGGTGCTTTCTCCGGTATTATATAGCCGGTGTTCAGCAAACTCGACTGAAAAGCCATGGTAGGGTGATTTGTGCATTCCCGTGATGAAGCCCTCTACCATTTGTCGGGCTAAAAATTCTAACCCACCGTATTCCTTTACCTTGCTGAAATCAACCTTCATTTGAATTAATTAATAACATTGACTAAGTGAATGTCTCTAATTATTGATTGTCATGAATTAACTTGTTATTTTTCGGATAACCAATAAATATTGTTTGGGTTACTCAATCCCATTATTGCAAAGAGGCTGAATGATCCTGGTGAGTGTTTTGCGTATTTTCTATTTTGAACGATTGTATTCAACAAATATTCGGGTATTTCCGATAAACTTTTATTTTTGACCAAACCTAAACCGGAATCAAGTGGAAGAGAATAAGGATAAAAGCAGAGGTGAAGTGTATTCTGAGAAAGTAAGGGCAGGTAAGCGAACCTATTTCTTTGACATCAAAGCCACAAAATCCAACGACTATTACCTGACTATTACCGAGAGTAAAAGGAAATTTAAGGAGGATGGGTTTTTCTACGAAAAGCATAAAATATTTTTGTACAAGGAAGACTTCGATAAGTTTATCGAAGCATTGAACGACTCGGTTAATCATGTAAAAACGGAACTTCTTCCGGGGGTTGATTTTTCACAGTTCGAAGTGAAAATGGAAGCAGGGGGCGACGAAGATATTCCCGAAGATGATTCAGAGTTGAAGTGGGATTGATCTGATTCTTCAAACAATATTTTGCGAGCCCTTGGTATACAAGGGCTTTCTTTTTTTACTTTAGGCACATGGTTAGACGAATGCTGCTCTACCTGCTTTTGATGCTGGTTGTCCTGGTGTTTATTAGCTGGTATTTCTCCAACATATTTATTTATCTGATCTTCTCATTGGTTTTAGCGACCCTGCTTAGGCCACTAACCAACACCATCCATCAGATCCACGTTCTTAACAACAGAATTCCAAGGCCAATTGCCATCATTTTCTCGTTTTCGATAGTCATTGTCGTAGTTACGCTCTTTGTGATGCTGTTTATCCCACTTTTCAGCGAACAGGTGAAGGTGCTTTCACAAATAAGCTACGATTCGGTACTGACATCCGTAAGCCAGCCTTTTAATAGTATAGAGCAATTTCTTATTGAGAATAAGCTGACAGTTCAGCAGGAAGGCTTTCTTTTTGAGTCGATCAGAGAGAGCCTTTTTGGGTTGCTTTCGGAGGTTGACTTTACGTTGCTGTTGAATAACCTGATATCGGTGACCGGAGGGCTTTTGGTTGGTTTCCTGGCGGTGTCATTTATCACCTTCTTTCTTTTGCTGGAGAACGGGATTTTAAGGAGGCAAATCATTGCTCTGATACCTAATCAGTATTTTGAGGTGTTTATAGCAGCGATGTTTAAGATAGAAAAACTTCTGAGCAACTATTTGATTGGGCTGCTTTTCCAGATGGCCTCCATCTTCAGCATTGCGTCTTTGGGCTTGTCGATACTAGGGGTAAAGTACGCATTGACGATTGCTGTATTTGCAGCGGTAGCCAACCTTATTCCCTACCTCGGGCCAATGCTGGGTGCCAGTTTTGGGATAGTAGTGGGCGTTTCAACTAGTGGAGATATTAGCCTTTCTCAGGATCTTTTGATTATAGTGGTGAAAATTCTGTCGGTGTTTGGTATTGTGCAAGCTGCCGACAACATATTGTTGCAGCCGCTCATTTTCTCAAAAAGTGTAAAAGCCCATCCATTAGAAATATTTGTTATTATCTTTGCCGGCGCAACAATTGCAGGTATCCCCGGAATGATAGCAGCCATCCCTACGTACACAATCTTAAGAGTGTCTACAATTGAGGTTTATGCTGGCTTTAAGGGGTATCAGATATTCAAAAAGTAACAATTGATCATATTTCATGGGATTGCAATGTGGGATTGTGGGACTGCCTAATGTAGGCAAGTCGACACTGTTTAATGCTCTTTCGAATGCTAAGGCCGAGGCGGCCAATTACCCGTTTTGTACAATTGAGCCCAATGTGGGCGTGATCACTGTGCCCGACGAAAGACTGCAGGTGCTGGAGAAATTGGTTCATCCTGAGAAAATCATTCCGACTTTTATCGAATTTGTGGACATTGCAGGCCTTGTGAAGGGTGCCAGCAAGGGTGAAGGGTTGGGTAATAAATTTCTTGGCAACATCCGGGAAGTAGATGCAGTCATCCATGTAGTGAGGTGCTTCGAAGACGACAACATCGTGCACGTGTCCGGCACGGTAAACCCGGTGGAAGACAAAGAGGTGATTGACACTGAACTTCAGTTGAAGGATTTGGAGTCGGTTGATAAAAAGATACAGCGTCTTGAGAAAATAGCCAAATCGGGTGACGCCAAGGCACGGACTGAGCTGGGATATGTGCAGGCTTATAAGAAGCATTTGGAGTCTGGCAAGAATGCCAGAGTGCTTGATATGCCTGAAGCAGGCAGAGAAGCCGTGGCAGATTTGCAGCTGCTCACCATAAAACCGGTTATTTATGTAGCCAATGTGGATGAGGGTTCGTTGCCAGCGGGTAACCAATGGGTGGAGAAGTTGAAGGCGTCTGTTGCAGAAGAAAATGCCGAAGTGGTCATCCTTTGTGCCGCTATAGAGTCGCAGATAGCCGAGCTGGAAGATCTCGATGAAAGAGCACTCTTTTTAGAGGAGTATGGGCTCAAAGATTCGGGATTGAATAGACTAATTAAAGCTTCATACAATATACTTGACCTGATTACGTACTTTACAGCAGGAGTGAAGGAGGTAAGGGCATGGACCATAGAAAAAGGTTGGAAGGCGCCTAAAGCGGCTGGCGTTATCCATACCGACTTTGAACGTGGATTTATCAGGGCAGAGGTAATAAAATTGGCCGACTACGAGAAATATGGCTCCGAAAATGCTTGTAAAGAGGCTGGTAAGATTTATATTGAGGGCAAAGAATACGAAGTGCAGGATGGTGATATCATGCACTTCAGATTTAATGTTTAACCAGCTCTTTTATGCCCAGGGATGAACAATTTTTTGGATTTATTGTTTTTCTCATGAACATTTTAAGTACGAGGAAAATGGAGTTTGATTGTTCAGGCCTATTTTCTACATAATTTTTACGCTATTGAGGGTACGTATCGTTTTTCAAGTTAAGAATAAGGGAGGGTTTGTTCCCTTCCATCACCAGTATCTTTTAGCTCAGCTTATTAAGGGAATGCTCGTAAAAGGAGGTCAGAAGGAGTTTATCGACTACCCTTTTTACAATTTCAGCGGCCTTAAAGGACAGACAAAGATAAGCAGGCAAGGTTTGCATTTTTACAGCCGGAGAGTTACGCTGGTTGTTGCAAGCAATAACAAGGCTTTTATCGACTACTTCCTCAGGGTGTTGTTTACCTTTCCTAAGGTAGATATTGGCAACTTAATGCTAGAGCCGGAGGCAGTGGAGCTGGAGGATCATCCGGAAATAACTGATGCCTCAAGGTATATTTGCATTTCGCCTATCGTAGTGCTTCAGCCGTCTTTGTATGACGCAGAAGCTAAAAAATTCATTTCACCAGAAACAGACACCTTCTCTGATCTCCTTTTTGAATCCACCATTCAAAGGATGGAGCAAGCCGGAGAAGATCCTCAGAAAATTGAAGGTATTGGTAAGTTTCAGTTGGTTCCTGATGAGGACTATTTAAATAAAATAAGGGAAAGTCAAAAGAAGTTCGCCAGGATATACCCGCTGTATGATCAGGACTTGAAATACGAAATAAGGGGCTATACCTTTCCTTTTGTCCTTTATGCACCTAAGGTGGTTCAGGAGTTTATTTTCACCTGTGGGTTGGGGCAGTTTTGCCACAAGGGCTTCGGTATGCTTGACATCGCCAATGCCGATCCAAGCAAGAGAGCGGTTACCTATGAGTTCGCTGAAACTACTACCTGATCAGTTTTTCGGGCCGTTGTGGATGATGCTCTGGTAGCCGACAAGTCGATCTACAAATGACCCGGGAGTTTTAAAGTAAACGAACACTTCGTATTCATTTTCAGCCTGGAAGTTGTACCCTTCAAACATGTAGGGATCAATGTCGTTCCCTTTTGCCCAATACATATAATTGTAAAATCCCTGCTTTAGCAACAAGGATGCGGTGTACATGCCCGAGAGATCATCGTAGACCAACCTGTTCTGAGGGGTTTTCTGCCAGTCGTTAAAGCCGCCGATTACGTACACTTCGGTTGCTTCAACTTTTTCTGTTTCCAGGAAAAACATCACCTTCACATAGTCGGTCTGTAAATCACTGGTGTTAGGCTCTGTGGAACCGATGAAAAAGTTGCCGTCAAGGTCCTGCATTCTGCTGTAGGGCTCGCTGAACCGGGAGGCGTCTTTCAAAAGTAATGCCCTTATTTCATTTTGGCTTTTTTCTATTTTGCCCACATTGCGACCGTTGTAACTCAGCGATCGGATATCGAAGAACCTGAATTCTCTTGTTGATTTGAAATTGTTCTGGAGCGTAAAATTTCGGTACTCCATATAGCTCTGGTCTTCTCTCACCAGCGTGGGTTTCAGGTTGAGAATGGCGTTGTCCCACCTTCTGTTTTGGCGCACCATTACCTTAAAGTCGTTGTAAGCATTGGTCGACGTTAGTCCGCCATAGTTAACAGAGAATTCAACCTGGTGATTTTCTTCTCTTTCTGCAACACTCGACGAAATCCGAACCTCCATTTGGATATCCGCCCCGCCTTCGAACACCATAAAACGCCTGCTTAATATGATATCTGATTTGTTTGTTCCCCGATACACTACTACTACATAGTTTCCGGATTTTTTCACCCTAGGAAGCTCAAGCGAGTATTGCGTGTAAGGAACGATGGTGCTTTGGGAGTACTGATAGTTGTTGACAGGGTAGGAGTTGTACTCATTGAGAAACTCCATGTCGGTAAGGGCCGATCGCTCCCAATTAAAATTGCAGTGAACGATGTAGGCGTTGTATTGCTGGAAGTCACTTAGAATTTCATCAAATTTGAGTGTGAGCGCTGAAGGTTGGCTGATATGCACGATAGGGGGCTGCATAGTATCTTCAGTTTTTCCGGAATTTGGAAAAAGGCGAACCAACCTGATGTTATCTTCGTATGATCTGTCGCTGAGCTCCAGAACAGCGTCCGAAGTGCTGGTATTGGCAACTTGCTCGAGGGGAAGGCAGCCAGTGAAAAATAAGCAGAAAATGACTAGGAGTAAGAAGTAGTTGAGATGTTTCATCGATAGCTAAACGAACGGCAACTAAATTCATTTTCTACAAATCTGCATAATTCCAACCATTTTTTCAGACCTGGTGTCATAAAAGTCAAAACCTAAACCGATAACTCGCAGAATGCCTACTGATGAAGAGTTGATAGAGGGATGTGCCAAAGAGGACAGACACATGCAATATCAGCTATACCAAAAGTATAGTGGGCAGATGTATGCCATTTGTTTGAGGTACTGCAAAATGCAGCAGGAAGCTGAAGATGTTTTGCAGGAAGGATTTGTGAAGGTATTCAACCACATCAAAACATTCCGTAAGGAGTCATCGCTATTTTACTGGATCAAGCGGATCGTGATTAACACTGCGCTCAATCATCAGCGCAACAAGCTTTATATGTATCCGATGGTGGATGTGGCTGAGTTACGGCAACCATCGACGAATCACGACATGCTTGCGGGACTTCAACTGGAAGATTTAATGGGAATGATTCAGGATCTTCCGTCGGGGTGTCAGACAATATTTAACCTGTATGCTATTGAAGGGTATAAACATCATGAAATAGCAGAGCTCCTTGGTGTTACCGAGGGAACCTCCAAGTCGCAGTATGCCAGAGCAAAGCAGCTGCTACAGGAGAAACTTGAGAAATTAGAAAGTACAAATTATGGAAGCCGCAGATAACAACGAATTTTTCGAAAGCCAGTGGCGACAGGCTTTTGACGGAGCCAGCGTGCCACCGTCTCCTATGGTGTGGGAGAGAGTAGAAGCAAGGCTTGCCACTCAAAAAGAAGGAAAGTACAGGAAGGCCATCTTTTACTACAGATGGGCAGCTGCCGCCATGACAACCGTCGCCGTTGGTTTGGGTGTGGCACTTTTGCTCAATGGAACCTCCTCTCTGGTTGACAATGAGATTGCTGGCAACACCAAAGAGAACGCTGCCAATTCTCAAGCCGCACAAAGCCCTGAACTTAGGGATATGAAGATGGAAAATGAAGTAGCTTCCACAACCTCCACACTCACCGAAGATGATAAGCCTGATTTTTATCAAAAGGATACTAAGCCCTTTTTGGCGGTAGCTACAGTTGGTAATAGTGGTAGTGAAGCTGCCAAGCAGGAGTTAACTCCGATAGACGAGACTTCAGCCTCTGAAGAAAATATGTTTGATGTGGCTATCCCTTCTGTTACCGGCATTTTCAGTTCCGAAACGCTGGCCAGTAACTTATCGAAACTGGAGGTGAATCACTTGTATGGTGTGGTACGTCCCATGCAGCGAAAAAAGAAGGAAATGGGAGATCAGCCTTTGTTGGCTGGCCTTGGAGTTGGTAGTGGTACTTTTAATCCTAATTATGGTTTCCGGTCTGGAGGCAACTTGTTTGCTTCTGCCAGCGCCGACGAAGCCTCTCTTGTAGCAGAAAACAGTGGAGAGCTAAAGACAAATGATTTTAACGCCGCCAATGGGCTGGTTGGAGCTGTTTCTTCCAGAACATACAATGAGTCGAACGCACAGGGCGGAACGTTCTCATTTGGAGCAAGCATTGGTAAACGCATTTTCAGGAAAATTCTGTTGCATACGGGGCTTCAATATGGAAGGTACAATAGCAACGGAAGTACCAACCTGGTGTTGAACGACGAGTCGAACGATAAGCGTTATGCGCTGAATCAGGTGAGTCTGTTGAGTGATGACATTCAGAATGTGTTTTCATCCTCACAATACTCCTACGATGGAGAAAGAACGAAAATCACCAATACGTATGAGTTCATTTCTGTGCCGGTAAAGGTCGGCGTGATTCTGTTGGACAGGCGGGCCGGGATCGTTTTGAACACCGGTGTTTCTAATGAGTTTTTGCTCGGGAGTGTGATAAAAGGCAAAGACCTTGAGGATGTGAGAACAAAATCTGGAGACCAATCGCCTTACCGGAGCGTGTATTTAAATGGGACTCTTGGCTTGGAGGTTAATTACGCCATCAACAGTCACTATAAAGTCGTTGTGGAACCGTATTACCGCCAGGCGATTACAAGCCTGACCAAGAACACTGATGGATATGCTAGTGCGCCAAGGCTATGGGGAGTGCAGGCGGGCGTTCGGTATGAGCTGAGATAGGTTTCCAACCAATCGGCATATGACAGTGTCATTTGTGCACACCTATTCTTTTAGTATATGAAATAGCCATAGCGAATTCCATTGCCAACGGACATGAAAAAATTTATCGAACATGCGATTTTCATTTTCAAGGAGATGGTGGCTATTCCATCTGGCCGCTTAAAAAAAATATATTCAGATGAATGCAGAATTTCACCCCCACGAAGTCAAAGACATTTTCAGAATCACGGTTGTGTCAATTGTGATATTGATTGTCATAGGTTTTCTGTCGACCGGTTGTACCGACACTTGTGAAGTAGACAGGTCGTATACCTATTTCAAGCCGGTATACACCACAACGGAAGAAATTAGAAGCGCAGTAGCTTTTGGTACTCCTCAATCTGTTAACCAGCCCGGAAAAATCTACTTCAAGGATGGCATCCTTTTTATCAACGAAGTAGGTGAGGGCATTCACATTATTGACAACACGAACCCATCTTCGCCCCGTCAGCTGTCTTTTGTTACCATTCCAGGCAACTTTGATATGGCCGCCAAAGGAAATTACCTGTACGCTGACAGCTATATCGACTTATTGGTATTTGACATCTCAAATGTCAATGATGTCAAGATGGTGAAGCGGGTGGAAGGTGCTTTTCAGGAGTTCGCCAACCTGCCGTTCAACTTTGACGCATGGAGCGGTGTGGTTACTTCCTACGAAGAGGCCAGCGTAGCTGAGGTTAGTGAAATCGACTGCCAGACTGGCGGCGGAGGCCTGATCTACTATGCCGTTGATGCAGAGTCTGCGGTTGGTTTCGCATCAGGTACTAAGTTTGTCGCTAATACTTCGGGCGCCGCACCAGCCACCACCTCTGCCGATGCAGGTGTAGGTGGATCAATGGCCAGGTTTGCCATTTATGAAGACTTCCTTTACACTATCGACGCCAGTTCGTTGTATTTATTCGACATCACACAGCTTGATGACCCACAGTCGGGTGCCAGAGTAGACATTGGCTGGGGAATAGAGACACTGTTTCCCTATGAAGATAAGCTGTTTATAGGTGCCAATAACGGCATGCACATTTACGACAATGCAAATCCGGAAGCACCGGAGCACCTTTCAACGTACCAGCACATTCAAAGCTGCGACCCTGTGGTTGTAGAAGGCGACTACGCATATGTGACGCTAAGGTCAGGCAATGCTTGTCAGGGGTTCACCAATCAGCTCGAGATTGTTGACATATCAGATTTAAAAAATCCAAAATCGTTTCAAACCTATCCGATGCAAAACCCACATGGACTGGGGGTAGATGGAAAGTGCCTGTTTATCTGCGAAGGGGAGTTTGGCCTCAAGCTTTTTGATAAAACAGATCTGACAGCCATAGATGACCATTTGGTGGCCAACTATACCAATATGCATGCTTTTGACGTCATTCCACTCAATGGTGTACTGATGATGATCGGAGAAGACGGCCTGTACCAATATGAGTATGACTGTGAAGGAAAGCTTGAGCTGTTGAGCACAATACCTGTGTTAGCTTTGTAGCCTGACCGATGAGTAATCAAACTACTAAAAATATCATTTTCAACCGGAAGGGATGGCTCCTGTGGGGCTGTCTCTTTTATTTTTTTGCGCCTGCACAGCTTATGGCACAGATGCAGGTAAAGGACAAGGCCAGAATAGAAAAAATAGGCGTTGTGCGGGGTAAAGTGCTTGAATACAATGCCGCAGGGGACTTTGTTTTTCTCCGGACAACGGGAGACACCCTCATAGTAGATGCCGGCAGGGTGATGAACACGAAGATTATTCACTCTCTGAAAATGCCAACCAAGGGGATGTTTTGGCATTCTGCTGAGTTCGGTCTCGATTTTGGCAAGGCCAACCAGTGGGATGTGGCTTCGCCGTACTTGTACCTTGAAACAAACCATGCCTATGTAGTTAATCGGTTTTTGCAGCCGGGCATCGGTGTTGGCTACCAGCAGGCAGGCGATTTCCGTATCATGCCGGTGTTTTTAAGCCTCACAGGCGACCTTTATCGAAGCCGGGTAACTCCCTTTTATTTCTCAAACGTGGGCTATGGCCTGGGCTGGGCAAGGTCGAACGACTGGGGAAATTACGACAAAGTGAGAGGTGGCTTTTTGTGGCATATTGGAGGTGGTTTGAAAATCGCCGGTCGGAACAATGCAGTGTATTTGAAGTCCGGGTACAAGATTCAGAATATTTATTCAGAAGCCAGTATCCCTAATTGGTGGGGAACAACAGGCGGCTTCGAAAACATAGCCAGAACCATCCGAAGAGTATATTTCGGAGTATCAATGGCTTTCTAAGATTTCATTCGTCTTTGATCCACTCCCCATTTCTGTACAGGTATTCGATTGTTACCTCGCCGTCGGTATTGTACCATTTCGCAATGCCTTCCCTCACGCCATTCTCGTAGGGGCTCTCCTCCATCAAGTTGCCATTGTCGTGATAGAGTCTCAACATGCCATTTAGCTTACCGAACTGATAGGTACGTTCTTCCCTTATGTTTTTTCTGTTGTATTTAACATAGGTGCCATGCAGCTGACCATCGAAAAAATAGGCCTTTTCTGTCACCTGCCCGTTTTCATCTACAATCACCTGCGGGCCTTGTTTTTTGCCTTTCACATAGCTGGTAACCATTTTTACCACTCCAGTCGGATAGTATTCTGTCCAGCTGCCTTCCTTTTGCCCATTCAAGTAGTCGCCCTCCGCTGTTATCTTATCGTTGATGTCGAGCACATGTACCTTCACAAGAGATTCATCGCCAGGGTAGGGTGTTCGTACCGCGCTGGGGGGGAGGTCAGCAAATGCGGGACCGTCACTCACCGTTTGTGATTGCGAACAACCAAGAAAAAGTCCTGCAAGAAAGATGGAGTTGATAATAGTTGCCTTCATTTTTGATCAGATTTTTTCAGATCGAAAAATAAAAAGAAGTTCTCTTTAACAAAACATGTATTTTAGAAGAAATGCGTTCATGATTCAGTTTTTGAAATTACTTTTGCATCCGCTTAGTGCATGTTGAATATTAAAGAGTTTGCTGCGTGGAAAAAGTAAAGAAGATTCTTGAAAGCGATCGTTTTCAGTATTTCATCATAGGACTTATTGTACTGAATTCAATCACTATTGGGCTTGAAACATCTCCCACCATAATGGCCTTCACAGGAGATTGGCTTTACCTGCTCGATGAGGTCATTTTGGGGATTTTTGTTGTCGAGCTATTGGTAAAGCTGCTGGTTTACCGGGCCAAATTCTTTGGCGAATCGTGGAACATCTTTGACCTTTCCATCGTGCTGCTTGCGTTGATCCCCTCAGCCGGTAACTTGTCTATTCTCCGTACGCTCAGGATACTCCGCACACTTAGATTACTGAAGAATGTACCGAAGCTGAGGATCATTATTGAAGCCCTTCTAAAATCGATTCCCAGCATTGGCTGGATAGGTGTGCTGGTAATGATCATCTTTTACATTTTCGCTGTTATAGGCACCAGCCTTTATGGAGAACAGTTTCCACAGTGGTTTGGTAACCTTGGAGCCTCCATGTTCACGCTGTTTCAGATAATGACGCTGGAGAGCTGGGCCTCGGGCATAGCGAGGCCGGTGATGGAGCAGCTGCCCAATGCCTGGGTGTTCTTCGTGCCATTTATACTCCTGGCTACGTACACCACGCTCAATATTTTTATCGCCATTGTAGTGAACACGATGAATGAACTCCATCAATACGATATCGACGAAGAGGAGCGAAAACTTAAAGAATTTGTACACGAGGAAAACGTAGAACTTCAACACCTCCTTGAGGAGCTGAAGGCTCAGGTGGCCAGAATTGAAAAAAAGGTGAAGGGCTGAATCAGGCTAATTGCTTCTCCAACTCTTCAATTTTTATTCCGGTTTCTTCCCATTGATCATTTAGCTTTTCAAGCTCTGCTTTGATCAGTTGGTATTTTTCATTGCTTTGTGCCAGAGCATCGGGTGACTCGAATACCTCGGGCGAGGCAAGCTCTTTTTCTGCTTCTTCGATCTTTACCTCAGTCTCCAGAATTTCGTTTTCTATTCCATCCAGTTTTTTGCGCAAGGCTTTTAGCTCTTTCTGAGCCTCCATCGATAAGTTATTGCTCTGGCTTGGGGCTGGCTTTGGCTTAGCCTTGGGTTCTTCTTTTTTCACCTGGGGCTGCACGGTGGGGGCTGCTGCCGCTTGCTTTTCTTTCCACCACATGTACTCCTCGTAGGTGCCCGGGTACTCCTTTATTTCGTTGTTCTCAATATACCAGATTTTATTGGCGATTTCCGTTACAAAGTAGCGGTCGTGAGATACAACAATAAATGTTCCCTCATACTGCTGCAGGGCCTGGATGAGGATGTTGACCGACTGAATGTCGAGGTGGTTGGTAGGTTCATCAAGCAGCAGGAAGTTGGCCTCAGAAATCAACGTTTTGGCCAGCGCCACCCTCGACTTTTCGCCCCCGGAAAGTACCTTTATTTTTTTAAAAACATCTTCATCGGAGAAAAGAAAACAACCCAGCACACTTCGCAGCTGCATCTCCGTCTTGTCTGTTCCTGAAGCTTTCATTTCTTCAAGAATCTCGTACTCGATGTTCAATGCCTCCAGCTGGTGCTGTGCGTAGAACGACTTGATAACGTTGTAGCCTTCCTCCCTCTTGCCATTCACCTTGTCGGTGCCGGCGATGATGCGCAGCAAAGTCGACTTTCCTTTTCCGTTGGCTCCGATCAAAGCGATTTTATCGCCTCGCTCTATATGAGCATTGGTATTTTTGAGAATGACGAGATCGCCGTAGCTTTTGGATACGTCTGTGAGCTGAATCACATGGCGCCCGCTGGGCTTATTGAAGTTGAACCTGAAGTTGACTTTGGCGTTTTCATCCAGCACATCGTCTATCTTGTCCATTCTGTCCAGTGCTTTCACACGGCTTTGCACCTGGCGGGCTTTGGTAGCCTTGGCTTTGAATCGTTCAATGAACTTTTCGGTCTGCTTAATCTTTTGCTGCTGGTTTTCAAAGGCGTTCTTTTGAATCTCATTTCTCAGCTCTTTCTCCTGCAGGTAAAAATCGTAGTTACCGGCGTAAAGGTTAAGTTTTCCATTGCTTACCTCCACGATCGTGTTTACCGTGTTGTTGATAAAATGCCTGTCGTGAGACACCACTATCACCGCACCTTCGTATGTTTTGAGGTAGCTTTCTACCCATTGAATGGACGGAAGGTCAAGGTGGTTGGTAGGTTCATCAAGCATGAGGAGCGAAGGCTTTTCAAGCAGCAGCTTTGCTAACATCACCCGCATTCTCCATCCACCAGAGAACTCCTTCAGGGGTCTGGTAAGGTCTTTAGTGCTAAAGCCGATACCTTCCAATATCTCTTCAGCCTTTGATTGAATAGCGTAGCCGTCCAGCGCTTCGAATCTCTCCTGAAGTTTGGTAAGTTTGGTTACCAGGTCATCGCTATAATTGGCCTCCATTTCAGCCAACACCTTGTCAATTTTGTGGTGAATGTCGACAGCTTCTGCGAAAGCTTTCATGGCCACGTCCAAAATGGGTTCGGCAGATTGGTAGGAGAGGAGATCCTGGTTGAGAAAGCCAATGGTGCAGTCCTTACTTTGGCTGATGTCCCCACCGTCGATAGTGAGGTCACCAACAATCATTTTAAGCAGCGTGGACTTACCTGTTCCGTTAAGGCCGATGAGCCCTATTTTGTCTTTGGGTTTTATGTGCAGGTTGGCCCCTTCGTACAGCACTCTTGAGCCAATATTGTAATTCAAATTATTGATTGAGATCATTCGGCAAATTTAGAGCCCTTACGACGAATAACGAAAGTTTTGGCAAAGACCTTTTGTCAATTTTCAGGTTATTTCTCAACCAAATTGGCTAACTATGTGTTCAGATTGAAAAAATAACTCTAATCATGATATTGAAACCAATTCGACTAGCTTTTTACCTCTCAGTAGGTGTATTGTCAGTTGCAATTTCTTCTTGCGGTGAGTCAAATAAGGAGGCTGCCACAACAGAGGAGGTTGCTGAGGACGTAATGACCAATGATGGCGACAGCCTTAGTAAGATTAATCTGCCTGCAGGCTTTGAAATTTCTATTTATGCAAGCGGCATAGATCACGCCAGATCCATGACGATAAGCCCCAGCGGAACAATATACGTGGGCAATAGAGGAGGAGACAAAATCTACGCTATTCAGGATACAGACAAGGACGGCAAAGCAGACAAGACAATTGTTGTGGCCTCAGGCCTGAAAACGCCCAATGGTGTGGCTTTCAAAGATGGCGATTTGTACGTTGGTGAGATCAGCCGGCTTCTGAAATACCCAAATGTGGAGGCCAATCTTGAAGCTGTTGGTGAGCCGGTTGTTGTTTATGACGACTACCCAACCGACGAGCATCATGGCTGGAAGTATATAGCCTTTGGCCCGGACGGCAAGTTGTACGTGCCGGTCGGTGCACCATGCAATATTTGCGAAAGTGAGAACGAAATTTACGCCACCATTACCCGAATGAACCCTGACGGAACAGGTCGTGAGATTTTTGCCAGAGGTGTGAGAAACACGGTAGGCATGACCTGGGATGCTGAAGGAAATATGTGGTTTACTGACAATGGCCGGGACATGCTGGGTGACGATATGCCTGACTGCGAGCTCAACAAAGCCACCGAGGCTGGCATGCACTTTGGCTACCCTTACTGTCACGCAGGGGACATCTCCGACCCGGAGTTCGGTTCAAAATTCCCTTGCTCTGACTTCGTTGCTCCTGCTCAGAAGCTTGGTGCTCATGTAGCGCCACTCGGTCTTAGATTCTATAATGGAGACATGTTCCCTGCAGAATACAAGGGCAGTATTTTCATAGCGCAGCACGGTTCATGGAACAGAAGCAAGAAGTCTGGCTACAGAATAGGGCTGGTGAAAGTGGAAAATGGTAAGGCTGTTAACTACTCGACTTTTGCAGATGGCTGGCTTGATGAAGCAGAGCAGGAAGCCTGGGGACGCCCTGTAGATGTGCAGGTAATGCCTGATGGCTCGCTGCTTATATCCGACGACAAGGCTGGAGTGATTTACAGAGTTACCTACAAGGCCTGAGAATCAAAAGGGTTAAAATGAAAAGGAGGTACTTAGTACCTCCTTTCACAACCTAACCTAAACCAAAAGATTTGACCTTACACTTTTGTAAGGTGTTCAATCAGTGTTAATTAAACCAAATACTTCCAGTAAAAGTTCAAAACCTGGCAAGTCCCCTCATCCTGATGGAAAAACCCGCATTTGATGACATTTATATGGAATTGGCAGTGAACCTTGCCAAGCGGTCTCATTGTATCAAGCGCCATGTGGGGGCCGTGCTTACCAAGGAGACACGGATCATTTCTATTGGCTACAATGGCCCGCCGGCAGGCACGCACAACTGCGATCTTGAGTGGCCAGAGGTAGGCTGTCCCCGGGATTCGAAAGGCGGGTGCTCATTGGCGATCCACGCTGAGCAAAATGCCATACTCTATGCGGTGAAAAACAAAGCAACGGTTGATGGCGCCACTATTTACGTTACACTTTCCCCATGTCTTTCGTGTGCCAGGATTATTTATACCATGGGAATTTCAAAGGTAATTTACCTCAAGTCGTACGCCGAACACAAGGGTATTCCCAACGACGAAGGGATAGACTTTCTTAGGAAGTTTGGTGTGGAGGCCGTGAAGTACGAAGGCACGTTGACCAACGTCACGCACATGATTTAGTGGAAACCCCAAGAGCCAAAATTCAAATTTCAAACAAGCACCAAGGCTCCAAATGGCAAACATGAGCCTGCCATCGTAAGCACGGTTGTGCAGTGCTTTTTGGAGTTTCGTGCTTCTTCGCTCCGTTTTTATCTGAGTTTTCATACTTGCTATTTGTTATTTCGCCCTTCTCGTTTTTTCTTCATTTAATTTCCAGAAATCTATATTTGCACCATGACAAACAGACGCCTTCCGGCAGAATGGGAACCGCAAAGTGCGGTGCAGTTAACCTGGCCACATGAAGAGAGCGATTGGGCTGGCGACATGGATATTGTGGTGCCATGTTTTGTTGCCATCGCCAGAGAGATATTGAAAAGACAAAAGCTGGTGGTAGTATGCAAAGACAGCGAGGCTGTGCGAAAGCAGATCGGTTCGGAGTCAGCGAATCTGATGCTGGTGGAACTGCCCACCAACGACACCTGGGCCAGAGACCATGGTGCTATCAGCATTGAAGAGGATGGAAAGCCGGTTTTGCTGGATTTCGTTTTCAACGGCTGGGGATTGAAGTTTGCCGCCGACAAGGACAACCTGATTTCCGGGCGACTTCACGAAAGAGGAATCTTTGGAAAAGTGCCCATGCGGCATGCGGGTTTGGCTTTCGAAGGAGGCTCTTTTGAATCTGATGGAGAAGGGACGCTGCTCACAACCACCGAATGCCTGCTTTCTCGAAATAGAAATCCGCATCTATCGAAGCAGGAAGTGGAAGACAAATTGAAAGAGTTGTTTGGAGTTAAAAAAGTACTTTGGCTGAATAACGGATACCTGGCAGGCGACGATACCGACTCACATATTGACACACTGGCGAGGCTCGTGCCTGGCAATAAAATACTGTATGTGAAATGCGATGATACCGCCGACGAGCACTACCAGGCGTTGAACAAAATGGAGGCAGAGTTGCAAAACCTGACCAATTCGAATGGAATGCCTTATGAACTGATGCCACTGCCGATGGCCGACGTGGCATTTGACGATGAAGGCAACAGACTGCCTGCTACGTACGCTAACTACCTGATCATCAATGGGGCCGTTTTGGTTCCTTTTTACCAGTCGCCTAAAGATCAGAAGGCGGCAGCCATCATTCAAAGGGCCTTTCCTCAGCACGAAATTGTGGGGATCGATTGCAGGCCTTTGATCCTCCAGCATGGCTCCTTACATTGTGTAACCATGCAATACCCTGTGGGGGTAGTTGAATAAATTTCAAAACCAGAAAAACCATGGCAGAGAAAATACTGAAAGTTGGTTATGTGCAGCAGTCTTGCTCCGAAGTGAGGAAAGACAATGTGGCTAAGAGCATTGCCGGGATAAGAGAATGCGCCAGGAGAGGGGCGCAATTGGTGGTGTTGCAAGAGCTGCATACCGGTGTGTACTTTTGCCAGGCGGAGGATGTCAACCGGTTCGACATGGCCGAAAGCATTCCGGGCCCCTCCACTCAGGAGTTTGGAGCCATTGCCAAGGAGCTGGGCATTGTGCTAGTGACTTCACTATTCGAAAAAAGAGCCCCAGGCCTGTATCACAACACTGCCGTGGTGCTGGAAAAGGACGGTACCATTGCTGGTACCTACCGCAAAATGCATATTCCTGACGATCCGGGGTATTACGAAAAATTTTATTTCACACCAGGTGACATGGGCTTCAATCCAGTGGAGACCTCTGTTGGAAAGCTTGGTGTGCTGGTGTGCTGGGATCAGTGGTACCCGGAAGGGGCAAGGCTGATGGCCATGGCCGGGGCTGATCTGCTGATTTACCCAACAGCCATCGGCTGGGATCCGCACGACACCAAGGAAGAACAAAAACGGCAGCAGGATGCCTGGATCATTTCTCAAAGAGGCCATGCCGTGGCCAACGGTTTACCGGTAGTGAGTGTGAATAGGGTGGGCTTTGAGCCAGACTTTAGCGGAGTAGGGAATGGCAGCCGCTTCTGGGGACACAGCTTTGTGGCCGGCCCTCAGGGTGAGTTTTTGTATGTGAGCCCATCGGACTTGGCGGAAAATGTGGTGCTGGATGTTGACCTGGGCAGGGCAGAGGATGTTCGAAGGATTTGGCCGTTTTTCAGAGACAGACGAATTGATGCTTATGGAGATATCGTGAAGAGATGGGGTAAATAGCGCCCTATCTGTCGCTTAAACAATATTTACTTCCGCCGACAGTTCAACACCAAATCGCTTCTTTACCGAAGCTAGGATTTCCTGCGCCAACTGCCAGATATCGCCCCCTTTGCCGCCTCCATAGTTAACCAGCACCAGGGCCTGGTTTTTATGCACACCAATTTGCCCAATAGTTTTCCCTTTCCAGCCGTCTTTCTCTATCAGCCACCCGGCAGGCACCTTCACTGACCCGTCTTCCTGCGGATAGCCTGGAATCGCCGGGTAATCGCTTTTGAGTGCCTCATAAGCCTTACTTGCAATGGTTGGATTCTTGAAAAAGCTGCCTGCATTGCCAATTTCCTCAGGATTTGGAAGTTTCGATTGGCGGATGTGAATGACCGCCCTGCTCACATCGGCTATAGTAGGGTGTTCGATATTCCAGCTTGCCAGCGTCTCATTAATGGCACCGTACGTCGTGTTGACTTTAGCCTCTTTTTGAAGCACAAAAGTGACTGATGTAATGATGAACTTGTCCTTTAGGGCCTTTTTGAAAACGCTCTCCCGGTAGCCAAACTCGCATTCATTGTTATTGAATGTTCTGGTTTTTCCCGATTCAATCTCCACAGCTTCGAGGCTGTGAAACACGTCTTTGATCTCTACGCCGTAGGCTCCAATATTTTGCATGGGTGCTGCACCTACCGTCCCCGGGATCAGCGATAAATTTTCGATGCCTCCCCAGCCCTTCGCCACGCAATGCATTACCAACTCATGCCACACCACGCCAGCTCCTACTTTTATAACGATCTCATCCTGGCTTTCTTCTTGAACCTGAACCCCTGGCAACGAAAGTTTTACCACCAGACCATCAAAATCTTTCGTGAACAGAACGTTGCTGCCACCACCAAGAATTAGATGAGAATTACTTTTAAAGATGTCTGAACTGATAATTTCCTTTAGTTCGCCAACCGATCTGGCCTCGGTGAAGTATTTGGCTTTTACATCCAGATGAAACGTGTGATAGCGATGCAGGCTCTTGTTTTCGTCGATTTTCATAGAGAACCTAAAATTAGGAAAGCTTATGCTTTATCATTGTTTTTCGGTGTTTTAAGTTTTTCCAGCCACATCTGTCCACAATAGCTTCGCTGGTATATTCTTTTCGAGGGTAAAGCCTTTCGGACTTTCAGATGCCTGTTTTTGGGATCGTCAGCGAATTGAAGATTTCATTTTTTTTCACCAGATTTAGAGCCATGTCTTCAATACCTACACAGGACAATACCTTGAAATCACATTTTCTCAATCTCCCTGACACAGCCGACTTGCAAGCAAAAGAGAGGGTGGGTAGTATCGACGAAGGTGCTTTGTGGGAGGATTTTAAGAGGGGGAGCGAGGTGGCATTGTCTCAAATTTACTCCCTGTACTCGAAAGACATTTACAACTATGGTTGTCAGTTTACCAAAAACCACGAGTTGGTAAGAGACTGTATCCAGGATCTTTTTATAGAGTTGATCAAAAGCAGAGCCAGCCTGGGCTCAACCACCTCGGTCAAGTTTTATCTGTATAAGTCTTTGCGCCGGAAGCTGGTGCGAGCACTCAAAAAGCAAAGCAAGTTGTTTGTTACTGATGACATTCAGGAACAGGGATCATTTGCTGTTAGCATCTCACCCGAGCTGCTGCTTCTAAAGACCCAGTTGGACGAAAATCAGCGAATGCTTCTGGAAAAATCGATTAATGCGCTCACGGTTTCTCAGCGTGAAGCCATCTTGCTGTATTTTTATGAAGGGCTCAGCTATACCGAAATAAGTGACCTGATGGAGATCGGTAAAGTGAAGTCAGCGAGAGCACTACTCTACAGGGCTATTTCTGCCATGACAGAATTTTTAACCCCCTACAAATCCGATTTGCTACCACTCCTGCTGTTTTACCTCGGTCTTTTCAAGAGGTAGAAAGTTACAAATTTGGCAAAGAAAACCACTATTCTTTGCTGTTTCATCGTGTGTTTTTTGATTATACTATCTTCTAGTGTAAATATTCAAAAATGCTATGGTCATTTTGAGAGTGCTTGCCTTTATATAACTGTAACCAGGGTTATCAAAGCGGGCTTACCAGTAAGGCTCGGGCACTTATCGGCATTCAATGAACTATAGCGAATACACCGTCGAACAATTTTTACAAGACCAGTACTTTACGAACTGGGTTTTGAGACCATCGAGAGAATCTGATAGGTTTTGGCAGGATTGGATCAGGCAGAACCAGGAAAAACTACCTCAGATTGAGCTTGCGAGAGAAATCATACTCTCAACCACCTACAAAAACGAGCATATTCTTTCTGAAGAAGACAGCTCCAGCATTTTGGAGAACATTATGCGGGCGCAGGCTGACCTGGGCAACGACCAGATTGGAACCGGGTTTGCCTGGAGGCAATTGTTCCGGGTGGCTGCCGTTGTGGCAATTGTAGCCTCTGTGGCCATTTACTTTATGGTGCCCGGAAAAAAGGAGCCAGAGGTTGTACAAGTGATCCCTTCCACTGTTATCAAGACTGCCGAGCTTGGGCAGAAGAGAACCGTCGGTTTGCCCGATGGCACTATCGTAAAGCTCAATGCCGGAAGTAGTCTTTCGTACCTCCAGCCATTTGAGGGCAGGGAAAGAAAGGTGGTGTTGGAAGGAGAAGCTTTTTTTGAAGTGACCAAAGACGAAAACCGCCCATTTGTTATCGACGCTGGCGGACTGACCACCACAGTGCTGGGAACCTCTTTCAATATTTCTTCTTACGATGAAGCAGGGTCGGTAAAAGTATCTGTGCTTTCAGGAGTGGTGGAGGTGAAGAGCCGGAGAGGGCAAAAGGAAGTGCTGTATCCTGACATGATGGGAGTGTTGTACAAAGACACCGAGAACCTTAACAAGACCACTTTTAATGAAAAGGAGGAGTTCGGCTGGAAGGATGGCATCATCTATTTTAAAAACAACCCACTGAAAGAAGTATTCAGGCGGCTCGAGAAGTGGTACGGCGTAAGCATTAAGCTTGATTCTGATAAAATATTGCAGGGAACCTACACCGGCGAATTCAAAAATGCCTCCCTGGAAAAAGTGCTGGAGGGTATCTGTTATACCTCGCAGCTCACCTACTCAGTAGAAAACGAAGAAATTACCATTAAACTACAAACCAATTAATTATGAAACACGAAACGACCTACTCCCCCTAAAAGAAAGAGCCGGAAGTAAACTCCCGGCCCCCATTCCTTAATCAATTCATTCCAGTTGATTGGCGTCCACTAAATGTATTGGTTAAGGTGCTTAGTAAAATCGGATTCACTAAAACATTTAAAATTATGAAAAATGCACTACTGAGGAAAATTATTCTTATGTCCAGGTTGATGCTATATGGAATATTTGTGCAGGCGTTCTTTATTTCTTTGCTCAATGCGGGAGATATTGCGGCCCAGGAGAGTATATACGAGATCAAGCTGGACGTTTATCAGCAAGACAAAACGGTATCCCAATTCTTTAAATACGTAGAAAGAAAAACGGATTTTAAGTTCACCTATAATAGCGACCAGGTAGACCTCAACTCAAAGGTCTCGATCAGCGCCACAGACAAATCTCTTGGAGACATTCTCGAGGAAGTTTCCCAAAAAGCCAAAGTGAACTTCAGGCGAATAGACTATAACATTCATGTCAGTAAAAAGGAAGACACTTCCGATCAGGTGGAAGAGGTGATTAGTGTTTTCGCTGCTGACGTGCCGATATCAGGAAAGGTATTTGACGAGAATGGCGATCGATTGCCTGGCGCTACGATAGTGGTGAAAGGAACGGCAGTAGGCACTATCAGCGATATTAACGGCGGCTTTAGTTTATTGGCGCCCAATGATGCAACGAGTCTTATTGTTTCTTTTGTTGGCTATCAAAGTCAGGAAGTGTCTATTGCAGGGAGAAGCACTATCGACATAACATTGCAGGCGGATATACAGGCGCTTCAGGAGATAGTTGTGATTGGCTACGGTGCGGTGAAGAAAGCTGACATTACCGGCTCTGTGGCGCAGGTAAAAAGTGAGGAGCTGCAGGCAGTTCCGGTTTTCAACGTAGAGCAAGCGCTCAAGGCTCGTGCTGCAGGTGTGCAGGTAACGCAGAACTCCGGCGAGCCCGGTGGAAGAATTGAAGTACGTATAAGAGGTGGTAATTCGATGATTGGCAGCAACCAGCCTTTGTACGTGGTGGACGGTTTTCCTATGACAGGTGGCATCAACTTCCTAAACCCCGCCGACATAGAGTCCATCGACATTTTGAAAGACGCCTCCGCAACGGCCATTTATGGCGCCCGTGGTGCCAATGGTGTGGTGATCATTACTTCAAAAAGAGGTAGTGCTGATCAAAAAGGGAAGATAGAGGTCAATAGCTCTTATGGTGTGCAAACTACGACGAAAAGGTACGATTTGATGAACGCCCGGGAATACGCCGTAGTTGCCAACGAGTGGTTGAAGAACGGTGGACAACAGCCCTATTTTGATGTAAACGCTGTACAAAACCCCGGCACCGACTGGCAGGATGCCGTCCTTCAGGCCGCACCTATTCAAAATCACACAGTTGCTCTTTCCGGTGGCGGCGACAGAACAAGGTATTCCCTTTCCGGTAATTACTTTGACCAGGAGGGAATCATGATCAACACCGGTGCAAAAAGGGGCTCTGTGAGGTTAAACCTGGATCATGAGGTAAACGACTGGTTGAAGGCTGGTGTGAATTTGAATATTTCAAGACGGCAACAATTGACCGTTCCTAACAATAACGGTTACCGTGGAACGACGGTGCTTTCGGCGGCTGCTTCAGCACCCCCGACCCTTTCAGTTTACGACGAAAACGGCCTGCCCACTCAAATTGAGAAAGCCTACAGCTTTGGCTCGGCTGACATGAGGAATCCGATGATTTTCGCACAAAATCAAACAGACAACATCTCCAATAATGTAGTCGGCAACTCGAACTTTGAAGTAAAACTGACTGACGATCTTTCTTTTAAAACCCTTTTGGGTATTGAGTATGCTTATACACTGGTAGACTACTATTCTCCTATTATTTTCCCAAATGACAGGGGTTACGCCAGCCAAAACACTTACTATAGGAGCTCATTTTTGAATGAAAACACGCTACGTTACAATAAAACCTTTAGTGATATTCATAACCTAAGCGTGGTGGCTGGTTACACCTACCAAACAGACATGAACCGTAGCTTTGGTGTGAGTGTAAATGGTTTTTCCAACAACACCACCCGAAACTACAACCTGGGGGCGGCCGAAACAATTGGCACGCCGGGCTCAGGCATTTCCGAGTGGACGCTGGCTTCGTGGTTGGCAAGGGCCAATTACTCTTTTGACGACAGGTACCTGCTTACTGTTAGTATGAGAACAGACGGATCGTCTCGTTTTGGCACTAATAATAAGTGGGCTGTTTTTCCATCTGCAGCAATTGGGTGGAGAATTTCTGAGGAGGCGTTTATGAGTAACGTATCGGCAGTGAGTGACTTGAAACTTAGAGCGAGCTACGGTATTACCGGAAACACGGCTCTTTCTCCTTACCAATCATTGGATAGAATGTCTTCGGTAAGGGCTATTTATGCTGATCAAAAGTTTGCTGTGGGTTACAGCCCATCCGGAATTTCAAACCCTGACCTCCGTTGGGAAACGACGGCACAACTCGACGTGGGAGTAGACTTTGGAATGCTTGACAACCGGTTGAGGTTTACATTAGACTACTATAAAAAGAATACCACTGATCTTCTGGCATCGGTACCGCTTCCTCCATCAGTTGGGTTTGGGTCTATCTTGCAAAATGTGGGCGAAATTCAAAACCAGGGATTTGAATTTACTGTGAATGCAGACATACTAACCCGGGATCTTACCTGGGATGTAACTGGTAGTTTCTCCCTCAACAGGAACAAAGTGATTGATCTGGCAGGCGGAAGCGATATCCTCAGTGCAGGTCAGGGAGCTGTCTGGTCAAGCACCAACATCGCACGTGTAGGGCAGCCTTTGGGAATGTTTTACGGCTATCTTGAGGATGGATTGACTGACCAGGGATTTATCAAGTACAAAGACCTGAATGAAGACGGTGTGATCAATTCGCTGGACCGCACCATCCTGGGCAACCCTAACCCCGATTTCTTCTACGGTATCAATTCTCATTTTACCTACAAGGGCTTCGATCTGAATGTGTTCTTCGAAGGAGTGTATGGTAACCAGATCTTTAACGCCACCAATGGCACTCACCTCAACTCATTTCAGAGAGGCAGCAATCAGTTTCGGGACTTGATTGGTAACTATTGGACTACAGAAAATCCTGATCCAAATGCCAAGTACCCCAAAATTAGTGCAGCAACAGGAGTGGACGTTTCTGATCGGTTCATCGAAATGGGTAGCTACCTCAGGTTGAAATCGGTTAAGCTGGCCTATAACCTTCCCGTAAAGAACTGGGGGATGAATTGGGCGGATCAGGCACAGGTTTATGTGTCGGGTATCAACCTGCTTACCTTCACCAAATACACAGGACTTGATCCGGAAGTTAACACCAAGGGTGTTGACAATCAGAATGTCTCAAATCGATTAGAAATGGGCCACGACCAAAGCAGCTATCCTAACGCTAAGCTGACGTCAATTGGTCTCCAAATCAACTTCTAAATCTGACTGTTATGAAAAGAGTATCAAACATAAATGGCCTGGCCATCATATTAATATCATCTGTTTTCCTCCTCTCTTGTAGCGATATGCTGGATGAGGTACCGAAAAACTTTGTTTCAAGGTCGAATTATTACCAGAACGAAGCAGATGCGCAAGGGGCACTGAATGGAGCTTATAGCTCAATTGGGCCGGATTTCTACGGCATTACGAACTACCTGATGACAGAGTTGCAGGGGGACTATTTGAATGGGAGGGGTTCGCAAGCGCCAATTTCCATCGTTGATCAGGTACTGAATCAGCAAAACATTCAAAGAGCGGCATCTAACTGGGGCACGTTGTATAGCGCTATCAACAAAGCAAACGCTGTTCTCGACAATGTGCCGCAGATAGTGAACATATCAGACAATGCAAAACAACGAATCGTGGCAGAAGCACATTTTCTGAGAGCTATAGCTTATTTCGAGTTGGTTCGGGGTTGGGGTGCTGTGCCAATAAAAACCACCGAAAGCACTGATCTGTCGGAATTGTCTGCAGCCAGGGAACCTGAAGCAGTCGTATACCAACTGATCATCGACGATGCGAAAGCCGCCGAAGCTGCGCTTGGTGAAGTTGGCAATGAAACCGGAAAGGCCTCGGTATGGGCAGCAAAAATGTTGCTGGCCGATGTGTACCTGACGATCGAAGAGTGGGATCTTGCCGCACAGAAAGCCGACGAGGTGATCACAGGTGGCCCATATTCTCTGGTGACGGTAAGCGAGCCCGATGATTTCTATAAGATATTTGCTTCAGAAACAAGCACTGAGGACATCATGTCGGTGCACCACTCAGAAATAAGTGGATCAACAATTCCTACCTACATACACATGGGAGGCAATTATCCATACAACTATAGCAGCTCTGGGTTCTTCGCCTGGTTGCCTGATACTACCTCATTTATAGGTGCCAGCTGGGACGACAATGACCTAAGAAAGCCTTTCAACCTGTACAGAGAGTTCCAAAATGCGTCAGGTCAGTGGGTGCCGCTGCCTTCCACTACACCAGTTCTGTTCAAAAAATTCATTACCAATGAAGCAGGACAAAGTGTTTACAGTGTGCCTGTTTACAGGTTTACTGAGGCCTTTCTTATTTATGCTGAGGCATCTGCCAGGGCCACAACAACGCCTTCAGCGCTTGCTTTAGAGCGCCTTAACATGATTAAACGCAGAGCATATGGTCTGCCTCTACAGGGACCTTCAGCGGTAGACTACCCTGCAGGAATGAGCGGAGATGAATTTGTTGAGGCTGTGCTACAAGAGCGTGCCTACGAGTTTCTTTTGGAGCGCCGTCGCTGGTGGGATTTAAAGCGCACGGGCAAAGTCAAAGAAGCTTTTGCGGCCGTTGGCAAAACATTTATTGACCAGCGCATGCTATGGCCTATTCCTGAAAGTGAAATCAACAACAATCCCGCTATTACACAACAGGATCAAAATCCGGGTTACTAAAAACTAGGTTGGTTGGTAAGTGGGGTGGAGGCAGAATAAAGCTCCGCCCCTTTACCTCCATTCCTTTCAATTGGCCTGCTTAAAATCAAAACTATGAAGCTAAAAATGGTTAGTTGTGTGCTTGCTCTGTTCTTTCTGGCCACATCTTTTCATCAGCCGCCACCGCAAGGCGAGAAGAGCCCCTCTTATGATCTGGTGATCTATGGAGGAACGTCGGCTGGGGTTGCTGCTGCTGTTCAAGCAGCTCGTTTGGGAAAAAAGGCAGTGATTGTCGAACCAGGAAACCGTCTGGGTGGCGCAATGACCGGCGGCCTGGGATGGTCAGACATCGGCAATGAGGAGACCATTGGAGGTATGTCGCTGGAATTCTTTCAACGAGTATATGAGTATTATAAGGATGAATCAGCGTGGAAAGCACAGTCCCGTTCATCGTACCGGCTGAATGGCAATCATGCCATCTCTGAAGGGGGGCCTATGTGGACGTTTGAACCGGAAGTGGCTCAAAAAATTCTGCTGGAAATGATAGCCTCAGCTCCGCAGAAAATAGAAGTGGTTTACAATGAGCGCATTGATCTGAAAAAGGGTGTTCAAAAGAAGAACGGAGAGATCAAAGCGCTAAGGACAGAATCGGGAAAGGTATTTACGGGCAAGTTCTTTATCGATGCCTCGTATGAAGGCGACCTGTTGGCATTGGCTGGCGTGTCTTACCACGTAGGCAGAGAAAGCCGGGATACCTATAACGAGCCTCTTGCGGGTGTCTTGGGGCCAACCATCAAGGTTAGGCAGCCCAAACAGTTTTTTGGTCCGGAAATCTCCCCTTATGATGATAACGGTCAATTACTCCCCACCATTCAGGACGTGCCCATGGGTGAGCAGGGGCAGGGAGATAACAAAATTCAGGCATTCAACTTCAGAACCTGCCTTACTACTTTCGAACCCAACAAAATTCCCATCGAAAGGCCTGAAAGTTATGACTCCATGCAGTATGAATTGCTATACAGATACATTGAGATGAAGAAGCTTACGAAAATCAGCCAGGTGCTGACCATCAGCGCCATCCCCAATCTTAAAACTGACATCAATGATGGAGGGCATGGCTCGCCTTTCTCCACCGACTATAACGGAATGAATTGGGACTACCCGGAGGGAGATTATGTCACAAGAGAACGTATTTGGAAAGAGCACTACGATTTTACCATCGGTCTGTTCTATTTCCTTGGCCACGATCCAAGATTGCCACAAACCATGCGTGACGAAATGCTGTCGTACGGACTGCCAAAAGACGAATTTGTCGACTCGGGCAACTGGACGCCGCAAATGTATATTAGGGAAACCCGACGAATGATAGGAGAGCACGTGCTCACTCAAGCCGACTGTCAGGAAACAGTGACTAAACCAAATTCAATAGGGATGGCCTCGTACGGGCCCGACTCTCACCATGTGCAAAGGGTAGTTTATAATGGCGAAGTGCAGAATGAAGGAAACTTTCTGGAGCCCCACAAGTCGTACGAGATACCGCTTGGGGTCATATTGCCGAAGTCAAATGAGTGTAAAAACCTGCTCGTGCCGGTATGTGTGTCCAGTTCGCATATCGCTTTTGGGTCGATACGGATGGAGCCAGTATTCATGATCATGGGCCAGGCTGCTGGCACGCTGGCATCCCTTGCCATTGACGGGAAGGTCCCGGTTCAAAAAGTAGGATATGAGAAGCTTAAAATGCAATTAATAAAAGACAAGCAAAAATTGAATTTGGGTGAATAGAATAGCTGTTTCGGACATTCAGTTGTAGTACGCCATTTTGGAATACTCATAAAAATCTGTTTTGTCTATTGGTATCAGACCCAAAACTTTAACCTAAAAAAATCTAACTATGAAAAAATGGCTAACACTCTTTGCGGCACTTGCACTTGTCTCTTCCGCTTGCACTCCCGACAAATCTTCGACAAGTGATCCACTTGTTTACTCAGCGGACATTGTCGTGTATGGAGGCACCTCTGCAGCAGTAACTGCTGCCGTACAGGCCAAGAACATGGGAAAGACGGTCATCATTGTGTCTCCCGATATCCACCTCGGAGGACTGTCGTCGGGCGGTCTTGGATTCACCGACACTGGCAGAAAAGAAGTGATAGGAGGCCTGTCGAGGGAGTTTTACCACCGGCTCTACCAGCACTACCAAAAACCTGACTCGTGGAAATGGCAGCAGCAGTCGGAGTACGGCAACAAAGGTCAGGGAACTCCAGCCATAGACGGCAATTCACGGACAATGTGGATTTTTGAACCACATGCAGCCGAGAACGTATTTGAGGATTTCATAGCCGAAAATGAGATCGAGATTTACCGGGACGAATGGCTGAACCGGGAGGAAGGTCTGGTGAAGGAAAATGGGCGAATTGTTTCGTTTAAAACCTTGAGCGGAAAGACCTTCGCAGGTAAAATGTTCATCGATGCCACGTATGAGGGCGACCTGATGGCAAGCGCTGGTGTAAGCTTTCACGTAGGTCGTGAGGCCAATAGCGTGTATGGTGAAGAATGGAATGGTGTGCAGGCGGGTGTATTTCACCATGGCCACTATTTTAAAGAAAATATTGACCCTTATGTGGTGCCAGGAGACCCATCAAGCGGGCTTCTTCCTTACATTTCAAGTGACAAGCCTGGCCCTAACGGCTCTGGCGACCACAAGATACAGGCCTATTGTTTCCGTATGTGCCTGAGCAACCACCCCGACAACCGTGTGCCTTTTGCCAAACCGGAAGGCTATGACCCGTCAAAATACGAATTGCTGGCCAGGGTGTATGCTGCCGGCTGGGGCGAAACATTTCAGAAATTCGACCCCATCCCCAATCGGAAGACCGACACCAACAATCATGGCCCTTTCAGTACAGATTTTATTGGTATGAACTATGACTACCCCGAGGCCAGCTATGCAAGAAGAAGGGAGATCATTGCTGAGCACGAGAAATATCAGAAGGGCTTGATGTATTACCTGGCGAATGATCCCAATGTACCCGAGGAGGTTCGTACCGAGATGAGCCAGTGGGGCCTCGCAAGGGATGAATTTACCGACAATGGCAACTGGCCTCATCAGATTTACGTGCGGGAAGCAAGGCGCATGATAGGAGACCACGTAATGACTGAGCACGACGTGCTGAACCACAATGTAGTGCCCAAGCCAGTGGGGATGGGCTCTTACACCCTGGATGCTCACAACTCTCAACGGTACGTAACTACAGATGGCTTTGTCCAAAACGAAGGCGACATTGGAGTCCATGCACCACAGCCTTACAGCATTTCATATGGTTCTATCGTGCCCAAGGCCAGTGAATGTGAAAACCTGCTGGTGCCTGTTTGTGTATCAAGCACGCATATTGCCTTCGGCTCTATCAGAATGGAACCAGTTTTCATGATCCTGGGGCAGAGTGCTGCCACTGCTGCCGTGCAGGCAATAGCTGACAACGTACCAGTGCAGGGAGTAGACTATGAGAAGCTCAAAGCGCAACTTATTAAAGACACTCAGAAGCTTACAATGGAAGACATCTAAACAACCGACTAACTACAATCTTTATGAAAAATATCATCTTATTACTTGCCTTAGTTTTCATCTTTTCTTGTTCTTCTTCCACCAGCGAGGAACAATCGTCAGGATACGACATTGTTGTGTACGGGGGAACCTCCGGCGGCATTGCAGCGGCTGTTCAGGCATCAAGAATGGGCAAAAAAGTGCTACTTATCGAACCATCAAAACACATTGGTGGCTTGACTACTGGCGGACTGGGGCAAACAGATATTGGCAACAAACAAGCCATCGGCGGCATAGCACGGGAGTTTTATGCCAATATCCGCACCCATTACAACGACCCCGCCAACTGGAAATGGCAGGAGCCATCCGCCTATATGGATGGTGGGCAAACCCGTACAGTGGAAGGTGAGCCTACTATGTGGACTTTTGAGCCTTCGGCAGCAATGAAGGTTTATGACCAAATGATAGCCAAAGAAAAAATTGAGCTTGTCACCAACAAAAAGCTCAATAGAGAATCTGGTGTAACCATGAATGGAACCAGTATATCTCAAATTGAAATGCAGGATGGCACGGTGTACACTGGCAAAGTGTTTATCGACGCCACTTACGAGGGCGATTTGATGGCGGCGGCCGGTGTGAGCTACCACGTAGGCCGTGAAGCAAACAATGTCTACAACGAGACCTACAACGGAGTGCAACTATTGGACGGCCATCAATTCCCCGACGGCATTGATCCTTACGTCAAAAAAGGTGATCCAACAAGCGGCTTGCTCTGGGGCATCACGGACGACGAACTGAAGGAGCAGGGTAGTGGCGACGATTTGGTGCAGACTTACAACTTCAGGATTTGCCTTACGACTAATCAGGACAATATGGTGCCAATCACCGAGCCTGACAACTACGACCCTGCCAGATATGGACTGCTGTTGAGACTTCTGGAGGCCTTGCCAGACAGGAGAAAGCTGAACAACCACTTTATCTGGAGCCACATGCCCAATGAGAAGACAGACATTAACAACAGGGGTGCGTTTTCTACTGACATGATCGGTATGAGTCATGCCTATCCCGAGGCTAGCTACGAGGAGAGGGAGGCCATCGTTAAAGAGCACGTGGACTACACAAAAGGGCTGCTTTATTTCTACGCTTCTGATCCACGGGTGCCAGCAGAGCTTAGGGAAGAAATGAAAACCTGGGGCTACCCCAAAGATGAATATACCAGCAACGGCAATTGGTCGCCGCAGTTGTATGTGAGAGAAGTTCGCCGCATGATCGGTGAATACGTCATGACGCAAGCCAACTGTGTTGGGGAGGAAGTAATTAGCGACCCTGTTGGGCTAGCTGCTTACACAATGGACTCACACAATTGCCAGCGCATAGTAGTGGATGGCATGGTGAAAAATGAAGGAAACGTGGAAGTTGGAGGTTTTCCTCCTTATCCGATATCCTATCGTTCCATTGTGCCGAAGAAAGACCAGGCTACCAACCTGCTGGTGCCTGTGGCGCTTTCTGCCAGCCATATCGCTTTTGGCTCAATCAGAATGGAGCCAGTGTTCATGGTACTGGGTCAGTCGGCAGCCACAGCAGCTGCATTGGCCATCGACAACAGTCAAAGCGTGCAGGCTGTCAACTACGACGCTTTGAAAAAGAAACTGCTCGAGGATGGTCAGCGATTGAACCCCTAACAAGTCACAAAATTGAAAAGTAAGTTTCAGTAGTTTGGTAGGTGGAGGTTAAACCCCGGCTTTTGGCCGGGGTTAATTTTTACTTTTCAAAGAGCACCTCTCCGCCCACAATGGTCATCATCACCTGAGTGTCAAGAATGTTTTTTTCGTCGATAGTCATGATATCCTTATCAAAAACAGTGAAATCAGCGAGTTTGCCCACTTCAATAGACCCTTTGATGTCCTCCTCAAAAGCGCCATAAGCAGCATCCAGCGTGTAGGAAACGAGGGCCTGCTCCCGGGTCATTTTCTGGTCAGCTTCATAACCGCCTTCAGGGGTTCCTTTCAGCGTTTTACGAGTCACCGATGCATAAAAGGAGGGGAGTGGGGCAAGCGGTTCCACCGGCGCATCGGTTCCGTTGATCACTTTAGCACCACTTTGCAAAAGCTTTTGCCACACGTAGGCGCCATCGACAATTCTTTTTTCGCCCAGCCTGTTGATTGCCCACGGTCTGTCGCTCGACATATGAATGGCCTGCATAGCCGCAATCACTCCCAACTCTGCAAACCTTGGAATGTCTGCCAGGTCCAGGTGTTGTGCATGTTCAATCCTGAACCGGGAGTCTTTGGCTTTTTCAGGGTTATTCTTCAAAGCTGCTTCGTAAATGTCCAGCACTTCCTGATTACCCCGGTCGCCAATCGCATGGGTGCAGATTTGGAAGCCAGCTGCCAGGCCTTCGTTGGTCACTTTTTCAATCTCTTCCATTGGCGTCACATTGTGTCCAAACACCCCCGGCATGTCGCTGTATTCTTCCAGCAGCCAGGCACCCCTTGAACCGAGCGCACCATCTGAGTACAGCTTGATCGAACGAACAGTCAGGTGATTGTCACCCAGGCCAATTTCAGGGCCTTTGTCGTAGTATTCCTCCAGCAGGTTTTGGTCGTGGCCGCTCAGCATGGTGTATAGCCTGATTTTGAGCTTTCCTTCTTCAGCAAACTGTTTGAATAGTTCAATATCGTCTTTGCCCGCTCCAGCGTTTTGAAAACTGGTAATGCCTAATTCTAAACATGCCTGAACGGCCAATTCTAATGCCCTCTGTTGCTTTTCCATAGTGTTTTCTGGAATAGCTGCCCTGATAAGGCCCTGAGCTGTTTCGTTAAATAGTCCCGTAGGCTCGCCGTTAATGTCACGGAAGATATCGCCGCCGTCTGGTGTCTTCGTTTCTTTCGTGATGCCGGCAAGTTCCATGGCTTTGGCATTGGCAAAACCAGCATGTCCGCTCGCATGCGACAGAAACACAGGGTGATTCGGAACTGCTTCGCTTAACAAGTGATGCGTTTGAAAGCCGTCGACCATTCTCTCCGCTGGCTTTATCCACTTGTCCTGATGCCAGCCTCTGCCGAGTATCCATTCACCCTCGGGGGTTTCTTCTGCGGCTTTTTTTACCTGTGCCACAAGCTCCTCGTAACTGGTTGTGGCCATCAAATCAACGTTCATCAAGTTGTAACCCACGCCCATAATATGCGCATGAGACTCGATAAATCCCGGCGTCATTGTTTTGCCTTCAAGGTCAATGACCTGGGTTTCCGGCCCCACCATATCTTCGGCGCCATCTTTACCACCCACATATATTATAGAGTCGCCTGTTACGGCCACAGCTTCGGCCTTCTGTCCGCCCACGGCGGTGTAAATATTACCTCCCCAAATGACCATATCGGCCTTTGGTGTTTCCTGGCAGGCTGCAAATGCCAGGCCCAGAACAATGAGTAGAATGGTTGGTTTCATATACTTTTTCAAATGGGTTAAAACTGAGTAAGCTCGAAATACTCACTAATGTTTCTTTTTTCAAAGAAGAATTATTCCTGACCTGGAGCCTCTATTAACAGTAGGGCAAACGCATTTAAAGCCATTTGCTTCGAAATCCTTCTTTTTACCCTGATCCGCCAGTTGGCGGAAAAGAAGAATTTCAAAGCTGCTTTCACCCTTAAGGGTCGCCGACGTGGAACGGGCCGACCTGGAAGGGTAAAAAAACAGCTCTTAAAAAAGTTCGACTAATCTTTTTTTAAATGTGTTTGCCTGTTATTAACAGGCCTATTTTTTAATCTTAGTGAAAAATGTCTAATTTTGCGCTCCCATTCGGGTGAATGGGCTTCCGGGTATTCTGGATGAGTTTAAACTAAATATTGTTGTGGGCTGGTCCTGCTGCAACAGTGTAATTTTGGACCTTTATTTTTATGGAAGAAACAGCAGTAGAATTTGATTGGGAAGGCTTGTCAGCCAAAGGATTTGGCGAAGGCTATTCAAAATCAAAGCGTGCCGAAATGGAGAAACTCTATGAAGGCACTCTTAATTCGATCACTGAAAAAGAAGTGATCAACGGAACGGTTGTAGGTATTACTGACCGTGACGTAATCGTTAACATCGGTTTCAAATCCGACGGACTTGTGGCCCTGTCTGAATTTCGTGACAGACCTGAGTTGAAAGTCGGCGACGAAGTGCAGGTGTATATTGAGGAGCAGGAAAATGCCAATGGGCAGCTTGTTCTTTCAAGAAGAAAAGCCAAAATCGTTAAGGCATGGGAAACCATCCAACACGCTTATGAGCACGATGAAGTGATCGAAGGCATGGTGAAACGCCGTACCAAAGGTGGTCTTATCGTCGACATCTATGGTGTTGAGGCATTCCTTCCAGGCTCACAAATTGACGTGAAGCCAATTCGTGACTTCGATGTATTCGTTGGCAAGAAAATGGAAGTGAAAGTTGTGAAGATCAACTACACCAACGACAACGTGGTAGTATCTCACAAAGTATTGATCGAGAAAGATCTTGAGAAGCAAAAGGCTGAAATCCTGAACAACCTTGAAAAAGGTCAGGTACTCGAAGGTGTGATCAAGAACATGACCAACTTTGGTGTGTTCATCGACCTTGGTGGTGTAGACGGCCTGTTGCACATTACTGATATCTCCTGGGGACGTATCAACCATCCGGAAGAAGTACTTCAGCTTGACGCAAAAGTCAATGTGGTTGTACTTGACTTCGACGATGAGAAGAAGCGTATTTCTCTGGGTATGAAACAACTTACGTCACATCCTTGGGATTCACTTGGCAAAGAGATCGAAATTGGCTCTAAAGTGAAGGGCAAGATTGTGAACGTAGCAGACTACGGTGCATTCCTTGAATTGCTTCCTGGCGTTGAAGGTTTGATCCACGTATCTGAAATGTCATGGTCTCAGCACCTGCGTAATCCGCAAGACTTCATCAGCATTGGCGATGAAATCGAAGCGGTTGTGTTGACTATCGACAGAGACGAGCGCAAAATGTCACTTGGCATCAAGCAGCTTTCTGAAGACCCATGGACGAAGCAAGACCTTATCGTTAGCTATGCAGTAGGCACCAAGCACAAAGGTGTGGTTCGTAACCTGACTAACTTCGGCTTGTTCATCGAGCTTGAAGAAGGTATCGACGGCCTTGTACACGTGTCTGACTTGTCGTGGACTAAGAAGATCAAGCATCCATCTGAATTCGTGAAAGTAGGGGACGAGCTTGAAGTAGTCGTTCTTGAACTTGACGTTGACAACAGAAGACTGGCACTAAGCCACAAACACCTTGAAGAAAACCCATGGGATACTTTCGAAACAGTATTCACCAGAGGATCTGTTCATAAGTGTACCATCATCAATAAGAGCGAAAAAGGAGCAATCCTTGAATTGCCTTATGGTTTGGAAGGGTTCTCAACTACCAAAAACCTTACAAAGGAAGACGGATCAGTTGCTGAAGCTGGAGAAACACTTGACTTCATGGTAATGGAGTTTTCTAAAGATGAGAAGCGCATTGCTCTTTCTCATACTGCTATCTTTAGCGAGCCACAGCCTCAGGAAAGACCAAAGGCGGCTCCTGCTAAGAAAGATGTAAAAGGAAAGTCTAAGGCGGTTGACAGAATCAACAAAGATGCTGAGAAAACAACCCTTGGCGATCTTGAAGCACTTTCAGCATTGAAAGAGCAGATGGAAAGCAAGGCTACTGCACCGAAGAAGGAGGCAGCAAAGCCAAAGGCAGCAGCAAAGGCTGAGGAAGAAAAGCCAGCGGCAAAAGCTAAGGCTGAAGAAAAGCCTGCAGCTGAGGCAGCCAAGCCAAAGGCGAAAAAAGCCAAGGCTGATGAAGCCGACGCTGATGATGAGAAATCAGAATAACTGAATAAATAGAAAAGGGTGCTTCGGCACCTTTTTTTATTTTGATTGTTTTACCATTGAAACATTTGGACTGATATAGATAATTTCTAGATTTGCAGTCCCAAAAATGGTCGAGTGGCCGAGTGGCTAGGCAGAGCTCTGCAAAAGCTCCTACAGCGGTTCGAATCCGCTCTCGACCTCAATAAAAAAGAGAGGCAATTCGCCTCTCTTTTCTTATTTTAACCCCTCCTCAAAATGTTCAATCCTGGCCTAATTTAAAATAATTCTAAATAGATCATTTTTTCATTGATAAGCCCTTTTAATTAATTGGTATTCAAAGGTTTTAGATATTATTGCACAGTAGTTCAAAATCGGACAAAAATTTACCTCTAAATAAGTTTTTGAAAAGATTGACTCCCATATTAGATTTGCAAGGACTCTAAAAGGTACAACACAAAAGATGCTAAAACCTGTAAAATTCTCTCCTTTCAAGGAAAAAAGCAGACACCTAACCCGCACCTTTTGTCTATCCCTCGTTGCATTAATATTCTCCGCTGCTGTAGCGTTTGCTCAGGACGGTGAAGCTGCATCAGGCGGAGCGGACGATGGCATTCCTTCTGACCCGGCGATCATCTCAGCCGGAGAAGCATTATTCAAGCAAAATTGTACAGTGTGTCACGCTGTGAATGATCGGGTTGTGGGCCCGGCTTTGCGTGACGTTCACACTCGCAGACCTTTGCCATGGATTATCAGCTTCGTGCAGAACTCCCAAAAGGTAATTCAAAGCGGCGACGACTATGCCGTCAAGCTTTACAACGAGTACAACAAGACTCAAATGACCTCGTTTGATTTCTCAAACGAAGAAATCACATCAATTGTTGCTTACTTAAAAGCGGAATCTACAAAACCTGCCGAAACAGCGGCTACCACTACTACTACGGCCGACGGCCAGGTAGCTCAGGGAGGTGGTTCAGGTGTTCCATCTGAGTATATCAACATCATACTAATAGGCCTTCTGGTAGTGTTGGCATTGATCCTGTTGGTGCTGGTGCTGATTGTGTCAGTTTTAACAAAATACCTTGCTCAAAAGGACGACCTCGACGAAGTGGACAAAGACGTCGTTCAGAACAAGTTTGACCTCGTTAAAACCCTCAAAGGAAATACCTTCATGGGCTTTGCGGTGTTCATTTTTACAGCCATTGTGCTCAAGAGCGTAATCGACGGTCTGTTCACCGTCGGAGTTCAGCAAGGATATCAGCCTGCTCAACCCATTGCATTCTCTCACAAGCTGCATGCTGGTCAAATGGAAATTGACTGTAACTATTGCCACACGGGAGTTAGAACAAGCAAATCAGCCAATATCCCATCGCCCAATATTTGTATGAATTGCCATACGGTAATTCAGAATGTAGGCGGGCAAACAGGGATGTCTCCTGAAATCCAGAAAATATACAACGCTATTGACAACAATCAGCCGATCGAATGGGTGAGGGTTCACAACCTGCCTGACCTGGCGTACTTCAATCACTCACAGCACGTGAAGGTAGGAGGACTTGAATGCCAGACTTGCCATGGAGAGATTCAGGAAATGGATGTAGTGTATCAGTTCGCTCCATTAACAATGGGCTGGTGTATCAATTGCCATAGAGAAACACAAATAAATACCAAGGATAACGCTTATTATGACAAATTAGTGGAGCTCCACGAAAAGAAGAGCAAAAAGCCAATGACCGTCGAAGACAACGGTGGTTTGGAGTGTGCTAAGTGTCATTATTAATTGAAAAATCATCTCCTGGGACAACATGAAAGAAAATACTAAAATATATTGGAAGGGAATTGAGCAACTGAAGAACGACCCTGAGTTCGTTAAGAATGCTGACAAAGAATTTCCAGAATACCTCCCAATTAGTGAAAATGAAAATGGAAACTCACGTCGTGATTTCCTGAAATTAATGGGATTTGGAGTGGCCGCCGTTTCTTTGGCAGCTTGTGAAGCGCCAATACGAAAGGCGATACCTTACCTTAACAAGCCAGTAGATGTCGACCCAAGCGTTGCCAACTACTATGCTTCTACCTATATAAATGGTAGCGACTACTGCAGTGTGGTAGTTAAAACAAGAGAAGGTAGGCCTATCAAAATTGAAGGCAATAAGCTTTCGAAATTCTCAGGCGGAGGAACAACTGCTCAGGTAGAAGCAAGCGTACTTTCTCTTTACGACAAGCAAAGGCTGCAAAACCCGATGAAAGCTGGTGCAGCCGTAACTTGGGATGCGCTTGATGCTGAGGTAAAGTCCAAGCTAGGAGAGATTGCTGCGGCTGGCGGGCAAATCAAAATCGTTACGCACAGTATCGTAAGCCCTTCGACAAAGAAGGCTATTGCTAAATTCATAGCTGCTTACCCAAGTACTCAGGTAATTACTTACGATGCGTCGTCTTATAGCGGAGCGTTGAATGCTAATCTTTCATCATTTGGTATTCGTGCTTTTCCATCTTACAACTTCAATAAATCAAAGACTACTGTTTCTTTTGGAGCAGATTTCTTAGGAACATGGTTGAATCCTGTTGCTTTTTCGAAGCAATTTGCTGAGACCAGGAAACTTGGACCTAAGAAGAAAGAAATGTCAAGGCTTTATAGCTTTGAATCAAACCTTTCTCTTACAGGAGCAAACGCTGACTACAGGTCACCTATCCGTCCTTCAGAGGTTGGTCTTTATGTAGGCAACTTATACAACCTCATTGCCGCTAAGGCAGGAGCACCGGCCATTTCAGTGACCAAAGTTGATGATACTGCCACCTTGACTAAGGCAGCTAATGATCTTTGGGCCAGCAAGGGATCATCGATTGTGGTCTCGGGTGAAAATGACATCAACGTTCAGACTGTTGTCAATGCAATTAATAACCTGCTTGGCAACTACGGAAGCACGCTCAGCTGGGATGCTCCTGTGATGACGAAACAGGGAGACGACGCTATGATGGACGTTTTCGTCACCGACCTGTCTCAGGGGTTAGTGAGCGGAGTTATCTTCTTCAATTGCAACCCAGTATACGACCATCCTAAAGGTGCTGTAATTGCTTCAAGCCTTTCCAAGGCCAAATTTACACTGTCGACTTCCGATAGAGTAGATGAAACCACCTCTCAGGTGACTTATGTAGCCCCTGATAATCACTATTTGGAATCATGGAACGATGCTGAGCCAGCCAAAGGGCAATATAGCCTTTCGCAGCCTGCCATCAGTAATATATTCAACACCCGCCAGGCACAGCAGTCTTTCTTAACCTGGGGCAATGTATCCACCTCATATCTTGATTTCATCAAGGAAAATTGGAAAGAGACGCATTTTGCCAGCCAAACTGAGATCGCTGACTTCCAGACATTTTGGGATCAGTGCCTATACAACGGCGTGTTTGAGGGCGACGCAACCTCTACAATGAGCGCTGTAGAGTTTTCAGGTGATGTAGCCGCTGCTGGTACTAAAGTAGCTGGTAAATACAAGAAAGGTACTGGTTTAGAGCTGGTAACTTATGAGAGTATAGCGATAGGAGCAGGCGAGCAGGCTAACAACCCATGGTTGCAGGAGATGCCCGATCCACTTTCCAAGGTTTGTTGGGAAAACTACATCAGCATGTCTCAATCCACTGCCAACGAACTGGGCATTGAGATGAAGGAAGGCTTTACTACCAAGGTAAATGTTAAGGCGGGTATTGCTACCGTCACATTGCCAGTAGTAGTTCAGCCAGGCCAGGCAGCTGGCACTGTTGGATTGGCCCTTGGCTATGGCCGTACTAAAGCGGGCAAAGTTGCTGATGGTGTGGGTGTAAATGCCTTTGCATTGCTGAGCTCAAATAATGAAGGAATTGTTTATTCTGTGGCTGGTGTAACCATTGAGCCAACAGGAGAAAGCTATAGAATTGCGCAGACCCAAACGCACCAGACTTTTATGGGGCGTGAGACAGTTATTCAGGAGGCTACGCTTGCTGAATACAAAGCTGATGCCTCTGCCGGCCGTTACAAGCCAATGATATCCAGCTATTCAGGCCCTAAGAAGCCTAATGCTGTATCTCTTTGGAAAGGCCATGAATACAACAACCACCATTGGGGAATGGTGATTGACCTGAACTCATGTACTGGTTGCGCTGCTTGTTCAGTGGCTTGCCAGGTAGAGAACAATATTCCGGTTGTAGGAAAAGAAGAAGTTGTCAACCGTCGTGAAATGGCTTGGTTGAGAATCGACAGGTACTACAGTAGCCAGGGAAACAAAGAGGACAAGTCGATGGAAGGTTTGAGTATGCTCGAAAAGGCAGCTGAAAACCCTGAGGTAACCTTCCAGCCAATGATGTGTCAGCAGTGTAACAACGCTCCTTGTGAGACTGTTTGTCCTGTTGCTGCCACTACTCACAGCACTGAAGGTCTCAACCAAATGACTTACAACCGTTGTATTGGTACTAGGTATTGCGCCAACAACTGTCCTTTCAAAGTACGTCGCTTTAACTGGTTCAAATACCACGACAACCGTCAGTTCCCTGACAACACTGCCATGAACAATGAGCTTGGCAAGATGGTGTTGAATCCGGACGTGGTGGTTAGAGCCCGTGGTGTGATGGAAAAATGCTCTTTCTGCGTGCAGAGAATTCAGGCTGGTAAGCTAAACGCCAAGAAGCAAGGCCGACGCCCTGTTGATGGTGAGATTTCTACAGCTTGTGCTACTGCGTGTCCTACAGAAGCCATCGTGTTTGGTGATATGAAAGATTCTAACAGCAGAATTTCTCAGCTACTTCGTCTTTCTGCTACTGAAGAAGGCGACACGGAAGTGAAGGAAGAAAGAGCTTACAATGTGCTCGAGGAAATTGGTGTGAAACCAAACGTTTGGTATTTCACGAAGATTAGAAATAAAGAATTAACTGATAATCAAGCCTAAGATCGATACTATGCAAGCAGTAGCATCAGTAAGAAACCCTCTGGTAACCAATGGAAAGACCGTCCACGATGTTACCGAAGATATTTGCTCAAGGGTAGAGCAGAAGCCAACCAAAACGTGGATGTTTGCCATCACGGTGGCTTTGGGTCTTCTCATGGTTGGCGGATATGCTGTTTACCGAACCGTTTGGGACGGTATAGGCATGTGGGGTCTTAACAAGACCGTTGGCTGGGCTTGGGATATTACAAACTTCGTATGGTGGGTGGGTATTGGTCACGCAGGAACACTAATTTCTGCTATCCTTTTGCTTTTCCGTCAGAAGTGGAGAATGTCGATCAACAGAGCGGCAGAAGCGATGACTATTTTCGCTGTAATCTGTGCACTGATGTTCCCGATTTTGCACATGGGTCGTCCGTGGTTAGGAATGTACTGGGCTATCCCGCTTCCCAACACCTTCGGATCGCTGTGGGTGAACTTCAACTCACCACTACTATGGGACTTTTTCGCTATTAGTACATATTTCTCTGTATCCCTCGTTTTCTGGTACATCGGACTTATTCCCGATTTTGCTACCATCAGAGACAGAGCCACAGGACCAATAGCCAAAGCGGTTTACGGTGCCTTGAGCTTTGCCTGGGATGGCGCTGCCAAAACATGGTCGAGATATGAGTCTGTAGCCCTGATCCTCGCCGGATTAGCTACACCCCTTGTACTTTCGGTTCACACCATTGTATCGTTTGACTTTGCCACCTCTGTAATACCCGGCTGGCACACCACTATTTTCCCACCATACTTCGTTGCTGGTGCGATTTTCTCTGGTTTTGCTATGGTGTTGACGCTTCTTTTGGTTACCAGAAAGGTGTACAAACTTGAGGACTATATTACTATCGAGCACATCGAATTGATGAACATCGTTATCATCATTACTGGCTCGATCGTGGGAGTGGCCTATATTACTGAACTTTTCATCGCCTGGTATTCTGGTGTTGAGTACGAGCAGTATGCTTTTATCAACAGGGTATCAGGTCCTTACTGGTGGGCCTATGCTTCCATGATGACGTGTAACGTTATTTCGCCGCAGCTTTTCTGGTTCAAGAAGATTCGTACCAACCTGGCTTCCACATTTGTGCTTTCTATTGTTGTGAACATAGGTATGTGGTTCGAGCGGTTTGTAATCATCGTTACATCGATCCATCGTGATTATCTTCCATCTAGCTGGGCAATGTTTTACCCAACCAGATATGATGTGGGTATGTATATGTTCTCCTTTGGATTTTTCTTCACAGCATTCTTATTGTTTGCTAAATATTTCCCGGTGATCAACATTGCTGAAGTGAAGAGCATTATTATTTCTGATTCTGAAAAAGTAAAAAAATAATCCGATGTCATCAGATAGTAAATACATACTTGGGGTTTATGACAATGAGGTAACCCTGTTGAATGCGGTGAAAGCCGTGAGAAATGGTGGGGTTAAAATCCATGAGGTTTTCACACCTTTTCCTGTACATGGATTGGATGACGCTCTTGGCTACAGAAGATCGAGGCTACCAATAGCTGCTTTTCTTTTCGGCTTGCTGGGAACCAGTTTGGCACTAACCATGCAAATTGGCATGATGACTGTTGACTGGCCTATGATCATCGGTGGTAAGGACTATCTGCCTTTGCCATCCTTTATACCTGTGTCATTTGAGCTTACAGTGCTTTTGGCTTCATTTGGAATGGTAGGTACCTTCTTTGTGGTTAGCAACCTTAAGCCTTGGGGAAAGCCGAAGATATTTGATATCAGAAGTACTGACGATAAGCATATTATGGCGATCGATTTGTCGAAAAACAAGCTTGCGGAAGCCGATATAAAGAAAAGCTTGAAGGACAGCGGTGCTTCTGAAGTAAATGAAAAGGTATTTTAAAGAGACACAGGAGATGATAGGAAATAATCATATTGTAAAGAAACTATTTCAACTGTCTGGGTTGCTGTTGCTAGCGGGATGCGCTGCTAAGGGAGATTATCCAGGTGTTGAGTATGCTCCTCAGATGTATCATTCGGTACCTTACGAGCAGCTTTCGCAGGTGCAGGACGAGGAGGCAGGTAGATGGTTGACATCGCTCGACGAGGGGCCCGCTGAGTTTTATAATTCGAATCCGCTTAATCCGAGCGGCATGACCATGAGAATGCCAGTTGAAGGAACGGTTAAGAGAAATGCTAACGGTTACCTTCCTTACAGAATCCCTAAAGATTCATTTGCACTTGCTGGCAGAGTGATGAAGAATCCTTTGGATTCAACTGCTTCTGTTATCAGTGATGGTAAGGCGCTGTTCCTACGTTATTGCCGCCATTGTCATGGAGACACCGGACAAGGAGACGGGCCTGTAGGCAAAGTGTATAAAGGCGTCACTCCTTATAATTCAAGAGCAGTGAAAGATGCACCAGCTGGGCATATTTTCCATGTAATTACCTACGGAAAAGGGAGGATGTATTCTCATGCTTCTCAGGTAAGTGTGGAGGACAGATGGAAAATAGTTAGGTATGTACAAACTCTTCAAAGACAATAATTAATTCTTTAAGCCAATATCCATGACTGAAGAAAGATACGAATTTACATCCGCTGCTAAGAAGAGGCTTATCATTACCCTCGTGGTAGGGCTAGCAGTACTTGCGCTAGGCATCGTTATGATGAGCTCAGGTGGGGGACATGATGCACACGGTGCAGAGACGGCTGAGGCAGCTGAAGGGGGGCATCACGCCTTTAACTGGATGCAAAGAATTTGGGCTAATTTGTGGATCAACAATGTCTTCTTTGGTGGACTTGCTCTCATTGGTGTTTTCTTTGTGGCGATTCAATATGCTGCACAGGCAGGTTGGTCAGCTGGTATTGTGAGAGTACCATTGGCGTTTGGCGGTTGGTTGCCCATCGCATTTGTATTAATGTTAGTAACCTACCTTTTAGGAGGACATGACATCTTTCACTGGGCGCACCACGATTTGTATGATCCTGCATCTCCTGATTTTGACCCCATACTCGATGGCAAAAAGGGGTTCTTTTACTGGCCCATGAGTGAACATCCTTCGGTGCCGGTGTTTTGGCTGTTTCGCCTCGTATTTTTCTTCGGGGTTTGGTATTTCATCTTCACCAAGATTCGTTCGCTGATGTTCGAGGAAGACACAGTGGGTGATGACTCCTACTGGTTCAGACTTCGCAAGCTTTCGGCTATATTCCTGGTATTCTTTGCATTCTCTTCTTCAATAGCGGCCTGGGATTGGATTATGTCGATAGATCCACACTGGTTCAGCACGATGATGGGTTGGTACGCATTTGCCAGCTGGTGGGTGAGTGGCCTGGCGTTAATCACATTTGTGGTTGTCTTGTTGAAGGATAGAGGATACTTAAAGGTAGTAGACGCTAATCATTTGCATGACTTGGGTAAGTTTGTGTTTGCTTTCAGTGTTTTCTGGACTTATATCTGGTTTTCGCAGTTCTTCCTGATTTACTACTCTAATATTCCTGAGGAAACTATATATTTTGTGGAAAGATGGAAAAGTGGTCATTACGCACCGTTCTTTTACTTCAATCTTGCGATTAACTTCTTCTTTCCCTTCCTGGTGTTAATGACCAGGGACTCTAAGAGGCATTCGAGAATACTTAAAATAGTTTGCCCGGCGGTGATTTTCGGTCACTGGATGGACTTCTATTTGATGGTTACTCCGGGGACACTGAAGGATAATGGTGGTTTTGGTTTAGTGGAAGTAGGGATGCTGACGGTTTTTGTCGCTGCTTTCTTATATGTAGTTCTTTTAAACCTTTCTAAAGCACCACTGGTTGGTAAAAACCACCCTATGTTGCAGGAAAGCTTACATCATCATATTTAACTGGAAAGGTAAAAACATCTGCTATGTTCAATGCGGTAGTAATTATTGGTTTAATCTTAGTAGCAATTATCCTGTTCACACTGTTCAGGGTCAGCACGCTTGTAGATGTGCTAAAAGGCAGCTCTAAGAAGAAGGTTACGAAAAGTAACGGAGTAAATGCAGGCTTAGGTGTCTTATTCCTGATTGGTGGGTTACTGTTGTTCTTCATTTATTCATACACTGAGTTCGACAGATACAATCTGCCGTTGGCGTCTGAGCATGGGGCCGTAACGGATCAGCTTTTCTGGGTGACAATGGCCATAACAGGTATTGTTTTCGTGATCACTCAAATTTTACTTTTCGGTTTTGGCTGGAAGTACAGATATAAAGAGGGTAATCAGGCTTTGTTTTATCCGGACAATAATAAGCTGGAAATGATGTGGACTATTGTTCCCGCCATTGTTTTGACGCTTCTTATTTTTTCTGGCTGGAGAGCATGGGTAAGCATTACCGACAAGGCACCAGATGAAGCTGAAGTGGTAGAAGTGATGGGGTATCAGTTTGCCTGGTCTGTTCGCTACCCTGGTAAAGACAAGCAACTTGGAGACTACGATTTCCGCCTGATTGATGCTGAAAACGCTATGGGCATGGACTTCAAAGACAAAGCCTCTTTTGATGACTTTATCCCAAGAGAAATCCATGTCCCTAAGGGAAAGCCGGTCAAGTTTAATATCAGGGCGAGAGACGTAATACACAGTGTGTACGCTCCTCATTTCAGGCTTCAGATGAATGCTGTTCCGGGTATGCCAACCACTTTTTGGTTTACGCCAACAAAGAGCACGCAAGACATGAGGGAGGAAACAGGGAACCCGGAATTCAACTATGAGTTGGTGTGCAACAAAATTTGCGGAAAGGGTCACTTTGCGATGAGATACCTCATCGTTGTTGACGAGCCTGCCGATTACTATAAGTGGTACAATGAGCAGCAGGCATGGCTGGCTAAAAATCCATCATACCTTTCGAGTGTTCCTCAACACTTGAAAGAGGTGGCTATAATTTCTTCCGGAATGGAAAACAATCCGGAAGTACAGGCTGTTACTGGCCTTGAAGAAGAGGAAGAAATGGTAGGAGCATTTTAAATTAAATTTGTTATGTCAACAACAGCAGTACATACAAACGAACATATAGGTCACGACGATGCCCATGACCATGAGCACCACGAGCTAAATTTCGTTGAGAAATATATTTTCAGCACTGACCATAAGACAATTGCTAAGCAGTTCCTTATCACTGGAATTATTTGGGCGCTTATTGGTGGTGGATTGTCTATCATATTCCGTTTACAATTAGGGTTTCCAGACATGAACCTGGAATGGCTTAGACCAATCCTGGGCAAATGGATCACATCCACTGGACAAATTGATTCTGAATTTTACCTGGCTCTTGTTACTATGCATGGCACCATTATGGTGTTCTTCGTTTTGACGGCGGGGTTGAGTGGTACCTTTAGTAACTTCCTTATCCCGTTGCAAATTGGTGCAAGAGATATGGCGTCTGGCTTCTTGAATATGTTGTCATACTGGTTCTTCTTTCTATCAGGAGTTATCATGTTCATTTCATTCTTTATAGAAACCGGACCAGCATCAGCGGGTTGGACAGTATACCCACCTTTGAGTGCGTTGCCAACGGCCATGCAGGGATCGGGGCTTGGAATGACACTTTGGTTGGTGGCCATGGTTTTCTTCATCGTGTCATCGTTGCTGGGTGGTATTAACTATGTGACCACCGTGATTAACCTCCGTACGCAGGGTATGTCATTTTTCAGACTACCACTGACGATATGGGCGTTCTTTTTGACAGCCGTTATTGGTATACTTTCTTTCCCTGTATTGTTTTCTGCAGCGTTGCTGCTTGTATTTGACAGATCATTTGGTACCAGCTTCTATTTGTCAGATATCTACATAGGAGGGGAGGCTCTGCCGAACGTTGGCGGTAGCCCAATACTATACCAGCATTTGTTCTGGTTCCTCGGTCACCCGGAGGTATATATTGTAATTCTTCCGGCTTTGGGAATCACCTCTGAAGTTATCGCTACAAACTCAAGAAAGCCTATTTTTGGTTACAAGGCGATGATTTTATCGCTCCTTGGAATCACTATTCTTTCGTTCGTGGTTTGGGCGCACCATATGTTCGTGTCAGGGCTAAGTCCATTCCTTGGATCTATTTTCATGTTCCTGACATTGATCATTGCGGTGCCAAGTGCCGTGAAAGCATTCAACTACTTAACGACACTTTGGAGAGGAAATATAATATTTACGCCAGCTATGTTGTTTTCTATCGGCCTGGTTTCATTCTTTATTTCTGGTGGTTTAACGGGAATCTTCCTTGGTAACTCTGCGGTGGACATCAATTTGCATGATACATACTTTGTGGTTGCCCACTTCCACCTTGTAATGGGTAGTGCGTCCTTCTTTGGAATGATGGCAGGTATCTACCATTGGTTCCCTAAAATGTTTGGTAGAATGATGAATGAGAAGTTAGGATATATCCACTTCTGGCTAACTTTTGTTGGTGTTTATCTGGTGTTCTTCCCGCTTCACTATATTGGTATCGCAGGTTTCCCACGTCGCTATTATTCATTCACTAACTTCGATGCATTCCAGGATTTTACTGACCTGAATACATTCGTGAGTGTGGCTGCTATCATTACTTTCTCTGCGCAGTTTATCTTCCTTTTCAACTTCTTCTACAACATATTCAGAGGTAGAAAGGCACCAGCTAACCCTTGGGGAAGCAACACATTGGAGTGGACTACACCAAGAGTGCCCGGGCACGGTAACTGGGAAGGTGATATTCCTAAGGTTTATCGCTGGCCATATGATTATAGCAAGCCGGGCGCTCCAGAAGACTTCATACCGCAGCACATTCCTTTAACGGAGACACCAGAGTCGAACCTACCCCACGAAATAGAGCAGTTGAAGGAAGAAGGGATAGAAGTGAAAGCTGCTAATGCAGGAAAATCCTAAGTCTCTAAAGAGATACAAACAACTTACTATAAGTACTATCATTGCCGTCTACCTTTTGATTTTGGTAGGCGGCATTGTTAGAAGTTCTGGTTCGGGTATGGGTTGTCCGGATTGGCCAAAGTGTTTTGGCAACTGGGTACCACCAACCAGTGTTGAGCAGCTCCCCGCCAATTACAAGGAAGTGTATTCAGAAAAGAGACACCAGAAGAATATTCGACTGACAGGCTACCTTGAAAAGTTAGGTTTTTCCGATACAGCCAACAAGTTGAAGAACGATCCATCGGTGAGGGAAGAGGCTGACTTCAATCCATTGAGAACATGGATAGAATATGTGAACCGGTTGGTGGGAGTGGTGATAGGGATGCTTATTTTCGCCACTTTTGTTTACTCCATTCGATTCAGAAAGACGCAGCCGAAAGTATTTATATTTTCGTTGCTGGCATTTGTAGGGGTAGTTTTTCAGGGTTGGGTCGGCTCAATTGTAGTTTCTACGAATTTGCTTCCAGGAATGATCTCCTTTCACATGCTACTGGCACTGCTGATCGTTATGCTGCTTATATATACCTATTTTGTGGTTGACCCACCAGTTGCCGAAAAGGAAACAGTCGGGGACTCTAAAAATGTAAAATGGCTATTGCTGGGGTGTGCAGCGTTGTTTATTGTCCAATTGATTGTTGGCATCAACGTGAGAGAAGGCGTGGATTCCGGGCTGTCTTCCGGGATAGAGCGCAGTGCAGTACTTGATTGGATCGGCTTTAAGTTTTACTTCCACAGATCTTTTTCATGGGCGTTGCTCATCGGACATGTGCTGCTAACGTACTTTTTGTGGACGACTTCTCCGCTTTCATTTTCCATTAAATTCTCGGCAGTTTTGACACTAGTGGTATTTCTTGAGATTGTTTCGGGAGCAGCAATGGGTTATTTCTCCATTCCTGCCTTTCTACAGCCGATTCATTTGCTTTTGGCAAGCGTAGTGTTCGGTTTTCAGGTATATTTGTTTCTCCGCATCAGTAGAAAAGGTGCGCTCAATATTAAACACTCGATTTGAATCAAGCTTCATACATATCGCCGGGTTTTGTCGTCATTGGGAGGTTAAAGGCCTACTACGAATTGCTTAAATTCAGGCTCTCTTTTCTGGTGGCCTTTTCGTGTGGTTTTGGCTACTTGCTGGGAGCCAGAGGGGCTGTTGACTGGGCTACATTGGGCTTTTTGTCGCTTGGTGGGTTTTTGATCTCCGGAGGCAGTATCACTATCAATCAGGTGATAGAGAAGGATCTCGATAGATTGATGAAGAGGACGATGGGTCGGCCATTGCCTACCAATCGGGTAGGAGTTGGCGAAGCCATCGTTTTTGCTGCGATGGTAATTGCCATAGGGCTGGGGCTGATCCTGGTTTATGCGAACCCGCTTACTGTGGTGCTGTCTGTCGTGTCGATGGTGTTGTACAGCTTTGTTTACACCCCGCTGAAGCGGGTAGGGCCTATCGCTGTGTTTGTGGGAGCAATTCCCGGAGCACTTCCACCTTTGCTGGGATGGGTAGCGGCCACGGGTGCTATTACACACGAAGCGTTGATCATCTTTGGCATCCAGTTTATCTGGCAGTTTCCGCATTTCTGGGCGATTGCCTGGGTAGCGGATGAAGATTATAAAAAAGCAGGATTTAAGCTATTGCCTTTCGGCGGAAAGAAGGATTTCACTACGGCTGTGAACATCATGATTTACACACTGTTTTTGCTTCCGCTCGGGTTGTTGCCAGCTTACTTTGGCATCACAGGAATAAATTCTGCGGTGGTAGCTACTATTTGCGGTGTATTGTTTCTAAGCCAAACTTTTATCCTGATAAGGGACTGCACCCGTGAGGCTGCGCTGAAGCTGATGTTTGCTTCATTTATTTACCTGCCAGTTGTTCAAATAGCCTTTTTACTAGATAAATTATGATGAGCGCCAAAAAATCAGATATAGAAACTCCCGCTCAGGTGCTATCGATGCACCCCAGGAAGTTTTTGCTTTGGCTGTTTATAGTATCTATCGTAATGATATTTGCTTCACTCACCAGTGCGTATGTGGTGAAGCAATCAGAAGGAGCCTGGCTGATTTTTGACTTACCTCAGGCTTTTGTTTACTCCAGCATTGTTGTGCTGTTGAGCAGTGCCACTATGCAGTGGGCGTACTGGTCGGCTAAAAAAGACAATCTTTCTCAAATTAAGGTTGCTGTTGGCGCTACGTTGGCACTTTCTCTGGTTTTTCTGATTGTGCAGTATCTCGGCTGGGGGCAGCTGGTTGATCAACAGGTTTTCTTTGTCGGTAACCCGGCAGGATCTTTTATCTACGTTTTGACAGGTTTACATGCCTTTCACCTGGCGGCAGGTATTGTTTTTTTGATTATTGTTTTAATTTCGACCCTGAGATTTAAGGTACACTCAAAAAGTATGACCCAGATTGAAATGTGTACAACATTCTGGCACTTCCTGAGTGGACTTTGGATATATTTGTACTTATTTTTATTATTAAATAATTAATCTGAACTAATCGTCTATGTCTAGCACTGCAGTAGTTGCATCCGATTCTGACAAGGACCTCTGGATGGGAGGTAATGAGCCCCTAAAAGCGAGCTATGGCAAGCTTATGATGTGGTTCTTCCTGCTTTCCGATGCCTTTTCTTTTTCTGGCCTTTTGATTGCCTACGGAATGATCCGTTTCAGCCACCCTGCATTTCAGGGCAGCCCCGACGAATTCGTTTTCTCGCAGGAGTACTGGCCAATACCTGAAAAAGTATTCGAAGCTGTTCCTTTCCTTCACGGCATATCTTTGCCGCTGGTGTTTGTGGGTATTATGACTTTTGTCCTGATCTTGAGTAGTGTAACCATGGTGCTTGCTGTGGAAGCTGGTCAGCGTATGGACAGGAAGGGTGTCGAAAAGTGGATGCTTTGGACGATTCTGGGCGGACTTGCCTTCTTAGGCTGCCAGGCTTGGGAGTGGACGCACTTTATAGTAGGCACAGAAGAGGGTGGCAGATTATTGGACGGCACTTTCATTCATGGAGCCAACCTGTCACAAAATCAATATGGCCCGCCTAACTTTGCGGCTTTGTTCTTCTTTATCACAGGCTTTCACGGCTTCCACGTATTTAGTGGGGTATGCCTTAACTTCCTGATATTCTATCAGGCAACAGTAGGTAAGCTTGAGAAAGTGGGGCATTACGAAATGGTCGAAAAGGTCGGTTTGTACTGGCACTTTGTAGACCTTGTATGGGTGTTTGTATTTACCTTCTTCTATTTGGTTTAATTTTCCGTTCTATAAACAATTAGTAAAATGTCAGCAGAACATCACGAAGAATCAACAGTTGTAGTTCAGCCAGTCGATAAGGCGAAAATCAGACTGTTCTTGAAGGTAACACTGATCTTGTTTGTCATTACAATGATTGAGTTTGCCATTGCCTTTACGGTTGATGCAGGGATTTTGAGGACTGCTGTCTTCATAGCTTTGACTATCGTAAAAGCGTTTTACATAGTAAGCGAATTTATGCACCTTGGCCACGAAGTAAAGACCCTTATCTGGTCTATTTTGATTCCTTTGATATTTCTGGTATGGCTGATCATAGCATTGATTTATCAGGGTGGTCAAGTGCTACTGGTGCGATAAGTTTAGCGACGTAAAAGATAGTAGCATGCCGGTATACCTACCGGCATGTTTTGTTTGTACCCTCATACCATTCATGAGCAAGCTGATAAAGGGAATTATTCTAATTGTAACGCTCGGGCTGCCGGTGTCTATTTATCTCTTTCTGCAAGCTTTCGGCGAAAACATGTACGCTCTGCCGGTGTACCCGGAAACGGCATATGTGTCAGCCGATTGCGGAACAGTTTCAGCTGGCTATACCGTAAGCAAGCTTACCTGCGACAGCACCAATGTAGTGGTGCTGGGCGACCAGCAAACCTATCTCTTTCATTTCCCTGACCCTTCTAAAATGGATATAGCAGGTGAAATGAATGAAATGAGAAGGCTGGTGGAAGAAACCAAACCGCTGGATTATCGGTTAATCACCATGAGCAATGAGGAGCAGGTGGATAAGTGGGATAAGCTAGCTGTTTCACAAGCAGAAATCAAGTATTGGGTGGTGACATCAGCCTGTGCTGATGGCTTGGAAAAGCTGATGAATTGTCAACTACTGCTTTCTCAATTCACCCTCAAAACCGAGGGTTCGAAGAGCAGAATTGTGTTGGTAGATAAGGTCGGTCGGGTTAGGGGCTTTTACGCAAGTGCTGAAAAGGGTGAGATGGATAGATTGTTAGTTGAGTTGGATGTTTTAATGCAGGAAAAATGAGTGCTGTTTCAAATACTACGCCTAATTATTTACGCTGGATAAGCGTTGTTTCGGTGATCATTCCAGTGGCAGTGGCTGTATTGATATTCATGCCAGCAAGGTTAAATGCTGGAGATTGGGTAAAGTTTTTGCCTCATTTGAATGCCGTGATTAACAGCGCAACGGCGGCCTTGTTGTTACTTGGACTGTATTTCATCAAGAATAAAAAGGTGGATCATCACCGGGCAGTGATGCTGGGCGCATTTGCGTTGGGCGCCATTTTTCTTGTTTCGTACATTATTTACCATGCGTCTGTGCCATCGGTGAAGTACGGCGACACCAATGCGGATGGGCTACTTTCGGAAGCGGAAATGGCGGCAATGGGCAATAGCAGAACCATTTACCTGATTACCTTGCTGTCGCACATAGGGCTTTCTATTGTTGTGGTTCCTTTTGTGCTTATGGCATTGTATTTTGCACTCACCGGACAGATTGAAAAACACAAAAAGGCTGTGAAGTTCGGATACCCGATCTGGCTTTATGTGTCAGTTACCGGAGTGATTGTCTATTTTATGATCAGACCTTTTTATACATGAAAGAACTGAGGAAAGTCAACGACTGTTAGTTAGCATATGAAAGTATTTATCAAAACCCTTTTTGTTGCTGTGGTACTCCTTTTGACCAATGTGGATAGCTGGGCTCAATGCGCCATGTGCCGGTCGACGCTGGAGGCAAATATGAGCAATGGAGAAACAGCCAATTTTGCAGCGGGCCTTAACTTTGGCATACTCTACTTGTTTTTCACCCCATATTTATTGTTAGCAGTGATTGCCTTTTTTTGGTACAGAAACAGCAGGAAAAATGTCAAAAACCTCCGCCCTTCAGGCAATCGTTCATGGTAAGTGTCCCCGTTGCCGGTCTGGCAACATGTTTGTTGAGCCGAACTTCAGGTTAAAAGATTTTGATAAAATGCCGGTTAAGTGTGAGGTTTGTGGCCTTCGCTTTGAGCCGGAGCCCATGTTTTACAATGGTGCCATGTACGTGAGTTATGCCATTTCCGTGGCGCTGACCATCATAGTAGGGTTTTCAGTCTATTTCATATTTGACAACCCCGACATGTGGGTTTACATGGCGGCAATCGTCACCGTTGTGTTGCTTTTGTCGACAACTATGTTCAGATATTCCAGAATTCTTTATCTTCATGCATTTGGTGGCATAAAATATGATGCATCTTTCGGTGTGTCGAGCAAAGACAAATAGGTAAGATAAAACTGTTCCATTTGGCCTCCCATGTAGTAAGCTATAAATATCTTTTCATTGCAGCCCTGTTCGGGGCTTCTGCGTTCTTCTATTGGTATTTTGTTGGTAAGAGCTCGAAGAGAGGTCAGGAGGCTTATGAGCAAATCAGTGAACGGCTGGTTAGCCAGTTGCAACTCATTGACAGTGACCTGGCCAATGCGAAAAGCAGCGGGAAGGTGCCAGGCACGCTGCAATCCAATTACCCTATCCAGATTTACACGAATCGGTCGCTCACCGGGCTGAGTTCCAATGCTTTTGTGCCCGACTACAGAGTGCTCGAGGGTGACTACCAAATTCAATATTTGGAATGGGAGGGCAATAAATTTATTGCTCTGAAGGAATATACCGAAAGAGCAGGGGTTCGGAAGGAGTATGTGGGCGTGCTGCCCATCTATCGTAACTTTCCGATTGAGAATGAACTGATCAGAGGAGGGTACGATAAGAGCATTTTTGACGAGCTGAGGGTTTTCGTATATGACAAGGAGGTGGAAGGAAGCTTTGCCTTTAGCTATCATGATCAGGTAGTATGCTATTTCACCATTCAGTCGCCGCCAGCTGTTTCGTCCCGTTTTGACCGCTTCCTTATCTTCAGCTTGCTTTCTGTGGCGTTTGTGCTGGGTTTTTTCTTCTTCCAGCGATCCGCTGCTGGCCTGGCAGAAAATGGCAGGCCTTATGCAGGCATAGCTTTATTGCTTGCAGGAGTGGTGTTTATCCGCTGGCTGCTGCTGGCAACCAACTTCCCGTCGTCGGTTTACCAGTTCGACCTGTTCAATTCACGGTACCTTGTTATTTCTTCGCTCCACAAGTCATTAGGTGACTTGATGATCACAGCCTTTTTGCTCGCCTACTTTGTCTACTTTACTTCCAATGCCGTTTTTCGAAGCGACGCATACGCTTACTTCTCCGGTGCTTCGCAAAAGGTAAAATGGTTGATCACCATTGTTGTCATACTGCTGGGCTATGGGTTTATGGGGTATACCTACCTGCTTTTGCAGGAGATATTTAAGAACTCTCAAATCCACCTAGATGTAAACCGTAGCATTCACCTCGATATGTTCCGGATGGGAACGCTGGTCGTGTACTTTCTATTTTGCTTCAGCTATTTTCTCATTGCTCATGCTTCTTACATCCTGCTTAAGCACCTACGCACTGGCTCCGCACAGTTTGCCTGGCTGGTTCATCTTGTCATGGCTGCCATTTTGTTCGTTGCGGCGATTATTATAGATGATGATTTGGCCATTGTGCCCGTGCTACATGCCGCTTACTTCTCCATTATTTTTTGGTTCAGTCTGCCTGAGTTTATTCGCCCCATACAGTTTCAGGCCTTCCTTTATTTTTTTCTGGCGGCGGCGTTTTCTTCCGTACTGGGTAGCTATTCAATCTATAAATACGGCGAATTTGAGAGGAACGTCCAAAAGCAAAAATTTGCTAATAGCCTGCTCATAGAAAATGATATTCAGGGCGAGTTTCAGCTAGATGGTATCATGAAATCCATTAAGAGCGACATCTTTATTTTGACCCGCATGATGAGCCCTGTGTTGGCTAAAGACATGATAAAGCAGCGTATCAAGCGACTTTACATGAACAGCTACTTCGACAAGTACGATGTGCAGGTATCGATGTATAATTCGAAAGGCGATCCTTTTCCCAACGAGCCCGGTGTTACTTTCTCAGCGATAAAGGAGACCTATGACAAGCCGATTTATAAAACCGATTATCAGAATATCTTTTTTGAGAGCAACTTTTCACCGGGATCTACCAAGCGCTATGTGTGTTTTATAGGCCTGGAAAGGTATGATAAGACAATCGGATACATTGTTTTGCAGCTTCGCCTGAAGAAATACCTTCCCAGCACCGTGTACCCACGCCTGCTGGTGGACGAGCGGTTTATGAATGAGCCGGCAGATGAAAACTACAGCTACGGCATTTATGAGGGTACGAATCTGAGGTATAAGTCTGGGACGTTCAACTATATCACCAATCTACCTCAGGGTATTTTTGACAGGGAAACCTTGTATGCCACAGGCCTGGAAATCAATGGGTTCCATCATTTGGGGATAAAGGGATCAAGAGAGAAAAGAATCATTATTACCTCGCCGATGTACGAGGTGAGCTGGATGGTTTCCAATTTCTCGTTCCTATTTCTGGTACTTATTGGTGGCATAGCTCTTACAGTGGTTTTTAATGCGCTTGAGGTGAGATTTGCCAACACCGGGCTTACGCTGGCTTCCAAGATCCAGATTTACCTCAGCATCGCTTTCTTTCTTCCGCTGGTAGTGGTTACTGTGGCAACCCTCAGCGCTATCAATAATTCGTACAAGGAGGATATTGACAAGCAGTATATGAAGAAGGCCGAAAGTGTGAACGGCTACCTGGTGTCGCTGATGGACAACTACATTTCCAACGTGATCAATAAAGAGGTGCTGTCCAACGAGCTGACCGATATTGCCAGGTTTTCGCAGGCTGATATCAACCTGTTTAGCGTGAATGGAAAGCTGATGGCCTCCAGCCAGCAAACAATCTATGATGACAAGCTGCTGTCGGAGTACATTAACCCGGAAGCATTAAGACGCATCAGGGAGGATGATGGAGAAAGGATTATTCTTTCGGAAAGCCTGGGCGCCCTCAACTATAAGTCGACTTACCTGGCTATCAAGTCATTCAATGACGCCAGCTTGTTGGGCATCATGAGTATGCCTTTTTTTGAATCAAGGGCGCAACAGCAAAACCAACAGATTGAGGTGTTCACCAACATCATCAATATCTTCACTTTCATTTTTATTATCTCGCTGGTCATATCGTTCATGGCATCGAGGGTGCTCACCAATCCACTGCGGATCATTACCTCCCGGCTGCGGAAAACGACTTTCAACGAAACAAATGAGCCTATTCACTGGAATACCTCAGACGAAATTGGGTTGCTGGTAGCTGAATATAACTCTATGCTGGTGAAGCTGGAAACCAGCCGGGCCGCATTGGTGAGGAGCGAGAAAGAGTCGGCATGGAAAGAGATTGCCCAGCAAGTGGCACATGAGATCAAGAATCCGCTGACGCCCATGAAGCTTACGCTTCAGCACATGCGCAGGCTTGCAGATGACAAAGATGAGGGGCTGAAGAAGTCGATTGATAACCTACTGCGACAAATTGATAACCTGAGCGATATAGTTACCTCATTCAGCACTTTTGCGAAGCTCCCTGCTCCGGATCCAAGCAGGTTTGATATTTCTGGCTTGCTTGGCCAGCTGGTGCAGCTGCACAGCAAACCCGGGGTGGATTTTGTGTACCAATCGCCGATAGCGCCGGTGTTTGTTGTTGCCGATGAAAAGATGCTTTCAGGCATTTTCACCAACCTGATTATTAATGCCTGCCAGGCTATGGAAGGCAGACCAGGCCCCCGCCTGGAAATTGGCATAAGGGTGAAGGAGAAAGAGGCCGAGATTTCGTTTAAGGACAACGGCATTGGCATAGCTGAGGACATTCAGGACAAAGTGTTTGTTCCCTCGTTCAGCACCAAACAAGAAGGATCGGGCATAGGGCTGGCATTGGCCAGAAGAGGTGTAGAGCAAGCCGGCGGAAGCATCTGGTTTGAAACGGTACATGGGTATGGAACTACTTTTTATGTTTCACTACCTTTAGGTTAATGGGGCCAAGCCAAAATGCTGCTTATATCTTCACAGCCTTCCTGCGAAAGATCAGGATCCCTCACCTTGTGGCATCACTTCTCATTTGTTTCCCAATGCTGTCGTTGGCTCAGGCTGCAAACACAAAATGCAGATCGATACCTCAAGGGCGGCTCCAGTTTCAACTCGACTCACTTTCAGTCAACCCAGAGAGCATTAAGCTGCCAGATGGCATTGTGTATAGTTATGACCTGGCCACGGGTGAGCTGACTTTTGAAAAGCCCCTGGAAGAGGCCATAGAAGTTTGCTACCAGGTGCTCCCTTTTGTGCTTCACGAACCCATCTACAAGTACGATATGTCGCTCTACTCGGCCGAAGGGCCGAGGGAGAATTTGTCGGAAAGTAGCCAACCAACAGGCAGTACGCCTTTGGTAAAGGAGGAGCTTTTTGCTACTGAATCACTGTACAAGTCGGGAAGCATCAGCCGGGGCATTACAGTAGGTAATACGAACAACCTCGGAGTGACGTCGAGCCTCAACCTGCAGCTCGATGGTCAGCTTGCGGATGATTTGTTCATCAACGCTGTGATCACTGACCAGCAGGTGCCCTTTCAGCCGGAAGGAAATACGCAGCAGATCCAGGACTTCGACAAAGTGCTGGTCAGCCTTTACAACGATAAGTTCTCCCTTATGGCTGGCGACGTGGTACTGCGCAACGACTCTACTTACTTTTTGAAATACTACAAGAATGTGCAGGGTGGCAGAGCGGCTTACAAGTACGACCTCGGGAGCAGCTGGAAAGCCTCCACCAGCGTTACGGCGTCTATAGCCAAGGGAAAGTTCTCTTCGACACTCCTTGAAGCGGTGGAAGGGCTAAGTGGCCCCTACAGGCTTCGAGGGCCGGATGGGGAGCGGTTCATCATTGTGATTGCCAATTCGGAAAAAATCTATTTGGATGGCCGGCTGCTGAAAAGAGGTTTTAACGAAGACTATGTGATTGACTATAACCTGGCGGAGGTCACTTTCACGCCTAAGGTGTTGATCACCAAATTCTCCAGGATACGGGTCGACTTTGAATACACGGCTCAAAACTTCAGCCGTTCCATACTGTCAGCGTCACACAGGCAGTCGAATGGGAAGACAACGGCCTACTTCGAGGTGTATCGGGAAAAGGATAACCCGTTCCGGCCACTTAGTTATGACCTGACCGAAGCCGACCGGCTTGCCTTGTCCGGCATTGGTGACGACCTGTCGCTGGCAGCCATTTCAGGCGCTGACAGTGTGGGGTATTCGGATAATCGAATCTTGTATGCCAGGATAGACACGGTCGATGCGCAGGGCCGTGTCTACAGTATCTATCAATATTCCAGTAACCCCGAAGCAGCCGTGTACCAGGTCAGCTTTAGCCAAGTGTCGGCGGGTGACTATGTACAGTTGCCGCTGGGCTTGAATGGCAAAGTGTACGAGTGGGTGGCACCTGTGAATGGGGTGCCCCAGGGCGACTACTCGCCTAGCATTCCTGTGGTAACCCCCAACAGCAGGCAGCTGGTAGTAGGAGGGGTCAGCTCCAAAATAACGCCGTATGAAACGGTTTACACGGAGCTTTCGGCCAGCAACCAGGACAAAAACCTTTTCTCCACCCTCGACCAGCAGGACAACCAGGGCTGGGCGCAAAAATCGGGGATACGATCGGAAGGAAGGGAAGTAGGGTTTTTGAAAGAGTACAAATGGCTGTCGGAGGCGTCGTACGAATGGAACCACCAGTATTTCCGGCCTATCGACAGGTACCGCTACATAGAATATGATAGGGACTGGAGCTATACACCCATCTTTCAGTCGGGGCAGGAGCCGGCCGCCATTGAGGATCATATACTGGTGGGGAGGCTGGGTATGCAAAAGAGCAGCGTTAACCGCTGGAACTACCAGGCCTCGTATCGCAACAAAGGTCAGGCAATAGATGGCTGGCAGCAGAAGGCATTGCTTCGTCAGCAGCTAGGCAAAGCCACGTTTAGCGGTGATTTTTTTGACTTGAAGAGTGCACAGGGTGTCAATGAATCGACCTGGACAAGGGCACAGCTAACGGCTGCGTATAAGCTGGGCAAGCTGATGCCTGGCTACACTTTTCAGAGCGACAGGAACGCTATTACCAACCAACCTGCCGACTCGGTGGTGACGTCAGCGATGAACTACAATCAGCACATGGTTTTTCTGCAATCGGCCGACACCGCTGAAAGCGGCACCTCCTTCCGGCTCGATGCCAACCGACGCATAGACGACAGACCTGTGGACGGCGTGCTGCAGCGAAGCGATATCAGCTACACCTCCAATGCTTCCTTCACCACTCAATGGAAAGACAGGCACGTGGTGTCGGGTGTTTTCACCTACAGGCAGCTGGACGATATCCTTGATACCAGCGAGGAGAAAGAGGAAACCGTGCAGGGCAGAATCAACTGGCAGAGTGCCTGGTGGGAGCGGTCGATCCGTTCGGACCTATCTCTGGCTTTGCTCAATGGACGGGAATTGCGCCGGGAGTATGTGTACATCGAGGTGATTCCCGGACAGGGTACACACACCTGGCGGGATGACAACGGTGATGGGGTACAGGACCTGAATGAATTCTACGAAGCCATCAACCCTGATGAGCGCACCTACGCTAAGATATTTGTGCCCACAGATAACTACATCTCGGCCTACCAAACCATCCTCAACTACAGCCTTGAGCTGACAGCGCCGGCAGAATGGAAGTCTGCAGGTGGCTTCAAGTCGTTTCTCGGCAGGTTCTCCAACGTATCGGCGGTGCTGGTGGACAGAAAGACACAGGACAGCAACTGGGCGCAACGCTTTGACGTGTGGAGCACGCCGGGTACTTCAGAAGACGAGTTGGCTTATAAGAACGCCCTTAGAAGCCGTTGGTTTTTCAACCGGGCCGATCCGAAGTACGGTCTGGATGTTGGCTATCAGTCTACCGCCGGCCGACAGCTGCTCACCGGTGGCTGGGAGGCCAGAAATAAAAAGGTGTGGCAGCTCAATACCCGAACCAACCTGTCGGCCGATTGGGCCATTTTCCTGCAAAGTGAGGTAGGAGAGACGGAGTCGTCGAGCGACATCTTCAGTAACCGGAACTACCTGATCAGGCAGCGGCAGGTAAAACCTCAGCTGCAGTGGATGCCGTTGCAATGGCTTCGTATTACCAGCAGTGTTCGCTACTCCCACAAAAGGGCTTTGCCAGTCTCCGAAGAGCAGGGGAGTGACTTGACGGAATACCAAATCGACTGGCAGATGAATAAGTCGCTACAGTCGACCATTTCCGGCTTTGTGAAGGTGATCAATATGAACTTCAAGGGTGACGAAGCCAGTCCGCTGGGCTATGAGATGCTGGAGGCACTGCGGCCAGGCACTAACTATACGTGGCGGCTACAGTGGCAGCAAAGGCTGAAAAGTGGACTGCGCTTGCAGATCAACTACGATGGACGTAAGTCGCCGAGTAAGTCGGTGATTCACTTTGGTGGGGTGCAGGTGACGGCGTTGTTTTAGGGCTTGGCCACCTCACCCCGGCCCTCTCCCGTGGGGAGAGGGGGGAGCTGCAAGCCGCTTCCTTATTCGGATGGGGCTTCACCGCCATCCTCCTTGTATCACGCCCCTTCAGGGGTGCCCGGCTTAAGGCTTGGACGAACGAAGGTGTCGGCACGGCGAAATAGCCACCGAGCAAGGGCCGTCAGACGCCGGGTTGGGTTTTCTGAGGGTGTTTCCTCAACCTTTTCGGCGGTTGACGGCCCCAACAGCCCTACGGGCCGTGCCGACGCCTTTGCTCACAACGTTGTCGCCCGCCCTCCGTTCCGGCAGGTGTATCCACCGCCGGTTTCTAAATGCCAACACTTGGCCTTTGTTTTACCCCTTCCCAACCTCAAACCCCTGGCGCCCCTAAAGGGAGCCAAAGGCCACCACCCACCGCACTTTCTTTCCCTTTGTCCAGCTTCCGTTGATTTACTTGTGTTTCCGTCACATCTTATGCATTGGATTCAACCTATCTGCCTTATGAAAAAGACAATGCTCTCGTTCTTCTTTGCATTGATTATGCTCAGCGCCTTCTCGCAACCCCTCTACGAGCAAACCTCCGAAGTCAACAACCTCATGGTGCGCTACGATGCCGACTACGGCAGCCTGCACCGTTTCTATTATATGGACAGCTCGCCCGAGCGCATTGAGCGCCTCAAAACCCTCGACCAGGACTACCTCAGGCAGTTGGAGGCGATGGACTACAATGCCCTCGGCACCGGTGCCCGGGTCGACTATCTCCTCTTCAAACGGGATGTGCAGGAAGACCTGCGCACCCTTACCCTCGAAGGCGCCGAACTGGCAGCCGTGAAGCAGTGGCTTCCATTTGCTCCCTATCTCTACGAAATCGAAAACCTCAGGCGGCGGGGCAACCAACTCGAATGGCAGGAAGTCGCCAAAAAGCTGACCGACACAGGCGATGAGATAGAAGCCATCACCACCAAACTAAAAGCCGCCGAGCCCTTCGATCAAAAGCTCACCAGGCGAGCGTCCACCTCCATCAAAGGCATACAGGAAGGCATCAAAAGCATCCACAGTTTTTACAACGAATACGACCCCATGTACACCTGGTGGGTCACCATGCCCATCAACCGGGTCGACAGCCTGCTGACCGTTTACGAAAAGGTGATGACCAGCAAGGCCAGGCTCATCACCACGCAAAAAGACGACGGCAGCGGCATTGTGGGAAGCCCAATTGGCCGTGACGAAATCATCAAGCAGCTGGAGTTTGAAATGATCCCTTACACACCCGATCAGCTGATTGAGCTGGCCAACAAAGAGTTTGCCTGGTGCGACGCTGAGCTACTCAAAGCCTCACGTGAAATGGGCTTCGGCGACGACTGGAAGGCGGCACAGGAGAAAGTCAAAAACTCCTATGTGCCCGTTGGCCAGCAGCCCGAAGCCATGATGGAGCTCTATAATCAGTCGATGGCCTTCCTCAAGGAGCACGACCTGGTCACCATTCCGCCCATTGCCGAAGAAAGCTGGCGCATGACCATGATGGCGGCCGAGCGCCAGAAGGTGAGCCCGTTCTTCCTGGGCGGCGAAAACTTCATCATCTCTTACCCCACCAACACCATGGAGTATGAAGACCGCATGATGAGCATGCGGGGCAACAACCCTCACTTCTCCCGATCCACCGTGCACCACGAGCTCATTGCCGGCCACCACCTGCAGGGTTTCATGAACCGCCGCTACAAAACCTACCGTCACTTCCGCACCCCATTCTGGACCGAAGGCTGGGCCCTCTACTGGGAGCTGCTGCTGTGGGACATGGACTTTCCCCGCTCGCCTGAAGACCGCATCGGCATGCTTTTTTGGCGCATGCACCGCTGTGCCCGCATCATCTTCTCGCTCAACTACCACATGGGCAAGTGGAGCCCCCAGCAGTGCATCGACTTCCTCGTCGACAGGGTAGGGCACGAGCGGGCCAATGCCGAAGGGGAGGTGAGGCGCTCCTTCACGGGCGGCTACGGGCCGTTGTACCAGGTAGCCTACCTTACTGGCGGCTTGCAGTTTTACGCCCTCAAAAAAGAACTCGTGGACGGTGGCAAAATGACCCTCAAGCAATACCACGACGCCGTGCTCCACGAAAACGCCATGCCAGTGGAAATGGTGCGGGCCATTCTCACCAACCAAACCCTTCCGAAGGACTTTAAAACGACGTGGCGGTTTTACCATTAAAGAGGTTACTCTCTGCTTTCCTGCAACAGAACCAAATTAAAGAGGTTACTCTCTGCGCCCTGCAAGTCGTAACCTCTTTAATCCCAACGTGAACTATTGATGAGGTTACTCTCTGCGCTCCTGCAACAGAACCAAATTAAAGAGGTTACTCTCTGCGCCCCTGCAAATAGTAACCTCTTTAATCTCAACGGCAACTATTAAAGAGGTTACTCTCTGCGCTCCTGCAACAGAACCAAATTAAAGAGGTTACTCTTTGCTCCCCTGCAAATGGTAACCTCTTTAATCTCAACGTTAACTATTAAAGAGGTTACTCTCTGCGCTTCAGCACATAGTAACCTCTTTAATCTTCCCCGACGAAATGAAAAGTTGCACCCCAATCCCTCCACCACCCAATCAAAAATACTTCAATAACTTGGGCGTGCCCCCTTGCCGCCGGAGCGTTATTACTCACCCGACCACCCGTTTCGGCGGCAGGGGTCGGGCCATCACCAGTCGCCGGCCAACGCACGAAAAACCAACAACGGGCTCCAACAATGGCTCTGTCCCTCACGCAGGGAGAAGGAAATACATCAATAGCTAAATCCCTGATCTAATTTGTTGTATTACCAAAGAGGTATATAATCCAGTTCCAATTTTTTTTGACGCACCCTCATCTGAAAACTGGAATACTTTATATTTTGATCCAGTCCCGATGATACTTCCCATTTTTTCCAATAATAATTTATAATTTAACACTTTAAGCCAAATTCGATTTCTGGAAAATCTCATGAGTCAATCGCCTATTCTAAACAACCCATATGATGAACCTCTGTCGCACTATGCCACCGACGAAAACGGTGCATTGAACTATGAAGACGTTAGAGTGGGGCGAAGAATTTTTTCACCAGACGTCCCCTCCATTCCGGAACGGCAGAAAGAGCAATCGGGTATTTTTGATGTCAATGACTACGAAGTTCAATATGGGCCGCAATTAATCAATTTGGTTAGAAAGGAAGTCAAGAAGTGGAGAGACGAAGGTTACACTGATACGACGAGAGTAACCAGAGATTTACTGACGTTTTGGTTTAAGAACGAAGAACGATCACCAAATAAGAGGCTTTTCTTCGCTCAACGAGAGGCCATCGAAGCAGCCATCTGGCTCAATGAGGTGGCAACAAAATCCAACCCGGGGCAAAATATTCTGAATAAGATCAGAGGAGCGCAGCAAGCAGTATCTGATGAGCCGGCCGATTACCTGCCACGAATAGCTTTTAAAATGGCCACAGGCACAGGCAAAACGGTGGTGATGGGCACATTGATCCTATACCATTTCTTTAACCGCCAGGAATATCGTGGTGATGTGCGGTTTGCCGATAACTTCCTGATCGTTGCTCCCGGAATTACAATCAGGGATAGGCTAAGTGTCCTCTTTGTTGATAAAAGAGCGGGCAACAAGAACGAGCGAAAAGACTATTACGCCGTTAGAGACCTTGTTCCGCAAAACTATGAGAAGTATCTGGGCCAGCTGAATGCCAAAATAATCATCACCAACTATCACTCTTTTATGCCCAGAACACTTCAGGGGAATAAAAGAAGCCCATTTGATGGGAAGATCAAAGGCTACGATAAAGACGGAAAACCAATAAAGGAAGAAGCGCTTGAAGACTTCAATCAGGTAATTAAGCGTGTGTTGAGTGGCTTTAAAAAAGATTCCAGGCTACTGGTATTGAACGACGAAGCACACCACTGCTACAAACCAAGAAGTAAGGGCAAAACAAAAGACAGCGAGGAAAGCGATGAGAACGCCAAAGCCGCAGTTTGGTTCTCTGGCTTAGCCGAAATTGCACAAAGGTATAAACTTCAGTATGTGTACGACCTGAGTGCGACACCTTATTATCTGTCTGGCTCTGGCTATCCTTCCTATAGTCTTTTCGGTTGGGTGGTAACCGACTTTGGCCTTGTAGAGGCCATGGAGTCGGGACTGGTAAAAATACCTTTCCTGCCCGAAGGTGATAACACACAAAATCTGACCGGTGCCATGCTTAAAAACTTGTATGACCACGTCAGGGATGAGCTACCCAAAAAAGGCCAACGCAAAAAGAAATCGGAAGCAAAAAAAGAGGGCAATGTCCTGTTGGAAGAGCCCCCTCAGCTTCCTCAATTGGTCAAAGGAGCACTCGACCAGTTTTATGGTCACTATCGGGATTACGAGAAAAACATAAGAGGCAAGGGCGAGAAGGAAGCAGATTTGTATAGCAAGCCTCCGGTATTCATAGCTGTTTGCAACAATACGTCGGTCTCTAAAGAGGTCTATAAATTTATTGCGGGTTACGAATTCCATGATCAGGAAGGTAGCACCAGAGTGGTGTCCGGGCATTTCGACCTATTCTCCAACTATGACCAATACAATAGATTAAAACATAAATCACCCACGCTACTCATCGACTCAGAAGCACTGGACGAAGGGGGACAAGTAAATGAGGAGTTCAAAAAGGTTTTCGCAGGCGAAATTGAGGAATTCAAAAAGGAATATGCCCGGTTGCACGGACAAGGATCAGCCGAGAAAATAACTGATGCCGAAATACTAAGGGAGGTTGTTAACACTGTCGGCCAGCCTGGTAAGTTGGGAGGGCATATTCGCTGTGTTGTGTCGGTTTCTATGCTTACTGAGGGGTGGGATGCCAATACGGTGACTCATATCATGGGACTAAGGGCCTTCGGCTCGCAGTTGTTGTGCGAGCAAGTGGCTGGGCGAGCACTGCGAAGAATGAACTACGAACTTCAGGGCTACGATAAGGAGGGACTGCCGACGGCCGACAAGAGAAAGATCGCCAATTATAAGTTTCCGCCAGAGTATGCGCATATCATTGGCGTGCCGTTCAATATGTTCAAAGGAGGCGACGTAGGGCCTACGCCACCTCCTCCTGCCTATACCATGGTGAAGGCACTACCTGAAAGGCAACGTGCCCATGAGATCGTGTTTCCTGTGGTAGCAGGCTATAGGGTCGACTTTAAAGGTGAAGACCTGACCTGGGACTTTTCTAACATCGGGAATTTTGAATTTGACGGGTCGAAATTTCCCACTCAAACCGAGATGGGAAATGCATTTACCAACCAGCGGGAGGTAATGAAGGTAGCAACGGTGCTGGAAAAAAGGGATCAGGAGATTATTTACCTGATCACTAAAGATTTGATCCACTATAAATTTTCTGATGATGACGGGGCACCCAAGCATCACCTTTTCTTCAAGCTGAAAGAGATTGTGACCGAATGGTATAATACCAAAGTCCTGTTGCTAAACATTCGTGGAGACGAGTTCAAGCGACTGCTGTATTATGAGGATCCAAAACGGATATCGGATCACATAGCCACCGCTATTAATCAGCATCTCAACACCGTCGAGTTCATCCGGCCGGTGCTCAATCATTACAACCCGTTCAATAGCACCAAATACGTTTCGGGCCACACGATAAAGGATACCTTTGACACGACAAAATCCCATGTCAACAAAGTAGTCATGGACTCCGACTGGGAGGCGATTGCTGCGAAAACTTTTGAAGAATTGGAGGAGGTGGGGAGCTATGTCAAGAATCAGTTCCTCGGGTTCGCCATTCCATATGTGAAGGATGGGGTAGACAGGCAATACTTCCCTGACTTTATTGCTGAGGTAGCCACCCCAAAGGGTAAAAAAGTGAACCTGGTGGTGGAGATCACCGGCATGAACAAGGAAAAGGCTGAGAAGAAATGGTATGTGGAAAACCGTTGGCTACCTGCCATAAACGCCGTGCGTGAAAAATATGAAATGAATGAGTGGGCATTTATTGAAGTGGCCAATGACATCCGCAACATAAGAAACGACCTGATAGATAAGATTCGTTCACTTGATATTGAAGAAGACCCAGTGGCCAGATTAAAGAAGTCGTTTGGCACCATCAAGAGTGATGTGGTCATCACGGCGGAAGACCTGAGAAGAGAAAACTTGTACGGGGAGGATGGCAGATGATACTACTCGACGCTAACATCCTCGTTGCATCCAAGCAGCCCAGCCACCCCGACCATGTTTCAGTCACCGACACGCTTATAAGGCTAAAAGCTGAGGGGGCCAACCTGAGCATCTGTCCCCAGGTAATCTACGAGTTTTATGTGGTGGCGACCCGACCTGCCGACAAGAGAGGCTTTGGCCTTGCACCAGACGTGGCTAGCAAGGAAATAAACGATCTGCTGTCTGTGTACACCCTCATTCCTGATAAGGAAGATCTGTTTGACAACTGGAAGCAATTGGTAGCAGAGCATGCTGTTTCCGGCAAAAATGCACACGACACCCGCATTGTGGCTTTCATGGTATCGCATGGTATCACCAGACTCTTCACTATGAATTCGAAGGACTTCGTAAGGTTCAATTCAAAAATAACGCTGATATGAGCTGGTCAGAATGGTATAAGTTTCCCGATCCATTGGATCATGGAATTCTAAAAGCTCCTATTGGGCCTGGAGTATATGAAATAAAAAATGCTAGAACCGGCCAACGGTTGCTCTTCGGAGAAAGCAAGAATGTGGCAGTTCGAATGACGTCACTTCTTCCTCCTGAGTGCGGTGGAACGGGAACAAGAAACAATAAAAGAAAGCAGGCTGATATAGCTAATAACTTGAAAGACCTTGAATACCGAACTTTGTCATGCAAAACGAAGAAAGCTGCCAAAGCCGAAGAGAAGAGATTGAATAAACCCGATTACTTCCATAACACCTGAAAACCATGCCTGAATCATACAAACATAGCTCCGACAAACGTGCCCACATCCCTTCCAAAGAAGAGGCTGGTTACGAAGAAGCCAACCCCAAAGTAAAAGCAGGTAAAAAGGTGCTTGATTTGCCGAAAAACCCAGTGGTACACCGTGGGCAAGACCCGGAGCTATTCTGGATGAATAAGTACGGAGCCGACGACACCAACGACCGGCTGAAGGTAGACATCCGCTCGCTCTACCGCCACGAGCATATCAGCCCCGAAATGCTGATCAAAGGACTGTATGAGATAGTGGAAGAAAAGAACAATCCTGACCAGCTGGATCTTTTTTCCACGAACGAAGTATTTGGTAATGCACTTGAGCATGACGAATTAGAAAAGGTAAGCTCCTACTATTCTTACTCAGATGGATGGATGAATCGACTTATACAAGGTGACAGCCTGCTCACCATGACCAGCCTGCTGGAACGGGAAGGGATGGCCGGCCAGGTGCAGATGATTTATATAGACCCACCCTACGGCATCAAGTACAACAGCAACTGGCAAAACAAGCTCAACGATCGCAATGTGAAGGATGGCGCTGACGAAAGCCTGTCTGGCGAGCCCGAAATGATCAAAGCCTTCCGGGATACCTGGGAGCTGGGCATCCATAGCTACCTAAGCTATATGAGAGATCGGCTTTTGGTGGCGAAAGAATTGCTCACCGAAAGCGGTTCCTGTTTTGTGCAGATCAGTGATGAGAATGTGCACCTGGTGCGTTGCTTAATGGATGAAGTGTTTGGGAGCGAAAATTTTGTTTCATTAATTGGATTCGCTAAAACCTCTTCCTTTACAACAAACGCTCTCAGTTCCACCTATGATTATATTATTTGGTTCGCCAAGGATGGCCAAAATTTGAAATTTCGCCGTTTGTGGCAAGAACGAGTTGAAAGAACTGAGGGTGGTACGTTTAACATGATCGAACTTCGGGATGGTAGTGTAAGACGGCTTACAAGTAAAGAGCGAGACGGAGTTGACCCAATGCCAGCCGGACAGAGATTCCGTGCGGATAATATAGTTAGCCCCGGAGAGACAACGAGTGGCTCTCAGCCGATAAAATTTGATGACAGGGAGTTCTTTCCAAGCCCAGGTTCTCACTGGAAAACAAAAATCTCAGGAATGTACAAACTCATTGACAAGGGGAGAGTGGTAGTAAATGGTAAAAGACTCGCTTACAAAAGATATGAAAACGACTTCCCGCTAATGCCCTACGATAATGTGTGGCCCGACACGATAATTGGCACGTTTAGTGAAAAACATTATGTTGTTCAAACACCATTTTTGCCAATTGTTCGATGCCTTCTTATGAGCACTGATCCTGGCGATTTAGTTCTTGACCCAACCTGTGGAAGTGGTACTAGTGCATTTGTAGCGGAGCAATGGGGTCGGCGATGGATCACCGTCGATACCAGCCGTATTGCTCTCAATATTGCCAAAACCCGCCTCATGACGGCTACTTTCCCTTACTACCATCTCTACAGCGATGTGGACGTGAAGCAGGAAGTGAAAGAGGGAAAAATCAAAAAGACGATCACACCAAGGGCCAAACCTGAGGGAGACATCCGTCAGGGTTTTGTGTACGAAGAAGTGCCACACATCACGCTCAAGAGTCTGGCTAATGACGAACCGCCGGAAACTGAAACCCTGTACGACAAACCTTACGAAGACAAGAAGCGCCTAAGGGTAGCGGGCCCCTTTACAGTAGAAACGTTACAAAACTTTGAGCCGATATCGCCAGAAGCACTGACGGCAGAAACGGAAGGGTATGCCGAAGCAGCGTCAGCACAAGACTTTGAAGAAAAGGTATTTGAACACCTGCGTACCGCCGGTGTCAAAAATGGAGATAAAAACGAAACAGCCCGATTCATTCGGGTAGAGCGTTTAGTGTCGGGTTTTTTGCATGCGGAGGGCTTCTATATGAGCACGGGTGGCGAGAAGAAGGCCTACCTGCACATTGGCCCGCAATTTGGCACCGTGAGCAAGCAGGCCGTCAGCGAGGCAGTAAAGGAGTGCCGCCAGCGGGGCGATGCCGACTGGCTCATTATTCTTGGCTTCAGCTTCGAAAGCGACATCCAAAACCAGCAGCAAACCACCAGTATGGGCAGTTTCGAAGTCACCAAGGTGCGTATGCACGACGACCTGCTGCAGGAAGGTCTGCTGAAAAAGGACAAAAAAGCAGGCAGTTTCATTACTATCGGAGAACCGGATGTAGTGCTGGTGCCTGGCAAAGACACCGTGCACGTTGAAATCCGTGGTCTCGACATTTACGACCCTATCAAAGACGAGGTAAAAAGCCGCAATGTCAACGACATCGCCTACTGGATGGTGGACGACGACTACGATGGCAGCAACTTTGTGGTGAAGCAGGTATTCTTTTGCGGCGGCGAAAAATCCGAGTTCAGCAAATGGCAAAGGGGCCTTTCTGACCTTGCCAAAGCAACCACCAAGCGCAACGCCGAGCGCACCCTCAAAGTGGAAATCGACGACGAAGCCTTCGACAGGTTGTACGGCTTCCAGTCGCACCCAATACCTGCGAAGAAGAAAGGCCAAAAGATCGCTGTCCGGGTGATCAGCCAGTTTGGAGAGGAGAGCACGAAGGTTTTAACGGTCTGATGCCATGGAGTTTTTGTTAACAGAGCTTCCATGGTTTCTATTAATAGGCTGGACAGTCTACTCGGTGATGGTTTGCTTGAACTTCTCTGCTGCTCTTAGAAGTAAGATGACCAACTTTTACGTATTTGAGTCTATTCCTCAAATATTCATAACTCTTGGTCTTTTGGGCACCTTTATGGGAATTGCCTATGGTTTGATCAATTTTGATACTTCTCCAGATTTGATAAAGGACAGTATTGGCGACCTTTTGGATGGACTCAAGACTGCTTTTTACACTTCAATTTATGGTATAGTGTTGAACTTGATCTTTGGCAACATTGTGAAGTACAAGATGCATGCAGGCCATGCCAGGGAGCCAGAGTTTGAAAGCGAGATGGCCGAGCTCAATAAGATGAATGATCACCTCGCTAGCCTATCTGCCAACCTTGCCAACTCCATCGATAATGCTATTGTAGAATCTTTAAAGGGAGTGGTGGATGACGTTAACAATACCTTCAAATCTTTCATTGACCAACTAATAGAAAAGAACTTTGATCGGCTGACCGAGTCGATAGACCGCCTTACAACATGGCAGGAGGAATATTTTGATGAAATACAGAGCATTAAAAATGCCTATCAACAACTTGTTGAAAGACACCAAACTTTTGTAGCAACGACGCAGAACTGGGTGGATACCCTCGATGAAATTGCTGGCCAAACCAGTCACCTGGCTGCTATCATTGAAGAGTTCAAGGCGATTACAGATGATGAGTCGAGGTTCAGTGAAATAATCTATCAGGTCAAGGATTCAGCTTCCAACATGAAGGATGCTTCTCAGGCACTTGTGAAGCATGCCGACAGTCTGGGCGAGGTAAAGGACGCATTTATTGAATCTAAAGATGAGATATCGCTGTGGTTGGAGCGGGAGGACGGAGTGAGGGACAGTGTTAATGCACTTTCGCACAGCTTGCAGGAGCTCAAGAAGTTTGAGATATCAAGTCTTAATAAATTGGACGATAAGTTCATGGATAACCTCAACGCTACTTTTCAGGGGCTTGACAATGTGATGAAAGAGTATATCATTTACCTGGAAAGCAAATTCAAGAAATGAGGTCTCGAAAGGACGAATCGAACTGGATTTCTATCTCAGACATGATGACCGGTTTGATGGTCGTTTTTATGTTCATTGCTATCAACTACATCATGCAGGTGATAGAGTACAAGTTTGTTGAGCAGGATGTATACAATGCGTTGTCAGAGGAGTTCCAGCAAGAGATTGAGGAGCAGGAAATCCAGCTTAGTCCGGACGGGACGGTAACTTTCAATCCAGCGGATAAAGTACTTTTTCGCACGGGCAGCAATCTCTTGACGTCTGATTTCCACGAAATTTTGGATGATTTCATACCAAGGTACCTTCAAACAATCACCACCTACGGAAATCTCGACTACATCAAAGAGATTAGGATAGAAGGGCATACAGACACCGTTCCGCCGAGATCAGGAATGGATAGCTATAGCTACAATCTTGCTCTCTCGTCTTCCAGAGCACAAAGTGTGCTTGAAAAGGTGCGAGGTTCGCACGATTTTCTTTCACTTGAGTTACCCATCAAAAAGAGACTGGAGTTTTTGCTTACTGCTAATGGAATGTCATACTCCAGAGCATTAAACAGTGAGGGAGAAGTCGTTTACACAAGTGAAAATAAGGCCATAGACAATGATAAATCAAGAAGGGTTGAGTTCAGAATAGTAACTTCGAGTGAAAAGCTCGTCAAAGAAATCTACGATGAGCAAGATCTATGATTTCCTCAAAGGTCCTACCGCCGACTGGCTGGAAGAGAAGCTATATCGGAAACTAAAGGAGGGTAGCGTATATCAGTATAAGCATGTTGAAAATATCGTATGGAACCGAATCAAAATAAAAAATGATCGGTTCGTCTACGATGATGGCGAAAACGAGGCATATATGTTCGCCTACAAAAATAGGTATGCAACTATTCATTGGAATGATTTACCCCGATTTCATATAGAAGAGTGTCAAACAAGAGAGCAGTATAGTAATTATGTATTTGCCTCTTCGATGCCTGTCAAAGTCTTCTGTACTGATCAAAATAAGTCGATTGGGGAGCAGCGCCTGAAATTCTGCCGAAACTGTAACCGAAAACTCAACTTCTTCTCTTACGGAGAGCCGAATAAGAATTGGTTCGATGTGATCATAGAAATTGCAGAGAAAAGAACCCGCAACAATGAGTATGATGAAACATCAGTGAGGCAAGATGGCTATTCAAAAGACTGGAATCAGGTATCTTTTGCCAGAAGGGCTCAGGAGGATTTTTCTTGCGAAAGGTGCGGCATATTATTGGAATTCAATAATGCTAATTTCCTTGAAGTACATCACAAAGACAGGAACAGACTAAATAATAAGGCCTCAAACTTGGAGGTTTTGTGCACAGAATGCCATGCCAATGTTGATGCTCATCACCAGCAAATTTTCAGTAAAGGCAAGAATCATCTAAAGCTGCAAAGTTTCAAAGCAAAATTTCGACACTAAACCTTCCTCATGATAAACATCAAGTCATTTCGAAACTCATTTTTCGTCTACGATATCTTCGGGTACTTTCTGCCTGGTTTTTTCTTCTTGTGCTTGATTATTATCGAGTATGATATAAGTAGCATCTTGAATTTCTATTGGGAGAACGATACCCTCGATGGCTTAAAGGAAGCAAACCTAAAATTCAAATTCGACTACCTTTTCAACTTCCTTACCTGGAACTCCGACGATGATTTCAAGTTTACCACACTGATTCTGCTCCTGTTTTTCTGCTATGTGCTGGGGCACATCATCGCAGCTATTTCAAGCCTGGTAATAGAGAGATGGATGAATCAGTCGCTCCTGGGGTTTCCTTCTGAAAATCTGCTCAGTTTACATGAAAGAAAAGGGCTTCAGAAGTTGTTCAGAAACTATACAAGTCACTTCAATGAGAGCTTTATAAGCGACTTTAAGAGGGTGTTTGAGAAAAGGTTTGGAAAAAACCCTCGACCTAAGGACTATTTTTGGCTGTGCTTCTCCGATATTTCCAAGTATACCCCGGTAGCATTCAACAGAGTATCTCACTTCCTGAATTTATATGGATTTAGCCGGAATATAGCCGCATCAATACTGGTATATACATTCATGCGAATAGTTGTGTTTAGCTGGTTTTTTGAAAGCCCCATGAAGTTTTCAAATTGGATCATACTGATCATTTTCTTTGCTTGCTTTTTCGTAATGTTTAAGAATTATCTCAAACTGTTTTACAGGCAGTGTGCAGAGCTTTACTATCATTTTTATTCACTGCATACAGATAAAAAGTACTTTGAATTAATCAATGAGAGCAAAGATTAATTGTTAGCCCCCTACCTCACCAAACTATTGTACCGCCCTACCACCTTGCGGGCATGTTTGATCGATTTCCGTTCCAGCCATATTGAAACACCGGTAGTAACTATGCCTGTGCCCAGCAGGGCGTACATGGGCGGCTTGTCGAATTCCTGTCGTCGGGTGTTGAGGAGCAATGCCGCGCCGGCAAAACCAATCAGGAAGGCGCCAGCAGCGCTGGTAATTCGGGTGGCCTTGTGGGTCTTTTGGTATTTGTAGTAGCTGTTCATGAGCTGATGGTCGTTGACCTCCCTGAATTTGAAATGCATGTACGACAGGTCGGTGAAAGGCTCGGCTCTGTAAGTAAAGTAGAATGTCATGGGCTTGTTCACAAGGCCGAGGGTGTCGGGGAGGATAGACTGAGCCCTGGTGAGGGAGCTAAAGGCGAGGAGGCATAAAAGGAGGAAGAAAGAGAGATTTTTTACGTTGACTGGTCGGTTCATTTGCCTGACGGATAGGTTATGTAACAGTTATGAGTTGGTAATATATAAAAATCGTTATAATTGACATTTCCAACCCTGATTTATTCGATGCTGTGAGCGAACTGGCTTTTCTACTAAGAGGAATGGTTTAATCCTATTACATATCGCAGCCAATAGGGTTGTTTTACTTTTCCTGCCCACTATTCCGGTTACCGGTTTCTCTTTTGCGCCAGCCTATCAAAAACCTTCTCTATTGGCTGCAATCGAACTTTTTTAACCCTGGTGGGTGTATTGCGCTTATCCGCCTCATGTATAGCGCTTATTCGTTTCAAGTCTTGCTGTTATTCGTCTCGTGTTAAGCGCTTATGAGGGGGTGAGACAAGCGCTTATCAGGTACCCACACAAGCGCTTATCAGGTACCGGCATAAGCGCTTAACACATAGTGGCACAAGCGCTTGTCTCCGGAGGGCCAAAAGCCGGCAGTCAAAAATCCAACTATTGAGGTCTGGTGAGTAGCGCAATTGTCACGGAAAAGTACAATTGTAATGGGGGAATATCGCTCAATTGAGGGCGGCGGAAGTAGAACGTGAGCTGATGCAGGTTGTCAACATGCGAATAGCCAAATGCAAACGATTGTAATTGATTAATCAACCCTAAAACGCCGGGTGTTTAAACGGGAGGAGTGCTGTTTTGGTTGGCTTAAAAGAGGGGTTTTCCTTATGATTTTCTATAAAATTATAAATTGAAAAAATAATAGAAAAAAATTCCACATTTGGCACGGTGAAATTCATTTTTGGCATCAATATTGAATTAGAATTTACCGTACACAAGGAGTAAGAATCACTTCCGCTGAGGCCTCAAACGAATCACTTTTTCACTCCAGGAAAACCGGCCGGATTTCCAAAATCAATTACCGTTTTATCTTTTGAAGTAGTGCATTTTGCCTTTCCTTCTGTGGGCTCACCGGGTATCGGGATGCTCTAGAAGACCAGGTCATCGGAGTCATCCTCTTAGAACATGCCCGTGTGGGAGTTCGCATAGCAGGAGGAGTAAAATTGGCACACCCTTCACAGGCTGAGACACAGTTCAATGTTGTTTAGTTAAGAGCATTTTACCCTTTTATCCCTGAAGGGGCATGCTAATGGTAATTCATCACCCTTTAGGGGCGCCCGGCTTAGGGGAGGGGTAAAAATAGAATTGGGAGACCGAACCTCTTAACTAAACGATGCAGAAAAGCAGTTTTAAATCATTTGTTTAACCATTTAAATTTTAAAGTCATGTCTATCTTATATAAAGCAATAGGTCGTACCCAGCCGGGAGTGGCTGGAGGAGGACAAATCAAGTACTACGCTGGCATCAAAAGAGAGCGAGAAGTTACACTGAGAGAAATGGTGCGGGAGATATCGTCTCGCAGCACCGTGACTACCGCCGATGCCATGGCAGTGATCGAGAACTTTCTCGAGTTGATACCCAAGTTTCTGCGCAATGGTCGCACAGTGAACCTGAGTCAGCTGGGAAGCTTTCGGGTGAACATCAGCAGCAAAGGCTACGACACGCCTGATGAGGTGGGTAACTACAGCATCAAGCGCAACAAGATCAGCTTCTTGCCAAGCGCAGAGATGAGGGAAAACATGGGTACAGTGAGGTATACCAAGTACACCGAGCTATCAAGCACCCTATTGTCGAACGAACCTGACGAAGAATGATCAATCACCAGAGGTGTAAAAGCCCAACCTAGAATCCCGCATGAGAGTGCGGGATTTTTTTGTGCCCAATTAAAGAGGTTACTCTGTGCGCTCCTGCAAGTAGTAACCTCTTTAATGGTTTTGCAAGTTCGGCTGCTGACCTGCCAATCCTTTCATAACAACGTCATTTCGATCCGCCACCCCGATAGCTCGGGAGGCGGAGAGGAATCCCCCAGACATACTGCCTGCAATCTGACCAAAAACTAGTTTTTCGATGATAAGGCTGACAGTGGGCAAATACTTATAAATCGGTATTTTTATAGAATAATAGTATTTCGATATTAGAGTGTATTTAAGCAATTAGTCTCGGTACTTCTGGCTTTATGTTACAGCTACTTTGGATTTGCGCCAATAGATTGATTTTTTTTGAGAAAAGGGAGCTACCCTCATAGTTATCTCACATAACTTAAATGATACTATTATGGTCAAGCAGAGGATCATTTTCACCATCCTCCCGTTCCTTTCTTGTATTAGTTCATGTAAAATTCAGCTAGCGACTTCGAATGATCGGCATTCAGAAGGCAATTAAAAGCATGCCATCGACATTAAAGGGGCGTTAGGCGAACTGTTCCCAATATTATGAATATAGGACCTTTATGAAAACTTGCTAATACTAACCACTTAACTAAATCAAAATGGATTCGATTGTTAATGTTCTATCAAAAGCACCAGAATTCTTAAAACACGGTATTCTGGGTGTCGCTTTCTTTCTCTTCATCGTTTCGGGCTACCTGCTTTACCTGGAACAAAAGAAAGACCCCGTTAGGAAGATGATGCTTGTGAGTATTTTCGTCTACATGTTTTTTACGCTGCTCCTATTCTCTGCTGGCCTTGTGGCCGAATTGAAGAACGGTAAGCAAGAAATCGTTTCAAACGATGCTTCTAAAATTCCTGAAGAAGATCGTCAAAAGCAAAACGAAGCGCCCATCGGGGTTGCCGAAGTAAGCCTTTATGACGATGGGAACCTGTACAACTACATAAAAGCTCACGTAGAAGAAATTAAGTCTTTAGACATTGCCGGTGCTCATCTACAAAATGGCGTAGCCGCTATTTTGGCCGAAATAAGGCGGATTCTTTCAAATGGTGGTAAAGTGCGCATTACCATCACTGACCCCACTGACGAAATTACCATTAGCCGACAGACAGAAAGAGGCAGTGCTAAAAAAACTGAATCAGTTAGCGTTCATCAGGTGAGGCTTACTGCCTCCCTGATCAACCAAACTATTATTGAAGTAACTGACCTGAATGCTGAGTTCCCGTCTAATCCAGCCGAGATAAGGTTACTTAATGCTCAAATGGATGAGCGAATCCATGTTGTAACATTAAACGATGGCACTAGCGAGGTGTTTTTAAAGCTTTACCCCTACAAGCAAGCCAATGAAAATCTATTGTTTGGTGGACTTTATTTCAAAGTGGAGCGAGGCAATGAGCAACAAAGGTTCATTTATGATTACTACGCCAACAAGTTTAACAGTTACTTCAATAGTGCGGTAGCTCCTTCAAACGACATAAGTCAGCAGTTGGCTCAATTAAGGGGAGATTGAAAAACAGAAGTCCCGCTAAAGCGCCATAGTCCTGCCGAATTCAATAGGTAAGAAGCGCTCTGATGGCGATGCGCTTTACCTTGTTGTCTTTTTTCAGGCTTGTGGGTAGGATTAGACCACCCTTGCCTCTGTGGCACTCCTCTTTTTGATAGAAAAATAAATAATTCAACCAAGTGACTCTTAATTACTAACACCATGGATGCCAAAATTCTCAATCAGGGGTTTGGATTTGCCAATTACCCATCCGTAAAGCTGAAGTACTTTAAAACGGACACTAAAACGGGGAAGCAAACCTTTTCTTTTAGGAAAGAGCTCTTGTTCGGTGACTATGTAAGGCCTATACTTAAAAATGGCCAGCCTGTCGAAGTTAAGATAGGCAAGAGCAGTTACCTAATGGTGAGGGCCAGAAATGCAGATGGCTATATCAAGCCGTCGGAGATTATTCCAGACAGGGTTCTCGAGGTCAATTTTATCGACATAGGGCAGGGCGATGGCTGCCACGTGGTGACTCCCGATGACAAACACTTTATCATTGATGCCGGGAAGGGCGATAACATGTTTCGATTTCTTGCCTGGCGGTTTAACCTAAAATATGCCAAGTCATCACCACCAAATTTCACCGGGATCATTAGCCACTCCGACGCCGACCACTATGGTGGATTTGCCAAACTGTTCACCGCTCAGAAGAATTCGAAAAATCAGTTTTCGTTCGATACTATCTATCACAATGGGATGGTAGAAGAGAGCGGCTCCCCTGTTGAAACACTTGGAACAGTGGTGGGAAATGGCCAGGACTACATTACCGACCTGTGTGATGACGAAGCTTCATTTAAAAAGCGGGCAGCTACTGCCTCAAAAAAGGGCAACTATATCAAACTACTGGAGAAGACCAGCGCACCGAAGAAGTCACTGCGGTATGGTAGCGGGACTATCTACGACAAGGGTGGACTAAAAATAGAAGTGCTTGGCCCTGTCGCAAAAAAGGTCGCAGGAAAAGATGCGCTTCCTGTTTTCGATGATAATAAAGGAAAAACAAAAAATGGCCATTCAGTCATTTTAAAGCTGAGCATTGGTAAGCTTAAGATATTGCTAGGGGGTGACCTGAATACTGATTCGGAAGAATATTTGCTTACGCACTTTGGTAAGCAGAATGTTGGGGAACTTGTGAAAAAGATAAAGGACAAGGCTGCTACGCCTGAGCAGAAGGCCGCAGCCCAGGAAAAGCTGGCAGATGCCATTGGCAAAGCCAGAAAACACTTCCAAGTGGATATTGCCAAATCGTGCCATCATGGTAGTGCCGATTTTACCAGTGAATTTCTTCAGGCACTTAATCCGATTGCCACCGTCATTTCTAGCGGTGACGAGGAACCATACTGCCATCCGAGGCCGGATACGCTCGGTACCATTGGCAAATTCAGTCGGGGTGAGCGGTCTTTGATTTTTTGCACTGAATTGGCCCGGTCAGGCAAAGAGTTTATTGATTTAACAAAACTGCCTCCAAACAAGAAAATGGAAAGGGTCGTCACTGTTTATGGGATGATCAATGTGCGCTCTGATGGAGAAAGGGTAATGATCGCCCAAAAACTTGAAAGACCTGCGGCTTCTAAAAACTGGGATATTCACAAGTTGGCTTGGAACAAAGACCTTAAAGAGTTTGAATACATAGTTGATTGACGGCCTTGATTCGAAGGAGTGTAAGCTCAACCTTCCATAGTAACGTCTTTTTGATCCGCCATATTGTCCCTAATGGGACTGGTGGTGCTGCATGCAGGTCGCATTCGAGCCCTGAAAGGGCCCGTACGGAGTGTGATACCCATGCGAAGGGCCGCCACCCTTCGTACCAAAGCGCCATCACCTCAAACCTCACCAACCGCTGTTTCCAGCATTACTTTCTTCCTTAAAACCAACGCCTATTTGCAAATAAAAAATAAGTACGTATTTTAATATCTCATTATATTATTTCAGCCTAGAACCTATTTTTAGCCGGATGGAGTTAGTTTTACAGTTGGTTTCGTATAAATCATTTTTTAAAATAGCGGGATACCATCTATTAATTTCATCTCCGCAGGCATGATATCGAAGGTATATAGCCCTGCATTTTACCTGATTTTATGGGTGCTTCTGCTGGCAATTGTGCCTGAAAGCCATGCCCGGCAGCCTTCAGTCTCTCCACAAGAAGGCGACACCCTCGATAACGTCACCATATCGGAGGACGAAGCCCGCAACATCATGAAAGGCCTGTTCGACCTGCCCCGGCTCACGCATTCCCTGGCCCTGGGCCGCATTGCCAAAGACGAGCGCCTCACCGCCTTCACCGACGGCTTTATGCAGCGCAACAATATCCAGGTGCTCACCATCGGCTACATCGACAGCGATGAGTTCTGGCCCAGGATCTTCCGCCAACAGCGTCTCAACAAAATCAACAAGGCAGACAACGACAACCTGCTGGCCGCTAAGATCATCTTTGTACCTGCCTCCACCGAGGGGCCACCCACTGGCTACACCACCCGGCTGGAGCTGACGGGCAAAACATCGACGGTCTATGAGCTGCTCAGCATCAGCCAGGCCGAGGTTGACTCCATTGCCGCCTCCACCAGCCAGCAGCAGCTGGGCAACACCGCCTTCGCCACGCCCAACGAAGCCAAAGAAACAGTAGTGAGTGCGTTGATAGCGGCGTTGCAGCGGGTGGAGACAGGCTCTGTGGAAATGAAAGACCAGAAAGCGGCCGACGCTTCGTTAGAGGGGATACAGAAAATAATTATTAAAGAAGCATTAGCGAGTGCGAGAGAAAATATAGAAGAATGGCAAAAGGCGGTTCAAGAAAATGTTGAAAGGCCCTGGGAGAAGCTTAATGCTTGCTTTGTGCATAGGGAAGCAGGCGCCGAAACTATTTTAGAGAATATTCAAAAACTGACCGAATCTGTGGATGATTTCTTGAAACAATTAGCCGCCGATGAGAATAATTCAGAGTTATTGAAAGTGATAGGACTTACATTTTTAGAAAAGGTGCCGCCGTTTTACCCAGAGCTGTCCGATGGAGTGAAAACAAAGCTTTTGGAAATGGTTTGCCCATTCATTATCGAAGATACACAAGAGGAGCGCCCTAAGTTGGTGACGATTGAACCGATAGACGATAATATGTTCATTCCAGGAATAGCAGAAGATTCCGTTGAAATACATTACTCGATTGAAAAGACCGAAAAATTCCCGTTGAGCCATGCAAAAATAGAAATATATAAGAACGATGGGGAGTTAGTATATTCAAATAACCAAAAGATACAAATAGTTGACAACGGTATCTTTTATTGGACTGGCCACATAAGTCAAGCCGAGGCACGCTCCGATCAATCTTTCATAAGAACCGATGAATCGCCTTTCACTATTAAAATTAGTGCAAGTGTGGATTCGGAATTCAATAATAGTTTTCAGGACGAATCAAATGCCTCTGTTAATCAATATGTTGACACTTTTTTAGATAACTATGAAATTGCCAAATACATTGAAGCAAAAACCAAGCTAGATAAATTTAAATATTTTATTAAGCTCGCTGGCCCCATGTTTTTGGAAATTTCTAGAGAGAAAGATGAAGAGTGGAAGCTGCGCTATCAAGGAAGTCTCGACTATCTATCACAGAAAGTCAGAGCTCGAACGTTTCTAGGTAGAGAAATAATGATCCATGATAGCTACTGGCCGTACGTTAGTACTATTGAGACTAGACTTGGTCGTGAATATTTCAATAACCCATATTATACGATTGGTGGTTTCAATATCCGGTTTCAACGAGGATCCGACAAGTATGTGAGTAATCATTCCTATGGAATGGCCTTAGATATTGGAGCAGATCGGAACCTCTTCTTTGTACGCCCATCGCTAGCCTTCCTGGGGATTCTTGCTAATTTTCAGTTTTTCAATAACAGATCGACGGTCGAGGAGCAAAAGGAAATCAACCAGCGCCTACTTGACCTAGAGCTAGAAGAAATAGAAATTGATTCATTGGCGCTTGGAGTAGCTTATATTAATGAAAATGAACTTTCAGTGTCAGAATTAGGTAATCATATTGAGTCGGTGGCGAGTCTCATTGGCCAGTTTTCAAATCAATTCAATAATTTGGTCGAAGAAAACAAGTTCCTCCGAAATGAGATACATTTTCTCAACCAAAAAAGTCTAGCAGATCAGCAGGAGTTAATCGAGAGCTTACATGTCCTTCTTCCAAGGAAAGCAGATGATCTTCTAAAAATTCTTAAGCAGAATTTGACCGTATTGAGTTCCAGCTACACAATGGGATTTCGAAAGGCACTATTGGTTCAAAAACACTTACCAACGCTTGACTCTAAATTAATGCACCTTTTAAATGGACTGAATATTGTTTCTTGTGTTGAAAGTTTGAAAGAGGCGTGCGCTCAACCGGAAAATGGTGAATATAGTGGTTGGGTGACCGGTGTTAACATTTTGCTGCCAGAGGATGTGCCGAATACTCAGTCTTATTCTGGGGTGACTAGATATTTAGAAAATTCTACTCAGCAATTGATTGCTATTTTGGGTGCTGCGCCGTATGCAAAATTAACAGACGTCGTAAAAGGAAATTTGGATTTAATGAAGAGGATCGCCCTGGAAGGTTTTATTGTAATTGACGAATCGTTCGTAAGAGAATTCTATACTGCCCGTGACACCAATGGAAATGAAGTTATATCCTGGGGAGGGGATTGGGGTGATAGAAAAGACTATATGCATTTTGAATATGTGGAAACTAATAGATTTTGAGAGTGTGAGAATTTCATTGGCGCTAATAGCACTACTTAATTTTTGCGAGCCATGTTATTCACAGATGAATTCATACGCTGACAAGCCGTTGTCAGAGATTTTGGATTTAACCTTCGAATTCGAGGTGACTCGAAATGACTTGAGCATCTATGATAAGAAGCCATTAATTGAAAATGGAATTTTGATAGAACATTTCGATAACAGCTTTGTCTACGATCTCAGCCAACGAAAACGACTTCATGTGGGTGATAAAGAATACGATGATATTATCAGGTCTAAATTAAAAGATAGTTTAGTCCTTTACGATTTGATGAATTTGGTTGTAGTAAAAGATTTCTATACGGGAGAGATTCTATATAAGAGAGGTAAACAGCGAGGCTATCAAATTCAAAGCAAAACTCCAATTCTACTGAAATCAAATACATTTTTATTCAAGGAAAAAAACAATATCCTTAACTGTGTAAACATATTAACTAAGTCAATCGTTTGGCAGCGGTCATTTCCAGAAATGATTTATGCTTTTATAGAAGGGGGAGACAGTATCGTTAACCTCACAACCAAGACTACCTTTTATCAGATAGATAAAAATACTGGAGAAATTATTTGGAATGTGGCTCTTACTACAGAAAACGAAGGTTCGCTCAATTCTGAGATAAATATATCAGGTGACCTACTTTATTTATGGGCTGGAAAAGATGGACTTATCGTTATTGATTTGGCCAAGAGAACAGTGAAGGAAAAATGGTTAACAAACATGAAAGTGTCAGATTTCACAATGCAAATTGCTTTTGATGGAGATACTATCTTTGCAAAGTCGCCGACTAACGTCTATTGCCTCAGTGCGAGTACAGGCGATCAATTTTGGGTTTCGAAAGACTTGCCTATTCGATCCGATTTAATCATTCATAACGAATTTATATTTTTCTACCAAAAAGGACGTGAAGGAGGAGTTGATGCTTTGTCCGCTCTTAGCAGAAGTTCTCATGAAATTGAATATGCAACTTTTACATCAGAGGAGTTCCCTTCGAAGGATATTGCCGGTGGGATATATGATAGCGAATTAGATCTTACAAATATTAATTTTGTTCGGAGACCATACCAGGGTGATTTATTGATAGGAAGTGACGGCTCCAAGATTTACTGTTTTGAAATAGTAAAGTGAGTTCTTCTAAATAAGTTCTTCGTTCACTCGGTATCTACTAAAAAAGAGGAGAGAGTTCGTAGCTCTCGGTCAATCCCCCGCCTGAATCTCTCTAAAAGGCCCTTGTCGCCAAAACTCAATACCCAACCCCCAAACGCAACTTCCCTCCATTCCCCGCCGCTTCAACCAGTCAACTTTATTAACTTGCCACATCTAGCTGACCATACGAATCCATGAAGCACTTTTTAGCCTCTTCTTTGCTGTTTTTCCAGTTCTTTGCAGCGATTGCCCAAAACCTCCAAACAGTCATCCAACAAGGCCATGAGCTGGCTGTGCTGAGCGTCGCTCAAAGCCCTGATAGTAGTTTGGTAGCCACTGGCAGCCGGGATAAAACGGCGAAGCTTTGGGAGATTTCTACGGGCAGGGAAGTGCGCAGCTTTTTGGGCCATACCGGTAGCGTCAATTGCATTGATTTCTCTGCCGATGGCCAATACATGATCACCAGTAGCGGGGATAAAACAGCCCGCATTTGGGAAGTGGCTACAGGCAAAACCATTTTCACTACGCCGGTGGCAAGCAAGTTCCTTACAGCAGTCGCCTTTAGTGCTGATGCCAAGTTTTTCTTCACAGGGGGCTATCCCGACGAAGCACACCTGTGGGATTTTGAGACGAAAAAGATAGTTCAGTCCTTTAGAGTAAATGCAGACCAGGGCCTGGGCTATGGCATTAATGTGGCTTTTTCAAAAGATGGCAAGTGGCTGGCGATAGGAGAGGACAACCGAACAGCCAATGTGTACAGCACAGCTACCTGGGAGAAGGTATACATGTTCGATCAGGCAGAGGGCTGGTGTGGGGGCTGCGCTACCTGGGTGGCTTTTAGCGCCGACAGCAAAACGCTGCTGGTAGCGTCCAACAAAACTGTCGTAAGAAAATACAAGCTTTCTAACGGAGACCTGATTCGAACCTATGGCGATGAGGTGGAAGAGCTCTCCGGCGTTGGTTTCAGCAAAAATGGAGACGAGGTGTGGGCGGTGACCAAAGCAAAGGCCATCATTTGGGAGAATCAGTCAGGCAAGCTTGTGAAGGAAATAACGCCGGACACAGAGACGGAAATCAACGAAGCCCACATGGCAGCTAATGGCAGTCTGTTGCTGGCATGCGACAACAACACCGCCTACCAGCTCAATACCAAAACCGATCAAATTGAAACGACCCTCACGGGGTTACTCAACGAGCGGGACAAAGGGGGCATCAACTACGACCCCAACTCTTACTGGGACTCGTACATTGCCAAATACATCAGATTCAAAAATGACCTGATGCTTTCCAAAGACGGCACGGAGCTGATCAAAGGCAAGTTTGGTACCAAGGTAAAGCGGTGGAACATCGCCTCAGGCAAAACTGTCATGGAGTACAAAGGCCACGAGAAGGCGGCCCTTTGCTATGACCTGACGGACAATGGCCTTACCATGGCCACGGGTGGCGGCGATGGCCGAATCATCCTCTGGAACGTGGCTACCGGCGATACGCTCCGTACCATCAAAGCCCACAGGGAGCCCATCTTCGATGTGAAATTCAGCAATGACGAAAAGCACCTCATCTCCGCCAGCTGGGACGCCACCATCAAGATCTACGATGTGGCCACTGGCGAGCGAGTGAACTACTACGACTTCCAGTCCAACTCGGTTTATAACCTGCTATTTCACCCCACCGACTTGTATGTGTTTGTGGCCCGGCTCGACAATTCGCTGGCAATGATTGAGCTGGACACACATCTGCCCGTTCGCACTTTCATCGGGCACACCGATATTGTTTCCTCACTGACCCTGAGCCCCAATCAGAAAGAGCTGCTCACAACGAGTTGGGATGGCTCCATCCGCATTTGGGACATTGCCACCGGCCTGATGACGAAGAAGCTGACGGGCCACGGCGGCCCGGTGCACAAAGCGATTTTCAGCCCTGACGGAGACCTTGTTTATTCTGCGGGGGCCGACAGGGTCATCAGAGTGTGGGACTACAACACTTCTTTACAGGTAAAGACATTTGAAGGCCACACCGCCGAAGTCACTTCCCTGCTGCTGGGCAACGACAACAAAATGCTGATCAGTCATGCCCTGGATGGCACCACTAAGTTTTGGGATCTGGCCTCAGGGAAGGAGTTTTTCGAGCACATCCACTTTGGTGCCAACGAATGGATGGTGAAAAACCCGGAAGGCTACTTCAACGGCACCGACGAGTCCAGAAAGTATATCCACTTTGTTGATAAAACCACCACCTATTCTGTGGATCAGTTTTTTGAGGAGTTCTATCGCCCTGACCTGCTACCGCAGATTTTTTCGAACAGGGGAGGGGCAGGCAACCTAAAAGACATTCAGACCAAGCTGCTGAAGTCCCCGCCTCCCACGGTAAAGATTGCAACGATGCCAGCCGATGATGTTACCAAAGCTGAAGTATATGTTAAAATGATTGACAATGGCGGCGGAGTAAGTGAACTCCGCCTCTTTCACAACGGCAAGCGCATGTCGTTGAACACGCAGGGCCTTAGCTACCCTTCCGGCAAAGGCAGGAGCACGACTTACCGTCACACGGTCGACCTGATAGGGGGTGCTAACACTTTCGAAGCCAGGGCGGCAAATAATGACAATATTGAATCGGCGGTAAGTAACGTGGAGGTAGTGGCGGATCATTCTTCCAAAAGTGCCACCTGCCATATCCTGGCTGTGGGCATCAATAAGTACCAAAACCCTAAAATGACGCTGAACTACGCCCGACCCGATGCTGAGTCGTTCAGCAGCATGATTGACGACAACGGCACATCCCTTTTCAAAGAAATCAAGCTGCACACGTTGTTCGATGACCAGGCTTCGAAAGAAAACATCATTAAAAAGCTGGATGAGCTCAGCGCTGTAGTACACCCCGAAGATGTGTTCATTTTCTACTATGCCGGTCATGGCAGCATGGTCGACAATAGTTTTTACTTTATCCCCACAGAAAGCCTTAGGCTGTACGACGTCTCCTCTTTGAAAAAGAACGCCATTGAGGCCAGTGAGCTACAGGAACACCTGAAAAGTATCCATGCACTTAAGCAGCTTATTGTGATGGATGCCTGCCAGTCGGGTGCTTCTATAGAGCTGCTGGCCACCCGTGGAGCTGCGGAAGAGAAGGCCATTGCGCAGCTTTCCCGGAGTGCAGGCATTCATGTAATGGCGTCGGCGGGCAGTGAGCAGTTTGCCACGGAGTTTGCCGAGCTGGGCCATGGGCTGTTTACCTACCTGCTCATCACCGGCCTGCAAGGGGTAGCTGATGGCGCACCTAAAGATGGCAAGGTCACGATCTACGAACTCAAGTCCTTCCTCGACGACCAGGTACCCGAGCTCACTCAGAAGCTAAAGGGCACGCCGCAGTATCCCTATACGTTTTCCAGAGGGCAGGACTTTCCCCTGGTGATTCGGAAGGAGTAGGGTCTCAATGCTCGATACGGATCCACTGTTCCGCCAACCCTGCGCAGGCAGGCATCTCTAAAGTCAGGATGGTAGTCAAACCCTCCAGGGGTTCAAAACCCCTTGGAGGGTTAAAAGGGAGAAATCCTAAGGCCGCACCGGCGTACCATCATGCATTCTCAGCTGTGTCCAGCCGTTCAGCTGCTTCTCAGGAATAGGGTACTTGGCCGCCAGCTTCTCGTTGATATCTACACCAAGGCCAGGCGCTTCGTTAACGTACATATAGCCATCTTTCATAAAAGGACTGCCGGGGAAGATCTCTCTCAGCGTGTCGGAGAAATTCACACTCTCCTGAATGCCAAAGTTCCATACCGCAAAGTCGATGTGGGCATTGGCAGCATGGCCTACCGGCGACACATCTCCAGGTCCGTGCCACGCTGTTTTCACATTGAACGCTTCACCCAGCCTGGCCACCTTCATAGCGGGGGTAATGCCACCTATCTGTGAAATATGAATACGGATAAAGTCAAACAGCCTTTCGCTCATGGGGCCCACCCATTCGTGGGGGTTGTTGTAGAGTTCTCCCATGGCCAGCGGCACGCTGCTCTGCTGCCGAAGCTGCCTGAAATAGCCAATGTTTTCGGGAGAGAAGGGGTCTTCTATAAAGAAAGGCCTGAACTCTTCCAGCTGGCGGATCATGTTGATGGCATCGTTGGGCTGGAGGCGTTCATGGATGTCGTGTAATAGCTCCACTCTTTCACCGCACACCTCCCGGGTTTTGGCGAAGATTTCGGGCACGCTTTTCATGTAGAAGTAGGGATCCATGTAGTTGTCGTCGGGCATGCCAAAGCCTTTGGCTTTGAAGTCGGGCACTGACGCCACGCCGGCAGCCCCATAGCCGCCCATTTGAATGCGCACGTACTTGTAGCCCTCGTTCATGATGCGCTTGGCATCGTCGGCGACGGCTTCCGGGGAGTTGCCTGACGCATGAGAGTAGCAGGGGATGGCAAACCGGCATTTGCCTCCCAGTAGCTGGTACACCGGCATATTGGCACGCTTGCCTTTGATGTCCCACAGGGCCTGATCGAGGCCACTAAGGGCATTGTTGAGCACGGGGCCATTGCGCCAGTAGGAGCTAACATAGGCGGTTTGCCACATGTCTTCTATGTTGTCGACGCTTTTGCCCTTGCAGAAATCGTTGAGGTAGTCGTTGATGGCTGAGATAACAGGCCTGGCCCGCTGGCGGAAGGTGGCACAGCCTAGGCCATACAATCCGGGTTCGCTGGTTTCCACTTTCACCACAATCAGCTCTATGCCGTGTGGGCAGGTAGAAATAGCCTTGACATTGGTGATGGTAAGAGGAGGGAGGGCTTTGGTGGCAGCTTCGTATACGCCAGCCACGGCCGGATTGGCAGCCCCCAGAAACGTGCCGGTGGCCCCAAGGCCCAGTCCTTTGATGACCTCCCGGCGGCCAATATTGGTTTTATTGTTCTCGTTTTCCATGGTATAATTTGTAGTTAAGGTATGTTTTGATTGAATATAGGAATTTGAGGAGAACGATGCTTAGCCTTTTTGATGAGAAGCGATGGGGCGATTGAGGCGGTTTTAACCAGGGCAAACGCATTTAAAACCATTTGGCTTCGAAATTCTTCTTTTTACCCTAGCCCTAAAGGGAAAGACGAATTTCAAAGCTGTTTCACCCTTAAGGGTCGCCGACGTGGAACGGGGTAAAAAAACAGCTTTGAAAAAAATTTGACTCCTTTTTGTTTTAAATGCGTTTGCCCTGCGGTTTCAACATCTGAAAGGTGAAGAGTGGATTTTGTATAGCTCAGATAGTGTCAGGAGTTTTTTGGCAGGCACGTGGGTGCGCCATGTGCCGTACCTGACGGCACTGGCAGTGCTTGTTTTACGTGTTGGTGGAGTTTACCTATGTGTCGTCCCTACGGGACTACTGTGAGGAGTTTGCGTTTACCGAAAGCCGGGCGATATTTCTCCCTAGCGCTGTGTTTTCGGTTTTCTCAGCGGTTGAATCCTTTTCAGCGGCTTACCTCGTTTTGATATTCTCCAGAAACTCTTCTGAGATGAATTTCGATGACAAAAAAGTGTTGTTGAACTTGGCCATCAGCTCGTCGCTGAGCTTGAGAAAGTCGATGGCTGACTTGTTTTCAGGGTTGACCCTGTTCATGGATTTCCCGATATCTATGGCTTCGCTTACCTTGATGGAGTTGGATACAGTGCTCTCCAGTATCAAGTCTTCAAATTCGGTCATTGCCTCAGCGTACTTTTCCCGGTGGTGGATAAGTGACTGCTTGTACATGTTGAAATAGATGCCCAATATGTTCAGCGGCCTTTTTCTTTCAACAGTGTAGAGAAAAGTCAGTAACTTCTTAATGCCATCGATGGAGAACGAATCAGCAAGGGCCGGAATCAGGATACTGTCGACATCGGTAAGCATAGACTTTACAAGTCCTCCAAAATGAGTGGGCATGTCCATGATCACGATGTCGTAGTCCTTTCGCAGTACGTATCCAAGCTTCTGCACGATATTAGGGCCAAACGAAATAAACCTGCTGTTCGACTCCATTTCAGTCATCAGGTAGTCTCCAGGTAGCAGATGCATATACGGTGTTACTTCCTGTGCTTCAATGCTCTCCGGAAGATTGTCGTGCAGCAGGTCTTTGATGTATCTGTAAATGGACTTGGTAGAATTGTCGGCACCCAGGGAGTTGCTGAGGTTGCACTGTGGGTCGCAATCGATCAAAAGTACTTTAAATTGCCGGGACCAGGCGTAGCCAAGATTGAGAGCGGTTGTGGTTTTACCCACCCCTCCTTTAAAATTGTAAATGGCAACGGTATTTCCCATGGCTAGGCTGATCACTTAAATATAGACAAAAAAGCACGGTTCTGTAAATAATTTAATTATTTCAAGAAAAAATTATATAAAGAACAGTGAGTTTTTTTATAAGGTCGGCAAAGTCAAAGGTTGACTGCTAAAGCTTCGTAGTAAGTTAAACATTTTTCTCAAAGTTAGCCAAGCCGATGTGTCGAGTGGCTGTTGGAAATGATTTGTGTATAAATAATGATGCTGGTGACGACAGCTAGACTGAAGCCCAAAGGCGGGTGAAAACCGCACTGAGGACGTCTGTAGTAAATGGTTTGGTGATAAAGTCAACCATTCCGGCCTCTCTGCACTTGTTTTCATCTTCTGTAGTGGCATTGGCCGTAACGGCGACGATGAAAGGAGGGCTTTGCTTTCTCTCCAGAAAAATCCTGCGAATTTCCCTGGTTGCTTCAATGCCGTCCATTCTGGGCATCAAAACGTCCATCAATATAAAGTCGAAGTCCACGGAAGAAGCAAGGGCTACAGCCTGCTCTCCATCTTCAGCCACTTCTATTTTAGTGATGCCAATATTCTTGAGTATTTTAAGCATCACAAGCCTGTTGATGTGTACGTCTTCGGCTACAAGAATGGATAGTTCGCTGAAATTTATCGGTTGGATATGTTTCTCAGCGGGCGAATGCTCGCCATGGGTAGCGAGCGGTAGTGGCAGTTCCACATAAAACGAACTGCCTTTGCCCTCGGTGGAATAGAACCAAATCTTCCCATGCATCAAGTCGGTCAGGCTCTTGGCAATGGAAAGCCCTAACCCGGTGCCTCCCACCGCCAAGTCAGTTTCATTCTTAAAAAACCTGGAAAACACTTTTGGGTGCTGGTTTTTTGGAATTCCAATGCCAGTGTCGTCAACTTTGAAAAGAACTATGGCGGTCTTATCTTCTTTTCTCACAACGGTCGTAGCTATGGTCACTTTTCCTGCGGGCGTGAATTTGACCGCATTCGTTGCCAGGTTAATAAGGATTTGCCTGATCCTCTTAAGGTCACCCATCAGGTGAATGTCGGATTTACTGGCGTGCACCAGTTCGATGGAAACCTTGCCGGTTTTCACCGACTCAAATCCATAAAATAGCTGGCTGATATCTTTCGTTACGTCCTTCAGTTCAAAAGCGTCTTCTTGTAAGGTCACCCGATTGTTTTCAATCATGGTGATGTCAAGCACATCGGTAATCAAGCCTGATAGAATTTGACTGCTGGTGGAGAGGTTTTTTACAAGCTCGCTTTGTTCTTTGTCAAGATTAGTTTTCTCGATTAGTTCGGCAAGCCCCACGATGCCATTTAAAGGCGTCCGCATTTCGTGACTGATAGTAGCCAGAAACTGACTTTTAGCTTTGTCAGCCGATTCAGCCCTTTCTTTGGCAGCACCCAACTCGAGGTTCATTTGTTGCAAATGCGCTCTGTCGTGCAAATACTCTTTTTTAAAAATGTAGAAAGCAAAGCCCATCACCACCAGCATGACCACTCCCGCTATCGAAAGATCTCTCCATTCATTCACATAGTCAGTGTAGGGCACGGCCAGGTCTCTGTGGTAGTACTCGATGGTGACGAAAATGATCACCATGCAAATCGTGGATATGATAAAGGAGATATAACGGCGTATAGGTAAAACCAAAAGCCCTGAGATGTAGATGAGCACACACATGTGCATCACAGCGCCACGGATGCCGCCAGAGGGGAGCCAGCCAAACGAGATGATAAGCAACGCAGAGATGTAATAAACAGAGGTAGTGAGGCGAAAGGATATGCCTTTTTTAACAGCAAAATAGACCGCAGAGTAAAAACACAGTGCGAACAGATAGATGCCGAGGACAGTCGGATTGAATTGGGAAAATATACCGACTGACGACCATAGCAGCAGCGTGAGAATAGTGAGGCAGAGTGTGATCTCAAAAAGCCTTTCTTCTATAGGCCTGGAGGCATCTCTGGTAGGTAGGAGCCTCCGGAGTGCTTTCGTAAGTAACTTCATTTTGCTGGTTGAAAAAATAGAAGCCTGTTGGAGCTTAAAATTGTATGAAAGTAAAAAAATAATCCGATATCTGTGTGTCGAAATTCGATTTGAGCTTATGTGGACAGTAAGTTTAGTAGGTTTTCGTCATATCAGAGGGAATCACAATGATAAAATCTGCAGCACCAACATTCCCCTCGGACAGCTCTCCAATGTTTTCCTGCTCCACACAATGTATGGTGGCCACGCTCGCTTTCTTATTGTATTTGTTCAGGTACCAAATGATGCCTTCCCCATTTTTGGAGTGGTAAGAGCCATTGAAGTGAATGACCTTGCCCTTGCTTTCTTTGCTGATGAACCAGCCCATTGTTGCGTCTTTGCTCGCTTGAGAGCTGGCCAGGTTTTCGGCGCTTCCCGGGGCACCGTGCCCACCCATCGACTCTATCATTTCCTGATAGCCAGGCAAGTTAAAGTCAATTTCCAGGGGTAGAGGGGCAATGTTTTTTTTTGCTTCGTCGGGCAGATTATTGAGCGCATCAGGCCCTTTTCTGTATACAAGATTGGCATACCTTCGGGGGATATTTGATGCCACCACCTTCAGCTGGTGCTCTTTGGCAAATTCTACTATGGGTTTGTAGTCTGTTTTATAGTTATCCCACATTTTAGCCTCCTTGAGCAAATGCCTCTCTTCAATCAGGCCTGTCATAAACTCGTCCAGCACTAGCTGATCGTCAGCCTCGAACATCTCCATAGCGACTACCAGGTCTTTGCCATGTTCAGCGTATAAGCTTTTAGTTACCTGCAGCTCGAGCCAGTGGTTGATGGAGTTGTCGTGCAGCTCACCGAAGAAGACCACATCAGCCCGGGAAATGTCCTTTAGCATTTTTTCGTAAGCAACCTGCTTGCCTTTTGAATTGTAGATTTCAAACGCCTGTGGTGATTGGGCAAAGAGACAGTGGGTGACTAGGAGCAGCGAGGAAAAGAGAAGGGTTTTCATAGGTTAAATGATCCGGTGGTTGCGATAAAGAAAGCCAATATTCTATCAAGGTACTATTTCAGGGCACTTAAATGCCGGCAGTTAGCTGTTGTTTGCTGAAGAATTGATCTCTTTCCAGTCTTTTATAATTTGCCTGTCGAGCAAAAAAGTGCCACCCGGCAGAAGTGAGGCCAGGAACGCTCTGAATATCATTAAAAAGCCCCATTTTAACACAGGAGCCGCTAACAACAAGGCTGGAATGTATAGCAGGAACAGGACACCGTGAGCCATTCCCACATACCTGACGGCTAGTGGCTGACCCATCCAGTACTTCAATGGCATAGCGATTAATAATAATACGAGGAATGAAATGCCTTCAACGGTGGCAACAAAACGGAAAAAGGAAACCTTGCTATTCATTTGGAAAAAACGGTTGTTAGGTCATGCTTCATTGACCAACCCTGATTGATAATTCAAATCTATTTTTTATTTCGTGGGTAAAACGAAATGAGTGAAAGGCCATAGTCCTACTTCACTTTTTTATCATCGTCCTCATCAGCTTGTTGGCAAAAATGAAATCTTTGAGTTCGGGCACATCTGCCTGTGCAATAGTGGCGGTGCTGCCTTCCCATTTTTTGTACCCCTGATGCATAAACAGAATGTAGTCCCCGATTTCCATCACTGAGTTCATATCATGGGTAACGACCACCGTGGTAATATCAAATTCATAGGTGATCTCCTGAATCAGGTTATCTATTGTGATCGATGTTTGTGGATCCAGGCCGGAATTGGGTTCGTCGCAAAACAGGTATTTGGAGTTGTTGACAATGGCCCTGGCAATCCCAACCCGCTTTTTCATACCTCCACTCACTTCCGATGGCATTTTTTTGTTCACACCGGCCAGTCCCACTCTTTCGAGGCAGAAGTTGACCCTATCGAGCTTTTCGGCCTGAGGCATCTTGGTAAGCACATTGAGTGGAAACATCACATTGGCCTCCACATTCATGGAATCGAACAGCGCTCCGCCCTGAAACAACATGCCTATTTCACGTCTGATGTCCGTTCTGAGGCTCTTGTCGCCGTGTGTGAAATCCCGCCCATCGTAGGTCACCGTTCCCTCGTCGGGTTTCACCAGGCCCACAATGCACTTGAGAAGCACACTTTTTCCTGTGCCGCTGGCACCAATGATCAGGTTGGTTTTGCCCTTTTCGAATTTGCCGGAAATGCCATGCAATACGGCCTTTCCGTCAAAAGATTTCTTGATGTTTTCTATCTCGATCATACAAAATCAAATAAGAAGTTGGGCCAGTACGTAGTCGGCAACCAGAATGGCAATGCAGCTATTGTTCACTGCGCTGGTACTCGATTTGCCTACCTCCAGCGCACCTCCCACAGTATAATACCCTTTGTAAGCAGAGATGGCTGCTACTAAAAAGCCGAATGCCACCGATTTGATCAGCGCAAAGGAGACGTTAAATTGCACGAATTCGTATCGAATGCCGTAGATGTATTCCGTGCCTGTAAGCACACCTGTAGCAAGAGAAATCAGGTAGCCTCCCAGGATTGTCAGAAAGCCTGAGAACACAACGAGCATAGGGTAGGTTAGGATAGAGGCGATAATTTTTGGCAGCACGAGATAAGAGGTTGCGTTGATGCCCATTACCTCAAGCGCATCGATCTGTTCCGTGATCCTCATAGTGCCCAGCTCGCCGGCAATATTGGAACCAACTTTACCCGCAAACACAATGGCCATGATAGTTGGGGCCAGTTCGAGGAGAGTCATGTCACGCACTACCATTGATACAATGTAAAGTGGAACAAGCGGACTCACAAGGTTGTAGGCTGTTTGCAGGGTGGTAACAGCCCCCATAAAAGTGGCAATAATAGCAAATAGGGGAAGGGAGTTGTAGCCGATCAGAATGGCCTCATCCACAACTCTCTTGGCGTAAGTCTTGAACGACTCCATGCGGGTAAACTGCTGCCCCAAAAAGATCATGAATTTGCCTATGCTTTCCATTTGCTCAAATTTGTTCCAAGAAAAAACATCCCCACCGTTAAAGAAAGTTTCGGACAGGAAAAAAGAAGATTAAACTAACTTTCGGGGATATTGGTTACCCTTCGGGTAGCGCAATTCCACAATTTTAAAGAGAATCCGGCACTTAGTTGCTTGAAAGTCAGGTTAAACGATAGTAAAATGAATAAATTAATTGTTGTCACTGGGGGCACAAAAGGCATTGGCAGGGGTATTATTGAAGCGTTTGTTCAGCATGGGTTTGACGTAGTCACCTGTGCAAGGTCAGAAGACCAGCTTGCGTCGTTGAAAACGGCGGTAAGTAAGATGGCGCCTAAAGCTGTAGTGCACACTTTTAAAGCCGACCTAAGCAAAAGAGCTGAAGTTGATGCCTTTCTGCAATTTGTTAAAAAAACAGGCAGGCCAGTAGACGTGCTCGTCAACAACACGGGTGTGTTTATCCCCGGGCAGGTGCATACTGAGGAGGAGGACGCATTGGAAACAATGATTGACACCAATCTGTACAGTGCCTATCATCTTTCGAGAGGAATTATTCCCGGAATGAAAGAGGCTGGCAAGGGCCACATCTTTAATATTTGTTCGATTGCCAGCATTGTTGCCTATGCCAATGGGGGCAGCTATGCCATCAGCAAGTTTGCCATGTACGGCATGAGCAAGGTGCTGCGGGAAGAAATGAAGCCTTTTGGAATCAGGGTCAGTTCAGTGCTGCCCGGAGCGACTTTTACCGCCAGCTGGGAAAAAGCCAATATACCTGAAGAACGTTTTATTCCGTTAGAAGACGTAGCTACTATGGTTTGGGCAGCGTATAGTCTGTCACCCAGGTCCGTGGTGGAGGATATTTTGATAAGACCTCAGCTGGGAGATATTTAAGGCTTTTTCAGGATGAGGTTATAGGTGTCGGCACGGCACCTAGCCACAATGCAAGAGCCGTCAGACACCGGTTGTTTTTCTGAGCACCATTTTTCAGGATGCGGCTTCACCGCCATCCTGGGTGTATGTCGCCCTTTCAGGGCTTGTCATCATCTAAGCCGAGAGCCGGGGCGCCCCTGAAAGGGCCTGGACGAAGCGATATACCGCCACATCGGATAAAGCCCTATGTACCAGGGTTCTCAGCCGTACTTGGCCTCCTGTCTTTCAGACCCTCACTGGAGGCTGTCGTCTCCACCGCTCAGGCCAGTTCACCTACCAACGCCTCTCCCGACTCCGGTCTTCCGTCTTCAAACCTCCCGGCCACTCTTTCCTCCTCCACTTCCAAACACTTAAACACTTTATTAGTTAACTTTGCAGAATCTATAATTCGATTAGTTTATGCACACTGCGGACGCAGCCCTTCTGTCAAAAATCAACTTCTGCAACAGTCTCACCTCTTATTCGAGGCGAAAAACCATTGAGGTAACCATTGGAGATACCCCCATGGGTGCCCATCACCCGATCAGGGTGCAGTCTATGACTACTATCGATACCATGGATACGATGGGGTCGGTTGAGCAGTCTATCAGAATGATCGAGGCGGGCTGTGAGTATGTGCGTATCACGGCACCAAGCGTAAAGGAAGCCCAGAACCTGGAGGCCATTAAAAAAGAGCTGGTCAAAAGAGGGTATAACACACCGTTGGTAGCTGATATTCATTTTACCCCCAATGCAGCTGAGCTTGCCGCAAGAATTGTGGAAAAGGTAAGGGTGAATCCTGGCAACTATGCCGACAAGAAGAAATTTGAAGTCATTGACTACACCGACGACGCTTATCAGCAGGAGTTGGAACGCATCAGGGAGAAGTTTATTCCGCTGGTAAAGATCTGCAAGGAGTATGGCACTGCCATGCGCATTGGCACCAATCATGGTTCACTTTCCGATCGCATTATGAGCCGCTATGGCGACACACCACTCGGCATGGTGGAGTCGGCCCTGGAGTTTCTGCGGATTGCTGAAGAGTTGAACTACTACAACATTGTGCTGTCCATGAAGTCGAGCAATACCCAGGTGATGGTGCAGGCCTACCGCCTTTTGGTGAAGATGCTGGACGACGAGGGATTCAAGCCCTATCCGCTGCATTTGGGAGTAACTGAGGCTGGTGAGGCTGAGGACGGCAGAATCAAATCGGCTGTGGGCATCGGCACTTTGCTGGAGGACGGTTTGGGTGATACAGTCAGGGTGTCGTTGACTGAAGAGCCTGAGCTGGAGCTGCCAGTGGCGAGCGCATTGGTCGAAAGATATGATCACCGGGCTAGGCACAACACCATTGTTCCGGTTGAAAATCCGCCTTACAGCCCCTTCGAATACACGAAACGCCATTCTCAGGAAGTCTCCAATATCGGTGGTGACAATGTTCCCCGGGTAATTACGGACATCAGCAGACTGCAAAACCCGGAGTATCCTGATTTGAAGGTAACGGGTCATTTTTATCTACCGGAGCCCGACAAATGGAGAATGAACGACTACGGCACTGACTATGTGTATTCAGGAAGCACGCCAGTTCCGTTTATGTTGCCCAATGGCCTGAGAGAGATCATAGACTACGCCGTTTGGGTTAACCATGCTGATCAGAAAAACACTTATCCGCTGATTGATATCAACGATTTAAGCATTGCCAAATTGCACCCGGAGCTCAATTTTGTTCAGCTCTCGGATGAGGAAGCTTTTGATGTTGACTGGAAAATGCTGGCCGCTAGGAAGAACATTGTGCTCATTATAAAAACAGACAATGCACATGCCTACCCGGCGCTGCGCCGAATGTTCTTTGTGCTGGAGGACGCAGGAGTGAAGTTACCAGTTATTATCCGGCGAGATTTTGAGCCCATTTCTGACGACAAACTGATGTTATTTGCTTCCACCGACGTAGGCGGACTGCTTATCGATGGCTACGGCGACGGCATTATGTTGGGTTGGGCCAATCAAACGCTGGAAGGGAACGACGCTGTCAAGCCACAGATTAAGTTGTACAACGATACCTCGTTCGGCATTTTGCAGGCGGCTCGCACCAGAATGTCGAAGACCGAATACATTTCTTGCCCTTCTTGTGGCAGAACGCTGTTTGACCTGCAGGAAACCACCGCCATGATTCGCAAGCGCACTGATCACCTGAAAGGCGTGAAGATTGGTATCATGGGTTGCATTGTAAACGGTCCGGGTGAAATGGCCGATGCCGATTATGGCTATGTGGGCTCAGGCAAAGGTAAAATCACCCTGTACAAAGGCAAGGAGGTAGTGAAAAGGTCAGTCGCCTCAGCAAAGGCAGTGGACGAATTAATAGAAATCATCAGGGAAGACGGCCGATGGACGGATCCCGAAAAAGTGGAGGCATAACCAGTATGGCAAACTCAGAGAATCAGGAGAAGAAAGAAAGCACCAACTACTTCGACTTTAGCGAAGTGTTTAAATACTACTTCCGTAAAAAGGATCCCAATAACAAGCCAAACTTCAACCTTAGGATGATGCATGGGATCAACAAAATATCGATCCTTTTATTTTTAATGGCACTAATTATCTGGACCATTCGCCGCTTGATGTAATGAATATAGAAGAGTATAGAGAGTATTGCATTCGCAAACCGGGTGTCACCGAAGGATTCCCTTTTGACAGCAATACGCTCGTGTTTAAAGTAATGGGCAAGATGTTTGCCCTTGCCGACGTGGAGCTTTTCAGAAGCATCAATCTCAAATGCGATCCCGACAGGGCCATTCAGCTAAGAGAAAGTTACGAAGGAATTAAGCCCGGCTACCATATGAACAAGCAGCACTGGAACACCGTGGACACCGATGGGTCGGTAGGAGACAAACTCTTGTACGAATTGATCGATCACTCCTATATGTTGATTGTTGACAGCCTGCCAAAGAAATTGAAGGAGGAGCTTGCCAACTATGAGTAAATCGAAATACACTTTTCTAGCCATTTTCCTACTTTCGTATATAGCACTTTTGGGGTGCAACGAGGAAAATAAACAAAATACTGAAAGTATGGATCAGGTCGGCAGTTTGAAGTTTTTGGCGCTTGGTGATTCCTACACCATTGGTGAAAGCGTTGCTGAAAACGAGAGGTGGCCTGTTCAACTGGCTGCTGCGCTTAGCCAAAGTGGGGTCTCCGTGGCACCTCCGAAAATTATCGCCACCACTGGCTGGACTACCGATGAGCTGCAAAAAGGTATTGAAAAGGCCTCCCCGAAGCCCCCGTATGATCTTGTATCTTTGCTGATCGGCGTGAATAACCAATACAGGGGCCGCTCGCTTGATGAATACAAGAGACAATTTGAAGCGCTTTTGGTACAAGCCATCAACTTTGCAGATGGAAAAGCTGAAAAGGTGTTCGTGGTTAGTATTCCTGATTATGGTGTCACCCCTTTCGCCGCTGACCGAAACCCTGAGAAGATAGGGAAGGAGATAGATGCTTTTAATAGAGCAGCTGAGGCTATTTCCAAAAAGTTTGGCGTGGCATTTGTAAACATCACCCCGGGGTCGAGAGAAGCAGCCAACGACCCTGAATTGGTGGCAAGCGATGGTTTGCATCCTTCAGGAAAGATGTATACTCAATGGGTATCCGAAATCTTCCCCATAGTTGAAGAGATGATCAAATAGAAAGAACCTTTTTCGCCTCCAATAATATTTTTATATTTGGCGTTTACTAGTAAATCAAATATCGCCGGCTAGCTTTTTATAATACAATTTTCAGTCTGACTGACTATCAACCCATCGGCATTTAATGAGATATCGCTCTGGCCTTTATTTTTTAATTGTAGTTATAACAATTGCCGGACTGATCTCCTGTAAAAGCAATCAAATTTGCCCTGCCTTTCAAAGCACCTTTATCCTTGACGACTCACTGCGGATGTTGGCTTTCTCGCCATTCGGCCCTGATTCTATGCCTAAATATGGGCCCTGGGTGAAGAAGAATAAGAATGGTATTATCACCCGTGATCCTTATCTGGTCAAGAATTATAACCTGAAGACAGTGAAAATGGAGAACCAGTTCGTTCCTATTTCTGCTGATTCGGTTACGTTCGATGAAGATTTGTACCAGGATGAAATGGCAGCCACAGATTCACTTGCACCTGTGTCAACCGACTCTTCTGGTGTAGACAAGCCTGCCACAGCGCCTCCGACAAAGCCCGCACCGAAGAAGTACATCAGAAACTACGATCCGAAAGACCAGTTTAATGAAGAGCAAATATTCTACAACAAGCTGTTTGGCGAGGTGTTCGTGGCTCCCAAGGAGGCGCCAGCTGCAGAAGATTCTCTTCAGACTGATGGCGCAGCTACCCCGCAATTGGATTCCCTGGGCAATGAATCCCCTGTAGAAAAGAAAGGGCTTTTCCGAAAAAGGAACAAAAAGCCAAAGGACGAAGCTTTGGAGCCTGAGCTACCTCTGGACGCAGCCGATACCACCGGCACAGGATTTTAATTTCCCCAAACTCTTTTTCATTGTCCGGTGTTGTAAAGTTCTGGTGAAGTACTTTACCTTTATTCTATCAATTAAGTAGATTAATAAACATCAATTATGGCAACACTAAGACTTGGCGATATAGCGCCGGATTTCAAAGCAGAAACGACAGAAGGGCCTATCAGCTTTCACGAGTGGCTGGGCAATGGCTGGGGTATATTGTTCTCGCACCCTGCCGATTTTACGCCGGTTTGTACCACCGAACTGGGAACAACAGCCAAGCTCAAAGGTGAATTTGAAAAGCGGAACGTGAAAGTGGTGGCACTCAGCGTTGACCCACTGGATAGCCACAATAGCTGGATCAAAGACATCAACGAGACCCAAAATACGAATGTGAATTTCCCGATCATTGCAGATGGCGACAGGAAAGTGGCTGAGTTGTACGACATGATTCACCCAAATGCCAACGAAAAGCTGACGGTGAGATCCGTGTTCATCATTGGCCCCGACAAAAAAGTAAAGCTGATGATTACGTATCCGGCTTCTACCGGCAGAAACTTCAACGAGTTGTTGAGAGTGATCGACAGCCTGCAGCTAACAGCCAATTATTCAGTAGCTACTCCGGCTAACTGGGAAAGTGGTCAGGAAGTGGTGATCGCACCGGCTATCAGCGATGAAGATGCAGACAAGAAGTTCCCCAAAGGATATAAGAAGATAAAGCCGTACCTGAGGCTTACTCCCCAGCCTAATTTGTAGGCAAAGGAGGTTAATTTCAACTCATTAAGAAAGACCACGGAGGTAATCGCCCTGTGGTCTTTCTTTTGTGCCTAACCTGACAGTTCTGCCACTACTCCTGCTATTTCACCACCCGATTAATTTTCCAAACCTTCCTAACTTTGAGGCGTTTAAGTTGCAAGTTAAACCACCTGTCTATGCGTTTGAAAAAGAGGTTCTTTACCCAACCTATTGTTTTATTCTTTGTTGCCACATTACTCTCCGTTTCTTTACAAGCACAAAAACCAGCACGATACAATGGCGCTGAGCTAAAGCAAATGCTAAAAAAGCTCAATGTGCTGGGTTCGGTTATGTACATAGCGGCTCATCCGGACGACGAGAACACGCAGATGATCGCCTATATGGCCAATGAGCGGCTGTACCAAACCGCCTACATGGCTTGCACCCGAGGCGATGGGGGACAGAACCTAATTGGCCCTGAGATTAGAGAGCTGCTGGGGTTGATAAGAACTCAGGAGCTGCTGGCTGCGAGAAGAACCGACGGTGGACAGCAGTTTTTTTCACGAGCCAATGACTTTGGGTACTCAAAGAACCCGGAGGAGACATTTCAAATTTGGGACAGGGAGAAAGTGCTTTCAGACATGATCTGGAACATCAGAAAATTTCGCCCCGACGTTTTGATCACCAGATTCCCACCAGACGGACAGAGCCATGGGCATCACACTGCCTCGGCGATTCTGGCAGTCGAGGCTTTTAAAGCCGCAGCTGACCCAAAGAGATTTCCTGAACAACTGAAATACGTCACCACCTGGCAGCCGAAACGCATCCTTTGGAATACTTCCCGATGGTTTTATGCCAACCCGGGAGAGTACGACTCGAAGGATTGGATTGGCGTGGACGTGGGCGCCTATAGCACCTTGCTGGGAAAGTCGTACACAGAGCTGTCTGCTGAAAGCAGGAGTATGCACAAGAGCCAGGGATTTGGTGCCACTGGTTCGAGAGGAACAAACGTTGAATACCTTCAGCATCTTGGTGGAGAAGCGGCCAAAGAAGATGTGATGGAGGGTGTAGAAACCACCTGGAGGCGGGTAAAAGGCGGCGACAAAGTAGCGTTTCATACCGAAAATGCATTTATCAACTTTGACCCCGAAAACCCCACACTTATTCTTCCTGACTTGATGCAGGCTTATCAGGCACTGAATGGCATAAGTGATGTGTATTGGAGAGAGGTGAAGCAGGAAGAAATCAGAACACTTATCAAAGGTATCACAGGCCTTTTTCTGGAAGCGAAGGCTAATGACTATGCAGTGACTCCCGGCGACTCAATAAAAGTGAATTTTGAGGTAATCAACCGGTCCCCCGCCACGCTTACCCTCAAGGCGCTAGTTGTCAATGCTTTGAATGACCGTATATCGCTGGATCAAAAACTGGAAAACAATCAGGGGTTTCAACTGGAGAAGAGCTTCGTTATCCCGGCCAGCATGGCTTACTCGCAGCCTTATTGGCTGCAAAAGGAAGGAACAATTGGAATGTATGCTGTAGATGATCAACTAATGAGAGGGCTTCCTGAAAATCCGCCTGCTGTAATGGTCAACTATGTTGTGGCTGTTGATGGCCTGGAGCTGGACCTGGAAATGCCTTTGATCTTTAAAAGAAACGATAGAGTTGATGGCGAGGTTTACAGGCCTTTTGTGGTGACGCCGCCTGTGTTTGCCGACATCAATGAAAAGGTTTACGTGTTTGCCGACAGTGAGCCCAGAATGGTTCAAGTAACAGTGAAGTCGGGCAAGGCTAATATTGACGGAACTATTGCTCTAAGTTTACCAAAAGGATGGGAGTCGAAACCAGCCAGCCAGCCATTTAACCTGGCAGTAAAAGGGGCAAGTCAGGTGTTTGAGTTTTCAGTAACACCACCGAAAAAGCAGGGAACCGGCACGGTAACGGCTGTTGCCACGGTTGGTGGCAAAATTTACAGCAAGGGCCTGATCGAAATCAACTACGCACATATTCCTGTGCAAACGCTCTTTCCTGAATCTTCGGCGCAGGTGGTGAGAATAGACCTTGAAAAGAAGGGGCAGCTTGTAGGCTATCTGATGGGTCCTGGCGATGAGATTCCGGCGAGCCTAAGACAAATTGGCTATACCGTTGATGAGCTTACGGTGGAAGACGTGGCATCGAAGGATTTGCAAAAGTATGACGCCATCATTTTGGGGGTAAGGGCCTTTAACACAATGGATCAGCTTAAGTATGAAAATGAGAAGCTGTTCAAATACACAGAGAATGGTGGAACGGTGATTGTCCAATACCTGACTTCCGGTGGCATGGTTACCGATAAAATAGCCCCCTATCCAATCAAGATTGGGAGGGACAGGGTGACAGTGGAGGAAGCTCCTGTAAGGTTCCTGGATGAAAAAAGCGAGGTGCTCAGCTACCCTAACAAGATCACCGAAAAAGATTTTGAGGGTTGGGTGCAGGAGCGTGGTCTCTACTTCGCATCGGAATGGGATGACCATTTCAAGCCAGTATTGAGCAGCAACGACCCGGGAGAAGAGCCTCTTTCAGGAGGACTGCTTGTGGCACAGTATGGCAAAGGATATTATGTATATACGGGGTATTCATGGTTTCGGGAGCTTCCTGCAGGGGTTCCGGGTGCTTATCGCCTCTTTACTAACTTGATTTCATTAGGAAAAAAATAACCTACAACTACTGTGATTGAAAAAAAAGAACTTCGGGAGGATGAGATGGATGACGCACCCTTTTTGGGCTCATGGAAGGCCATTTACCTTTTTGTAATGGCATTTTTTGCGGTACTGATTGGGCTGTTTTACTGGTTCACTGTCACGTATCAATCCTGACCCTAATTCCTACGCATGAGCAACATTGACCTGATTGTATTATTAAGTACCCTTGCGTTCATTGTAGGGTACGGCACGCTGAAATATAAGAGCCACTCCAATATTGACGGCTATTTACTGGGAGACAAAAGTTTTAAATGGGGAACCATAGGGCTTTCCGTGATGGCCACGCAAGCCTCAGCCATCACTTTTATTTCGACGCCAGGCCAGGCCTACGAAAGCGGTATGGGTTTCGTGCAAAACTACTTTGGATTGCCCCTTGCCCTGATTATCGTTTCTGCAGTTTTCATCCCGATCTACTATAAGCTGAAGGTATTCACTGCTTATGAATTTTTAGAAAAGAGGTTTGATCTTAAAACGAGACTCCTGGGTGCCTTCCTTTTTCTACTGCAGCGAGGCCTGGCGGCCGGTATTACCATCTATGCGCCAGCTATTATCATCTCCACGGTGCTCCACTGGGATCTTTCCTACACAATTATGCTGGTTGGAGGACTCGTGGTTATTTACACTGTGAGTGGGGGAAGCAAAGCAGTTAGCATCACGCAAAAACAACAAATGGCGGTAATAATGATTGGTATGTTTGTCGCCTTTGGTATTTTGATTTACCTCATTACTGAGCATATCAGCTTCAAAGAAGCCCTGAGCGTGGCTGGCAACCTGGGTAAGCTGGAGGTAGTGAATTTTTCAACTGATGGCAGTGTGCGTTATACATTTTGGAACGGCTTGTTTGCTGGGTTGCTTTTGCAGATGTCATATTTTGGTACTGACCAGTCGCAGGTGTCACGCTATCTTTCAGGCAAAAACATTGCGGAAAGCCGGATGGGCTTGATGTTCAATGCCATTTTGAAAATACCCATGCAGTTCTTCATCCTGTTTGTGGGGGTAATGGTGTTTGTTTTTTACCAGTACAATCTGCCTCCCGTTCATTTCAAGGTGTCGAATGTTGAGATGATTGAGGGATCTGCTAAAGCTGACGAATATCTGGCTCTGGAGGCAAGGCACCGGGAGATTTTTGATGAGAAAAAGGAAGCACTTGCCAATCTTCAGGCTGCTCGCATGGCAGGAGATGAAAATCAGATCGAAGAAAGCGAGTCTTTAGTACGCCAGTATCAGGCGGAGACCGAGGCTACACGACAGGAGGTAAAGGATTTGCTGACGTCTGTAGACGAGTCAACAGAGACCAAAGATTCGGACTATATCTTCCTGTCGTTTATTCTTGAATACCTGCCAGTGGGGGTTATTGGGCTGTTGCTCGCTGTCATATTTTCTGCGGCCATGTCGTCGACGGCTTCGGAACTGAATGCCCTTGCTTCGACCACCACCGTCGATTTCTATATGCGGCTGGTGAAAAAAGACGGGGCTGAAAAACACTTTGTCCATGCGTCGAAGTTCTTCACCGCCTTCTGGGGACTTGTAGCCATTGGATTTGCCCTTTTCGCCAATCTGGTGGAGAACCTCATAGAAGCCGTGAACATCCTGGGTTCCATATTTTATGGCAGCATTCTAGGCATATTCCTGGTCGCCTTTTTTATCAAGGTTATTAAAGGCCCAGCAGTCTTTTGGGCAGCCGTCATTTCTCAGCTTGTCGTTATAGTGCTCTTCAAAACTACCGACATCGCTTATTTATGGTACAATGTCATTGGCTGCTTCGGCGTTATCGCTCTCGCTTTTGTTATCAACCTTGTTATCAACAAAGACTGATCAAATAAATAAAAATGCCCGCAATCGATTCTTCGATTGCGGGCATTTTTATTAGTGGGTACTAATCTTCCTTTTTAGCCTCCGATAACGAGCCTTTTCTGGTCTTCACGTTGTCGAGCACCCAACTACCCACTTGCCTGCCCTGGGTAATGCCCTCAGTGATAGCTGGCATGTAGTGAATGCCTCCGTAGAGGCGGCTTATAGCGGCTTCTTCACTGGCAGCAAAGAACGAGTCGAAATTTCTGGGCTGCAGGCCATATTCCATCTCAGTGGTGTCGTGATAGCTGAATTTTTCGCCATACAGCTTGGTCAGCACGGAGGCAGCTGCGTTGGAAATAACGCTGTGTCCGCTGGTGTATTCCGGGAAGGGAGGAGTTTGCAACAGGGGTACCCAATCTTCATCCACAAATTGATTAATAACAGTCTCGGGCCTGATCAGTATGCTGCGCCACTTTTCATCCCAGCAGGCAATGAACCCGTCGAAGAGGCCGATGGTCACCATGGTATATGCCTCACTGGTTTGCATGAAGTTGGAGTTGGCTTGCTTGGTGGCAATGGCGGTAATCCCCACCCAGTGTCCGCCTGGCGTTATCTTCTTGGTGGCAAACATTGCGTGGCCTTTGTGGTGCGATACATAGGGGTTGCAGTCCCAGAACTTGGCAATTTCCGTTTGCTCTTCGCTTAGGTTAACGCCCGTTTCGTATACCTCCATCAGCTCCTTGTAAAACTGGCTGTTTTTTGCCATGTCGTAAGGAGTAGGTGGTTTCGGTACAAATTGATTACATGAGTCGAGGGCAAGAGTTCTGATTTTCATCCAGTGTGGTTCAATGCCTTCCATGTAGTCAGGGGGTGTCGGCTTCCAGTAGTCTGGGTTGTCCATCACAGTGTATTTAGGGAAGGATCTGGACTGCTTGTAGTTGTCCAGCGCCACCCAATCCATGATATGCTTGGCCATTGTTTCACCATACTCAATAGAGTTGTCAAAAACATCTGAGGGAATATCTGTCTCCTGTATTTTGTTGTAAAGCTTGTTTCTGAAAACGTCCATTTTATCCTCAGAGAATATCAGCGCTTTGCCAACGGTAAGAAAAGCATGTATTGAAGCCAGGTGCAGATCCATTTCTTTGGCAGGGTCTGGCTTCGGAGCTTCGCCCAGGCCGTTTAGTTGGCCAGCCAGCGACTGATAGTCAGGGTATTGGTTGACAAGCACCTCGTAGGCCGCAATGTTGGGGTATACATAAATACGGCTGGCGACGGGCGGCGAAAAAATATCATGAACGATAATGTCTGTAAGTTTTTTTACAGACGCATGGTAAAGTTGGGGGTCTTTCAGCACCTCCTTGTATTCACCTTTTGATGAATTGCAGCCATCTAGGGTTAAACCAATAATGACCAAACTGCATGTTCCTAGTAAAAAACGTTTTAACATCACTTTCTCCTTTGTTCTTCTGGGTGCAAAATTAAAAAATATTCTCGACTGTATTGTTTAACATGTAAATGACGGGCTTATCGTTGTTTCTTGCAATGACGAAAAGCAGTTTTCCTGGAAAATGTAGCGTTTTGATGTCTTTTATCTCACCGGCGACCTTTAGCCCACTTTTTCTGACGCTCACAGAGGTGAACTTCCCTTTTCCGTCTCCTAAAAGTACCAGGCCCTGGCTGGCGTCGTAAGTTCCAAAATAGGGGGAGCTGCTGAAGCTGTTTCCACCCAGCAACATGTCGATATGTCCGTCACCATTGAGGTCAGCTGTTTCGATAGCCGCAACGGGAGCAAACTGCGCCTCTACAGGCAAGGCATGAATGGTAAAGCCCTGATTGTTGATGTTTTCAATCCAAACTGACTGAAAGTTAGTAGCCTGCAAGTGGAGGCTGTTGTTCAGCGCCGTTTCGCCAAAAATTTCCTCTACCGTTTTGCCCGCAAAGTCTGCATGTTTTACGAAATTCTTTTTCAAAGAGGGGATTTGCTTGATCAACTCGTCTTTGGTATTCACGGTGAAAACCCCTTGCGGAGTAGAGTAGCAAAGAACCTGATCCAGTGAGCCGTTGTCATCAAAGTCGTTGCTGTAGAGATGCATTGGAAACTCCAGCGATGCTTTGTGACGGCTGTTTGTTCCCAGATTACCAACGATAAAATCAGTATCACCGTCGTTGTCTACGTCACTTAGTTTCAAAGAACTCCACCATCCATTCGAATGGGCAAGTCCTTCGAAATAGAGCCTGGTAAGCTGCCCCTTGTTGTTACCATAAATGGCAATGGGCATCCATTGCCCAACGACCACAAGCTCAGGATAAGTATCGCCGTTGAGGTCGATCCACTGTGCATCGGTTACCATGCCCACCTCGCTCAGGGCAGGAGCGATGTCAGCGGTTGCGTCGATGAATTTGCCCGTACCATCATTGAGAAGCACATAGCTGAGTGGCAGCGCACCGTACTGCCCTGGCACCACCCGCCCCCCAACGAATAAGTCCTGGTCGCCATCCTGGTCAATGTCGGCGGCAGCGGCTACCGAACCGTGTTGGTAGGCGTCTGGCAGCCCGTTGCTCTGATCGGTAAATCCTCCAACTCCATTGTTGATTAAGAGCCTGTCCTTTAGATTACTATTTCGTGGAGAGAACTCGTTGCCTCCTGAAACAATATAGAGATCCGGAAGACCATCCCCATTGGCATCAAAAAAGAGGCAATTGGTTTCCTCCATCCTCATGTTGTCGACCTGGCGAGGCAGTAGCAAGTTAGAAAAGGTGGAGTCGCTGGCCGAAATGAAGAAAGAGCCCAATGCACCGGATGCATTGCCGATGTAGAAGTCGTCCCTTCCATCTGCGTTAAAGTCCACTACTGCGACTTTGGGACCTTCTTTGGAAACCAAATGAGGGATAAGAAACTCTCTATTGAAATCATTGAAGTTGTTTTCTTTGTGGATAAAGTCAATACCCAGGCTATCGGTTACGTCTGTCAAAAAGGGGCGTTCTTTTCGTTCAATGGCACGGTAAAACAACTTGGCTTCAGTCTCGTCAAGCTGAATTGACCTGTTAACTTCAACCTTTGTCAGAAGCTGCGTTTTTCCGCCAGGCCAAACCACCCTCAACGAGTCAAGTGTTTTGATCTCCCCAAGGCCAAAATGTACCCATGGACTCACGGAAGATTGAAAACCTCTGGCGACAAAATTTTCCTGATAAAAGACTTTACCACCTGCGTACGCAAACAATTTGGCGCCTATCCCAAACGTGTTTTTCCCCTTACCCAGTGGAATTACCTTTAAATACGATTGTTTTGTTTTGCTGGCCGACTCAGCCGTAGTGTTTCTATACAAGGAAGCGACCTCATTGATGTTGTTGACTATGAGGTCAAGGTCGCCGTCATTATCAAGGTCGGCGTAGGCGGCACCGTTGGATAGGGAAGGAGTTGTCATTCCCCATTGGTCGCTCACATCGGAGAAAGTCAGGTCTTTGTTGTTTCGGAACAGGTAGTTGTGCACAGCTCCGTCAGGCATTTCATCCACCAGCCGGCGATCACTCAAATTTGGATTATTGACGAGCCCGTCTCTTAAGTCCCTATTTGAAAGAAAATTGATGTAGTCCATATCATTGGGCCTCCTTTTGATACCGTTCGATATGAACAAGTCTTTGTAACCGTCATTGTCGTAGTCGGCGAGCAGGGGAGACCAGCTCCAGTCGGTGGCGTGGATACCAGCCAGCTGCCCGATCTCGGAAAAGTTGGGCAGCCCATCGCTTTGGACACCGTTGTTGAGCTGGAGAGCATTTCTGGTAAATTGCCGACCGTACCCAAATTTGAGCTTGAGACTATAAATCTCGTACGAGTCGTCACCGGCTGATCGCTTGATAATTTCTTCATCCTCAGGGAGCATGTCCAGCGAGATGATATCGATCAGACCGTCGTTGTTGTAGTCGGCCAAATCATTTCCCATGGAGAATCGGCTGGTGTGTCCAATTGTCTGCGCTATAGACTCAGTAAAGCTGACCAGCCCAAGCGTGTCCATCCCATTGTTGATGTACAGGTAGTCGTTTTCATTGAAATCGTTGGAAACGTAGATGTCTGGCCAGCCATCGGCGTTGACGTCACTGATGCCAACCCCAAGGCCATAGCCGATATTGCTTGAATAGATGCCAGCCTGTTTGGTCACACTGGTAAACTTCCCATTGTCGTTTTTGAAAAGCCTGTCTCCGGCGTTTCCATCATCGTATTTGCGTAGTGTAGCCCTCCCGTAACTTCGTTCGGTGTGCACCGAATGATTGAGCAGGTAGGCATCGAGATCGCCATCGAGGTCGTAGTCGAAAAATGCGGCCTGCGTGCTGAAGCCACTGAAATCCAAACCATACACGGATGCCTTTTCGGAGAATGTAAGGTCTCCGTTGTTAATAAAGAGCTGATTGGAGCCCTCAATACCCTTGTATTTACCCAGTCGGCATTGGTAAATATCGAGAAAGCCGTCACCGTTGATATCAACCATCGTCACGCCGGTTTTCCATGCGCCTGAGGCTGCCACGCCAGCTTTGTCAGTAATGTCCTCAAACGTCCAGTCGCCTTTGTTGATATATAGCTTGTTATCTTCCTGATTGGCAGAAAAATAGATGTCGAGCAGCCCATCGTTGTTTACATCACCAATGGCTACACCCCCTCCGTTGTAGAAGTAGAGGTAATCTATGAGGTTGAATTCTTCGTCTTCTGTGAGGGTGTTGGAAAAGGCAATATTCGTTTGATCATGTGAAGCTGCTTCAAACAAATGAGTGGCCTTAGGCTGCCCATCGTTGCAGCCTGAGAATAGCAGGAGACAAATACAAATCAGGCCTGGTAGCCCATATTTTGGATGACGCAGGTACAGCATCATTTGTTAATTTCGATTGTTTTCTGCGGAATAATGACAGAGGTTGGATGGTAGACAAACATTTGCAGCGCATCATTGTTGTTGGCTACGAGGATCATTTGCTGGCTTCCTACCTTCATGAAGGCCATTTCCCTTGCCTGACCTTTTAGTGAGAAGCCCGACTGCTTGGCTGAAATGTTTTTGAAGCCTCCCTGCCCGTTGCCTTGAAGCATCACACCATAACTGGCATCGTATCGGCCAACTTCAGGTTTAGTATCATAAAGATTACCTGCTAAAAGAATATCCGTCGACCCGTCCTGGTTAAAATCGTTGGCAAGAATAGAGTAGATTGGTGAAAACTGGGCTTCCTGTGGCAGTTTCACGATTTCAAAGTGCCCATTCGATTTATTAATAAGAGCCACTGATTCCAGCATATTTGCAGTAAGCCTGGAGGCATTCGCTAATTCCTCTGTAGTGAAAATGTCTTCCATTTTCTGTCCTTTGAAGTTTTCGTACTTCAGGTATTTCTTTTTGAGACCGGGTAGTTGCATCACCAGGTCATGCTTAAGCGCCACGGGATACGAGAAATCACCATTATACTGAGTCAGTATTTGCTCCAATGAGCCATTTTGATCGAAGTCGCTCAAAAAGAGGTTGATGGGCTTTTGAACTGAGGCTTTGAACCTGGAGTTCAGTCCGTGATTGCCCACAATGAAATCGGGCAGTTCATCACCATTGAGGTCGGCCATTTCAATGGCGTTCCACCAACCTTCAGTATTCGCAAAGCCAGCTTCGGTAGAGGTATTGGTAAACTTTCCGCCATCGTTTCTGAAAAGGTTTATTGCCATCCATTCTCCGACAACCAACAAATCCTGGTCACCGTCTGCGTCAACGTCTGACCAAACGGCGTCAGTAATCATTCCGATATTTTTGAGACCCGGCGCAATTGTGCTGCTAACTTCTTGGAAATTTCCCTGACCATCGTTTTGCAAGAGATAACCATTGCCGGGCACTCCATAGAAATAGGGCTTTGTTCTTATGCCTACAAACAAGTCCACGTCACCGTCGCCGTCATAGTCAGCTGCATTTACGGTTGAGCTACTTTCAAACTTATTGGCCGGAAGCACCTGGGCAGTTCTTTCAAAGCTGCCACTGCCTTTATTTATATAAAGACGATCGGATAGGGAAGGGGAGCTGTTTGTCACTTCACTACCTCCGCTGGCCACATACAGGTCATTTTTGCCATCGCCATTGGCATCAAATATGACACAATCTATGTCTTCAGCGCTCTTATCTTTTTCAAAAGTCAGCTTGCTTTCGGACCGAAAGGTTCCGTCGGGATTCTGGATAAACAGTTCGCCGGTCATTTCTCGTGCGCCACCGATAAACACATCTTCTCTTCCGTCGCCATTTACGTCGCCCTTGCACATGCATGGCCCTTCTGTCGACAACATATGAAAGATCAGCCTGTCTCTATCGAAATCGACGAACAGATTCTCTTTGTGCTTATAGTCTATACTTGCCTTTACCTGATCTGCGGCAATGGCCTCAAACATCGTTTCTCTGGAATTTGCGCCAGTTTTCATCTGATTGTTTTGTGAACGCACTCCATCTTTCTGGCTAAGAGTCAGTGTCTGCCTGGTGGGTACATCTGTCAGTATACTAACAGATCCATCTGGCCATTGCACAATCACGGAGTCGGCTTTGGAGGCCTTGCCCAATCCAATATTAGGGCGAAAGTCGACGGTTGACTGAAACCCTCTGATAGGCATTTGCTCGATATAGTGCCTGTTTCCTCCGGCGACGACAGTTATTTTGGTTCCAGTGGCAAATGTATTGTTTCCAACACCTTCCAATTTGAATTTCAAAAAACCATTGTCAGGGTTGAAATCTTCATTTTTGTTTTCATACAGGAATATCGGCATGTTCACATTGTTGACCACGAGGTCAAGATCACCGTCGTTGTCCAGGTCGCCATACGCAGACCCATTGGAGAAACTGGGCTGGCCCAACCCCAACTCTTTGGCTTTGTTGGTGAAAGAATAATTCTCGTTGTTCATGAAGCCATAGTTAGGCACAGCCTGAGAAGGTATCAATTCCACCAGCTGCTTGTAGTCAACTCCTTCCGACGAAATAATACGCTGAATAGTACTCTCTTCGGTGACAAACTTGAGGAAGTCCTGATTGGTCAGGTCCTGATAAATGCCGTTGGCAACAAAAATATCTTTATAGCCATTATTATCGAAATCGAAAATGAGCGCTCCCCAACTCCAGTCTGTAGCCGACACATTGGCCAGTCTCCCAATCTCACTAAAAGTATCGTCTCCGTTATTTAACTGGAGCATATTTCTGTTGAATTGGTGCCAGTATCCGTTGTCAAGGTTAAGTTTATATTTGTCCCAGTTTTCGAAAGTGGTAACGGTTTTGATCCGTTCCTCGGCTTCAGGCAGCATATCAGTAACGAAGATGTCGGAGTAGCCGTCGTTGTTGATATCGGCAAGGTCAGCGCCCATCGACGCAGCACTAATGCTCCTCATTTCTGATTCAAGCACCTCTCTAAAGCTACCATTTCCGTTGTTCAGGTAAAGATAGTCCCTTTCAAAAAAGTCATTAGAAACATAGATGTCCAGCCAACCGTCTTTATTGATGTCGCCGATGGTAACGCCCAGGCCAAACCCGATGACGCTGCCGTAAATACCGGCTTCAATGCTCACGTCGCTATAGTGGCCGTCATCATTTCTAAATAGCTTGTCGCCACCCACATCATCTCTTATAGGTCGCTCGTTTTTTCGAAGGTTGAAGCTTCCTATTGCCTGATAGGAGTTATTGAGGAGGTAAAGATCCAGATCACCGTCATTGTCGTAGTCGAAAAAGGCCGCATGAGTTGAAAACCCCTGATCCGCTATTCCGTATTCTTCAGCGCTTTCTTTGAAAACAGGAAGCCCTTCCGCATCAAGCCCCTGGTTGATAAACAGTTCATTTTGTTTGTTGTCGCCCTTTATATCGCCTGAGTTGCAAACATAGATATCTATAAGGCCGTCGCCATTAACGTCGGCAAGACTTACACCAGTAGACCACGCCTTTGTTCCAGCTACACCTGCTGTCTTCGTTACGTCTTTGAAGTTGAAGTTACCCTGGTTAAGGTATAACTTGTTAGGCAACATATTGGCGGTCAGGTAGATGTCAATAAGCCCGTCGTTGTTCATGTCACCCAAACCTACACCACCTCCGTTGTAGTAGTTCCTGTAGGTATATATGTTAAATTCTTTGGTGAAAGTCAGGTTATTTTCAAAGTCGATACCGCTTTCACTGCTTTTCACTGTTCTGAAGAGGGTAGGGGCCGCATTGTCCAATTCCGACTGACAGCCGACAGTAAACATCAGTGTGATGATGGGAGCCACACGGCTAAGGAAAAAACTCTTCGCTGTTTGATATTTGGTCATTTTACCGTCTTTTGAAGGGGACTAGTTCTCTTTCTGTTTTTCTAATTCTGTGATCACTTTCATGTCTGAAAATACAGCTTGCACAAACTGGTCGTCTCTGATAAACAAGTTGATTCTCCGGCGCCCGTCCATTTTTGCATACACTTTGCCCTGATTTGGGTGATTAATCACCTGAAAATCGTCGCCGTACCAGATCTTAAATTGTTCATACATCTCTTCCAGTAGAACGTCCGACCAGTATTGCTTATTCCACGGTGCCCAGGCCTCATAGGTGAAGGTTACGGGCATCTCATATATTTTTTCCTCGTGAAACGACGGGTAGAACCTCATTATCACAGGAGCCTTGAATTCATTTTTTAGTTCGTATTGTACGCTTGTTGCGCCCGTACCATGGGCAAAAAGCTTTTTCTGATTCATTTCGGCGCAATACCGGAAGAACTCTTTGCGATCCATGCCAAAATGGAAGCCCAGGAAGAGACTGTCATAGTTTTCCTTCTTGTTATTGCTGCCAACCGAAGAATCACATGAAAAAAACAATGTGGTACCTAAAAACATGCAGGTAGCTATTGCACCAATTGATCTAAATTTCATTTTTATCATTTTAATAACTATAAAATTCCGGGACGTCATTATTTTTCCCTATTACTATCATTTGTTGGTTTCCCACTTTGATTTTTTGTGCTGACCTGATTTCTCCTTTGGTATGTATGCCGGACTCGGCACCTCTGACAGTGGTCAGGGTTCCTTTTCCATCACCCTTAAGCATTAAGCCATAGCTGGCGTCATAAATCCCTGTCTCCGGCTTTGCCCTGTATTGATTACCACCTAAAAATACATCCAAATGGCCGTCATTATCAAAATCCTCAACGAGCAGGGTGTATACAGGAGCAAATTGAGCTTCCAACGGAAGAGGTTGCGAGCTAAACTGGCCATTGCCTTTGTTGAGAAGTAACTGGGAGGAGAGGTCATTGACTTGCAGAATGATAGAATTTGAAATTTGCTCGGAAGTAAATGCTTCATCCATGCCCTGGCCAACGTAGTTTTTGAATCGCAGGTATTTCTTTTTCAGTGCAGGTATTTGCATCACCATGTCTGTTCTCATGACCAGCGGCAGCTCCTTACCGCCGTCATAGCGGGTAAGTATTTGCTCCTTAGAACCGTTTCTGTCAAAGTCATTGATATACATCGAAATAGGCTCAAGCTGACTTGCTTTGAACCTCGAGTTCAAGCCGTGGTTGCCCACTACAAAGTCAATCAGACCGTCTTCATTAAAATCACCGGCAGCCACAGCCTGATACCAGCCACCGGAACCAGTCAAGCCAGACGTATTAGAGGACTCAACAAATTTCCCATCTCGGTTAAGAAAAACCCTTATTGGCATCCAGTCTCCAACGACCACCAGGTCCACTGCTCCATCGTTGTTCACGTCGCTCCAAAGCGCATCGGTGATCATACCTATGCTGTTGAGATCTGGTGCAAATTCAACGGTGACATTCTGGAATATACCTTGGCCGTCGTTGTTGAGAAGGTAGCCATTTTTTGGTTCTCCATAAAACCCTGGCGTCATCCGCACGCCCACAAAAAGATCAGTGTCCCCGTCATTGTCATAGTCCATCGCTCTTACCACCGACGTGCTTTCCAATTTGGTGCTGGTGGGGAGAATTTGCTGGCTTTTCTCAAACTGGCCTTTCCCGGTGTTGATATAGAGCCGATCAACCAGAGAAAGAGAAATGTTGGGTACTTCGTTGCTTCCACTGGTGACATACAAATCGGGCAAATTGTCTCCTTTGGCATCGAAAAACACGCAGTCGGTATCCTCAGCTTCTTTGTCGCCATCAAAAAGCTGACTCGATGTTTCCTGGAAGTTGCCGTCTTTGGTTTGTTTGAACAGCCTGCCACCTTGCCCTTTCGCACCTCCGATGTAGAAGTCGTCCCGGCCGTCGCCATTGATGTCGGCCACACAGGTGCAGGGGCCTTCATTGGAAAGCATGTTGAATAGCAGGCGTTCCTTGTCGAAATCTACAAACGAACTTTCGATATGCTTGAAATTCACTCCCTTAGGGGAAGTTTCCCGGGTGAATATCGTTTTATGTGGACCGCTAGTTGCCGCATTTGGTTTTCTTATTCCCTCTGTCTGGAAGAACTCAACTGTTTTGTCGGGGGAGAGATTTGTCGATACAGAAATCGTTTCATTGGGCCATTCCACCACCAGCGAATCGATCATATCGATTGGGCCGAGTCCGAAATGCAAACGATAGTCGACTGACGACATGAACCCTCTCATGGGAGAAAGCTCCTGATAAAACACCTGGCCGTTGCTAAAGAGTGTTACTTTTGAGCCCACGGCAAAATAGTTTTGTTGTTCGCCACGTAGCGAGACGGTCAGGCTGTGATTTTCCTGGTGCTGTTCTTTGGTGTTGTTTCTATACACAAAGGCAGGCATGTTCACATTGTTGAGAACCAGGTCCAGGTCTCCATCGTTGTCGAGGTCACCATAGGCAGAGCCATTGGAAAAAGAGGGCAGGTCTAGTCCCCACTGGCCGGCGAAGTTTTCGAAATGCAGGTTGTTGATGTTTTTGAAAGCATAGTTAGGCACCTTGTTGGAGGGAATAGAGTCTATTAGCTGCTTTATCACATTGTTTTTCTGCTGAAGGATGCTCCTTACTACCTCCGGATCTCCGATGAAATTTACATAGTCCTGATCAAGCAGGTCTTTCCCAATGCCATTGGCAACGAAAATGTCTTTTAATCCATCGTTATCCATGTCAAAGATCAGCGCACCCCAACTCCAGTCGGTGGCATGTGTACCTGTTAGTCTTGAAACTTCGGAGAAGCTAAGCTTACCGTCGGGCCCGATGCCATTGTTAAGTTGAAGCACGTTTCGGCTAAATTGGTGGTAGTATCCCTGATCGACACTTACCTGATATTTGTCCCACTTTTCGAACTGTGTGGTGGTTTTAAGCCTGGCATCGCCCTCCGGGAGCATCTCTGTTACAAAAACCTCAGGTAGGCCGTCGTTGTTGATATCGGCCATGTCCGCACCCATCGAGCCCATGCTGAGCTCCGTGATGTAACTTTCGAGATCTTCAGTGAAGGTGCCATCCTGGTTATTGATATAGAGGTAATCTTTTTCAAAAAAATCGTTCGAAACGTAGATGTCTGACCAGCCATCTTTGTTGAGGTCACCAATGGTCACACCAAGTCCAAACCCAATGGCACTGGTGTAAATACCTGCTTGCTGGCTTACATTGGTAAATTTCCCGCCATCGTTTTTGTAGAGCTTGTTTCCACCATCCAGGTCGGGAATGTCACGCTGCCCTTTTCGCAGGTCATAGCCACCGACAGTTCGGATGCTGTTATTCAGAAGGTACAAATCGAGGTCCCCGTCTTTGTCATAGTCGAAAAAAGCTGCGTGAACAGAGAGCCCAATATCTGCTATCCCATAAGCCACAGCCTGGTTAGTAAAATGAGGGCCGTTAACGGTATCTCCGTCGTTGATCAGCAGTTCATTGCTTCGATTGGGGCCTCCTGACGGGCCTGACTTACAAAGGTAAATATCCAGCCAACCGTCTGCGTTGATGTCGACCATGCTTACACCAGTAGTCCACACTTCCTGGCTGGTAATGCCGGCTTTGCCCGAAATGTCATCAAACTTAAAATTGCCTCTGTTGAGGTAAAGCTTATTGTCCACCAGGTTGCCTGAAAAAAATATGTCGATGAGCCCGTCATTATTGACATCGCCAAGGCCGACGCCGCCACCGTTGAAGAAATTTCTAAACGTGTAGGGGTTGAGTTCTTCGGTGTAGGTTAGTTCATTGTTAAACTCGATGCCTGTGGAACTGGCATCAAGAAGCGAAAATAGGGGATTGGTCTGGGTTGGCGCTTTTGCAGCCTGGTTGCAGCCATTTAAAAATGCTGCAATCAAGATAAGACAAATAAATGTAGACTGAATTGATTTCACTTCCCCTCTGTCTGAAATAAGTTGCAAATTAAGCAATTGGCTATTGCCATGCGTTTTTTTGGTGAAAGGAATGCTAAAAAATAGGACTCCTGAGCAAGCAGCTCAGGAGTCCATATTTTTTGGATGATTTCCAGGGTGAGGAAATCGCCCTGATTTAATTAATTGTATCCAGGGTTCTGAACCAGCTTGTCGTTAGAATCGATTTGCTGCTGAGGGATCGGGAAGATGATTTCATGAGTGTCCGCAGGGTCAGCTGCTTTTGCCCACCACGCATCGTGCCATTTGCCAAAGCGAATCTGATCTTGACGACGAGTCATTTCTACGTACATTTCTCTTCCTCTTTCTTCAAACAACATGTCGCTGGTTAAAGTAGTGAAAGGATCTACGCCAGCTCTTTCACGGATTTGGTTAACCAAAACCAATGCTTCGCCTGTATTGCCCATCCTGAACTTGGCTTCCGCCAAAGAAAGAATGATGTCTCCCAACCTGAAAATAACGAAGTCATTGCTCATGTTGTTAGTACCACCACGCTCAATTTCGTATTTACCAATTCTGGCACCACCTTGTCTCCATCCATTGGGGAATAACTCATTCAAAGCAGGCGTGAAAGTAAGATCCGGACCGTCAGGGTCAGCGGCATCCACTCCCGGATCCTGTGTTCTCGTGCCATCAGGATTGAATTGCGGACCAACAAGGAAGTTAGACAAACGGTCATCCTGAGTACCAGTAGAAGGCTCCAATGCCAAGCCAGCCCAAACATCACCTTGTGGACCGGGGTTCTTTACCGGATCGATATAAGAATTGTAAAACTCTTCTACCGTTTGATAACCATTCCAGGGCTGCTGAGTCAAGCTGAAAGTAGTTTGGCTAGCAAGGTGAAGGGTCATCATTACCCAGTTAAATCCGCCGGCAAACACCTTGTCATAAGGATATACATAGATGTTTTCTCCGGAATTCTGATTACTGATGGCGAAGTTATCTGAGTAAACTGGCTCCAGTGAGTAAAGCCCGCTGTTGATGATCTGCTCCGCTGCATCAGCTGCTTTGGCCCATTGGGCTGTTCCAGTGTACACTTCTGCGTTCAGGTACATCTTTGTTTTAATAGCAAGGGCAGCCCATTTGGTCATCCTTCCATAAGTTGCAGCTGTTTTCTCGGTAGGGAGCAGACCAATTACCGCATCCAACTCAGACTCAATGAAGTTGTATACTTCCTGTCTTGGTGCATTTGTCGGCGGCTCAGTGTCAGTAAAGTCAGTCACCAAAGGAATGTTGCCAAAGGCATCCATTCCCCAATAGTACCAAAGCGCTCTCACCGCTCTCAATTCTGCAATAAATGCGTCGGCCTGAGGTGTTCCCAGCTGCTCAAATGAGTAGATCAACCGGTTGGTGGTGTTGATGCCACCGTAAATCATGCTCCAGGCACTGTTGAACAGCCCGTTGTTGGCAGGGAAATTGTGCTCATGAAGCTGAATAAGTACACCACCATCGTACCAGTCACCACCTTTTTGGCTAATTGCAATTTCATCGGATGAAATTTCATTAATTGACCAAAGGTTGAAGTGGTTGCCCAGCCCGCCAAAGGCTGAATAAGCCTGGCCAAGCGCTGCTATGAACTCTTCTTCATTTTTGAAGAAGTTGTCTGCAGTAATATCGCTATATAGTTCTTCTTCCAGGTCGGTACAAGACTGACTAAAAACTGTCAATCCCAGCCCAACTAAAAGAATACGTCTTAAGAATGATTTTTTCATTTTTTAATTCTTTAAAGTTTAGAATCCAAGATTGATGCCGAAAGTAAATATGCGAGTGGTGAAGTAGGTCACCCTTCTTTCAATACCGGGAGACAGGGGATCATCGTTGTTTGGGTTTGAATCGTCTCCAGAGTCAACAAATCTCACCTCGGGATCAATGCCCGTGTAACCTGTAACAACAAATGGGTTCTGCGCTGACAAATAAACTCTAAAGTTACTAAAAGCACTACCAGGAGCCAGGTTGACCCTGTAACCTACCGTAGCGTTGTCCAGCTTGATGAAATCTGCTTTCTCCACGTGGCTGCTGTTTACCTTGGCATCTTTGATCTCTGGATCGAAGTACTTAGTGTTTACTACATTATAGTTGTCTGTTGTAGTACCCTGAGTGTTTTCATAGAAGCCTCTGTACGAGTTGTAAAGCTCATGGCCTACGGCTCCTCTGAAGAATAAGTTCACATCAAAGTTTTTGTAAGTGAAGGAGTTGTTGAATCCAAAGGTGAAGTCAGGCAAGCCGTTACCAACAACAGTTCTGTCATCATCGCAATCACAGAAAGTGCCGTCGCCATCGATATCTTTGAATTCCGGTGTGCCGTTGTCAAGGATACCTACTTGAACAGGCCCCCAAAGCTGACCCAGTTTTTCACCTTCTTTCACACGAACAAGGTTAGTAGCATTCTGACCAGGAGATCCCATGTTGGCTCTGTAAAGAACGCCTCCGCTACCAAAACTCAAATCACCAGAAGTCAAGCTAACCACCGTCGTGCTGAATGTTGAGAAGTTGATGCCGGGTGTCCAGCTGAAGTCGGAGGTGTTCACAGCTGCATAATTGAACGCTGCTTCAAATCCAATGTTCTCCAACTCACCAATGTTTACAAGGGTCTGTCCAAACAAGTTGGGTGGCACAGGAACGTTTACAGAAAGAATAAGATCCTTAGTATTTCTCTTGTAGAAGTCTAAGGTACCAGTCAACCTGCTGTCGAGCATGGCAAAATCTAAACCGAAGTCAATTTCGTTTTTAGTTTCCCAGGCAAGATCAGGATTGGCGTTCGATACAGGACCGTAAGAAGGTACATAGGCTCCATTGATGAAGAAGTTGCCCTGACGTCCAAATCGCTGAAGAGAGGCATAAGACCCAGGAGGTTGGTTGCCAGTAATACCCCAGCTGGCTCTGAATTTCAAGCTGTTAACACCAGGAAGATCGAACAGGTTGGACAATGTAACACCACCACTAACGGCAGGGAATAAGCCCCACTTGTTGTTAGCACCAAACCTTGTAGATCCTTCATAACGAGCACTGGCTGAAAGGAAATAGGTTCCCTGATAGTTCATGTTGGCCCTGCCAAAAAATGCCACCAGTTTGTTGGAGTTCTTGTAACTTGAGATGGTACCAAGTCCATTGGCAAAGTCAAGTGCAGCTCCCATGTTATTGTAGGTAAAAGCATCAGTCAGGAAGTTGCCACCCTGCATGTAATTGCCTTCGTTCTGGAAGTCCTGGTAAGAATAACCACCCAATAGAGCGATGTTGGCATCACCTGCTGAGATGTCGTAGTTAACTGTTGTTTCGAACAGTTCGTTGAACCTGTCGTTGCGTGAGATGTCAGCGAGACCAGATCTGCCGAACCCACCACCAAACTTGGCAGTTTTAGGAGAATAATTACCTCTCCAGTCACTTTCCCACTGGCGAGAGTAGAACACGGCTGTTCTAAAGTTACTTGTGAAATTGTATTCACCACGGATACTTGTCAACAAACGAGTGTCTTTGCCATCGTGAATATTCTGCTCAGCAATAGAAAGAGGGTTGTACCAGTCGAAAATGTCCCTTTCTGCATAGCCTGCAAAGTTACCACCAGCAGTAGGGCTGGTTGTGGTGTTGTCATAGATAGGCATTGTTGGGTTGGTAATAATGCCATAACGGAATGAGTTGGCATCGCCATAAGTGGCGTCTTTCGAAGTGGACGAAATGTTCACAGTGAAAACCGCCTTGTCGTTCAGTGCCTTTTGAGTAAGGTTCAATCGACCATTAAGTTGCTGGAAACCAGAGTTGATCCCCACACCTTCGGCATCACGCACGTTTAGCGATGCACGGTAGGTAGTGCTGCTTGTTCCTCCACCAAGTGACAGGTTGTGCACTTGAGAGTAGGCGGTTTTTGTGAGTACATCGAGCCAGTCGGTGTCTGAGCCAAGGTCGATGGCGCCAGGAAGCTTCTTGTACTCCGTTGCGTCCATCACAGGAATTTTTCTTGCAACATTTTCCATAGCAATGGATCCGTTGTATTCAACAGATACTTTACCAGCTTTACCAGACTTGGTCGTAATAAGAATTACTCCACTGGAACCTCTCGTTCCGTAGATCGCAGCTGCAGATCCGTCTTTCAAAACGTCGATAGAAGCAATGTCGTTAGGGTCAACTGTGTTTAGCGAACCGCCGATCACACCATCGATAACAACAAGCGGTTCAGCGTTGGCACCTACTGTTGACACACCTCTCAGGCGAATTTGAAACCCACCGTTGGGGTCACCACCAGGTCTTACTACGTTCAAACCAGCCACTTTGCCCTGTAGAAGCTGAGCGGGGCTGTTTACTGTTCCTTTATTAAAGTCTTCGGCTTTTACACTAGTTACTGAACTAGTGATCTCTTTTTTGTCCTGAGTACCGTATCCCACCACCACTACTTCACTAAGTGATTGCACATCAAGCTCAAGGGCAGCATCAATGACTGCTCTGGAACCCACAACAATAACCTGGGGGGTGTAGCCAACAAAAGAAAAAGAAATAGAAGCATTTGCACCCACACTAATAGTATAGTTTCCATTAATGTCTGTGACTGTACCATTGGAGGTTCCAGCCTCCAAAATGTTAACACCCGGTAGGCCTTCTCCGGATTCCGCATCTGTTACCTTTCCGCTGACTTGCCTGTCTTGTGCCAGCACCTGACCCACTGTCAGTGCCACAAGACAAACCACAGGGAAAACGTACTTCAGTAGTCGTTGTCTCATAAAAATGTAGTTTAATAGTTGTTTGGTAAAACTTGTTTAAAGTGATCTACTCGTCCGTTTCGGGACTGCCGAAATATAGCCAAACATGCAGAAGCATGAAGAGCAAATGTTGCGATAGTCCTTTTTAGACGGGTGAAAATCCTTACAATTTTCTTAAAAAAAATCAATTTAGCTAAAATATAAGGCTAAAAAAATTCAAACAAAAACGTTTTTGTTGTCATTATAATAATGTAATCGTTTGCGAAAACGTTTCCGTAAATGCCCCGTGAAATCTTGGAAAAGTATAATTGGCAATAGAACTTATGCTTTGTTGAGTAATTCTCAAAGAGGATTTTGATTCATTTGAAAAACCTCAACTTTTTGGCTTTCTACGCCCTCAAAGGCGTGGAATTAGAGCGGTGCCATCGGCAGATACCTGGAAAGGAGATGGGGCAATTACTTTGTGTGCGATTGCCTGCGTATATCGCTACCGATGGTTATCGCAGGTTATGTGCTGCTGATTGAAAGAGTTGGATCGACCTCCTTTATCCACCGGATGGATAGTTCAGGTGGATAAAGGAGATGGCGATGTTGGCTGTCCACCGCTACCCAATGTGTTTTATTCAACAATTAGTGTCCCTCTCATGCTGGCAGCATGACCGGGAAAGGTACACACATAGGTGTATCTGCCTGGCGCTGTAGGTGCTTCAAAATAGATAACATCTTTTTCACCAGGGCCTATTAGCTTGGTATGATAAAGAACTTCCTCTGCCTCCGGAACATAAGCTTTGCTTTGTCCTTCCAAACCAAGGTCAATGGCCAACTGAGCAATTTTGTCGGCAGCGCCTGGTTTCACAATAACCATGTTGTGAAGCATATCGTCAGGATTGTTGAACTCCATCTTGATCTTACTTCCGGCCTTTACGGTTATTTCAGATTGGTCAAATTTGAGGCCTGGAACAGGCTCCAACGTAACGGTCTGATCTGGCCCGTTAGTCCAGGATGCAGGCATCTCAACTACTCGTTTGCTACTTGTCACATTGGTAGTGCCAGCTGCTGACGCCTTGTGGTCAGAATGATCGGCCGATTCGCCACTTCCCCTTACCCGGCCAGGCACATTGTTCATGGTGTAGTAGCCGGTGTTGTGAAGCAGGGTTTGTCCTTTGCTGTTTTTCACTCCTGTAGGCTTCACTTCATATATATAGCCATCCCTTACCTGATCAATGACAAGCTTCACTCTTAGCTGGTCGGAGCTAACTTCCACACTGGTTATGTTTCTTTTTTGAAGGTCGGTTACAGGGCTGCCATAGTTGTGATGGTACAGATACGTAAAATCCTGAACTGAGTAGTTAGACGGATTGGAAGCTGTGGCGAGATCCACTTTCTCAGTGAATTCAATGCTAAAGCCGTCTTCCAATGCTCGAATTGTCTTCATCTCAAATGGAAGCTTTCCGGTGTACTGAAGTTTTTCCAACCCGAAGTTGTCCTGTCCGGTTGAAGACCAGCCTCTGCTCGTCATGCCCACGTAAATAACATCTCTTTTCGGTGACCACTGCATGCGAAGAATACCAGATGAAAACCCCTCCCTAAAAGGAAAGCAAACGCCCTGGTATTGGCCATTTACTTTTTCCTGGTACACCCTCATGATTTTGCTATGCCCCTGGTCGCCAACAAGAAACTGATTTTTGAAAGGCCCAAAATTGTCGTTGTCGATTAGCAGAATGTCGGAAGTAGAGATGCCCATCAGCGTATGAGGGAACCAAACGCTCGGAGCTTTCATCTCAGGCACGATCTGGGCATATTCATGCAGGGTGTAGCCAAGCGTGTCCACGATGTCCTCCATTTTCAAGCTGATAGGGGAGCCTTTTTCCCCAGACCATTTGAGCCCTTCAGGGTGCCCAACAAAATCGCCCGACTCTATGTGGGTCATTCTGCCAGAACCCACCCAGTCGCCCTGGTTTTCTGCATAGAAGATATCTCCTTCGGCATTGACATTGAAACCGGCCGGTGAACGCATGCCCACGGCAATGGGGGTCATTTTTCCGTCGGGAGTAATTTTTACCATCCATCCATGCCATTTTGAAAGGCTGGCACCACGACCAACCCAACCAAGGTTGAGCGTTACTATCATGTCGCCATTTGGCAAGATCAGCGGGCCATAAGAGTATTCATGGTAATTGGCAGCAAGCGGCCAGCTGTAAATCGTTTCATATCTGTCGGCCTTACCGTCTTTATTAAGGTCGGACAACCTGGTTAATTCGCCTCTTTGAGCTGTGTAAAAAATACCGTCTCTGAATGCCAGCCCCAACGGCTCATGCAATCCCGTGGCATATTTTTTAAATATCGGAGTGCTGCCAGACGGGTTTTCAATCAGCCATATGTCGCCTCTTCTGGTACTTACTCCAAGCTTCCCATTGTCATCAAAAGCCAGACCACCAACTTCTAATACGATGTCAGAGGGAATGGGAACTTTTGAGATGCTAAAATGAGCGGCCTCCTTTTTTTGGATATCCGTTTGGGCCTGTACGCTAGCAGACAATCCAATAAACAGTATAAGAAGTATATGCGAAGTTGTGTTTTTAAATTTCATAACGTTGGATACAATTCAATTACCATACAATAGAATAGGTGAGACTCGATTTTTCAGGAGCATTAGGTAGTTGAAGAATGAGCTCCTTATCGAACCTGTTTGTCACATTGGCGTCTGCTTTTTCGTCGACTATGATGTAGTAGCTTCCGTCTACGCAATACCAGCCATTAGACAATTGGTAAATATTTTCTCCTGAGGCAATCTGGAACCAATGGAGGCCATTGGAGTCCGGATTTGTAAAGTTAATTTCTCTTGAGATTCCCTTAAGGTCACTAGAAGGCCTGGTGGAATCTTCAAATTTAAGCCCATTCATTTCGTAGCGAACCACAGGGTATCCTTGCCCATTGATGTCGTAACCCAACATTTTAAATCCCTCGGGGTTTTCTAAAGGCCACTTGTCGCTAGGTGTTACCAGCCTGGCTACCGGAATCTGGTCGGAAAAGTCGATGCTAAAGTTGAGCGGTTTCAAAAGCTGAGGTTCACCACGTCCCCGCCACATTTCGCTTGCGTCGGCGTAAGCGCCTTTCCACCCCTTGATGAGGGCACCATTTAGCAAATCATACGAATAATTGACCCTTTCACTGGTCACTACAGATATTGGATGAGTCTTTCGGGTGTTTTTGTACTCGAGAAAACTTCTTACCAGCCGGGGCTCGGTTTCAGGTTTAACGACCATCGGCTCCTGCTTTCGCCCTGAACCACCGTAAGGGTTTACCCCGAACGATTGCCTGGAAATCTCAGGGCCTTCGTAGTAAATCATCAACATGGAGCTCCACACATCCTGAAAATACGAGCTTTGAAAGGTGTGTACCCCTTTTTCCAGCGTGACAAGCCCTTTGACGGCACCAAAACCGGGCTCTCCGTCATTGTGCACAACAACTTGCCCGTCAATGATTAAGTCCCCACCATCATCAATCAAAGTTTCAAAAAGGTAGTCGCCAGAATTTGGCACCGAGAGATTGCCTTTGAAAATCACGCCATAGTGGTCGTTACCGTCAGCCAGACCGACAATAGATAGCTCATCTACTTTGCCGGTTTTAGCCGGGGTCATTGTGGTAAAGTCGGGGAGCTTGTCCCACGTGCCCTGATAAAGCGAATATTCAAGGTCACTTAGTGTAAGTTTTTCAAGGCCAAAAGATTTGTACTTAATGTCCTTCAGAGCAACTGAGTTGTTTGCCGCAGTAAAGATAAACGAGCCAGAAGCCGACTCTTCGTTGTCGGGCGTGAATATTGCTTCCTTCACTTCTACGCCGGATTGAATGAGAAACCCGTTTAAATACACTTCGGAGAATATAGCGTTTTTAGTTTTCCGCCCGTCGCTGCCAAACCGAGGCGCTTTGAACGTTATCCTCAAAGTTTGCCACAGGCCGGGCATTTTTAAGGCGTTGACAGTTGTACGCTGAGTACTGTCAATTCGTACTGGAATGCCTCCGCCAGACTTTTCGGTTTGTTGCCCATTGGCAAATTCTGACACGATAAGTGGGTATTGCTCCAGTAGAACTACTTTTAAATCTGCCTCCTCTGATAGAGCAAAGCTAAATTCCAGTTCCAAATCAGCGTGCTTAATTCCGCTGGAAATTTGTCCAGAGTCTTTGCCGCTTTTTACCAGGCTTCCGCTTCCTGCTTTCGCTTCGAAGCCACCTGGAACGGCCAGCACCTCGCCTGCAATAGCCCACTCTTTGCCAATATCAGTGAACCCGGATAAGTCCGATAGAGAAACAAGCTTCATTGGAAGGGCGTCGGGAACCTCAACTGACGCACTTTCTTCAGCTGAATGATCAGAGCAGGAGGTTAAGAAGAAGGCAGTTAGAACGGCTAGCGTAAAATATCTCAATATTCTCATATGTAGTAAGTATTAACCTAACGGAAGATTGATCCAGTCAAATATTCTTGCAAGTAAACAGAACTAAGCAAAATTTCCCGGGAATTAATGTTTGAATGGCGTTGGCCGTCAACCTTCGGGCGGAAATCGCAGGTATCTCTATCCAGCGATATGAAAGCACTAAGTGCCTATTGGACTTAATAAAACAATATTGTAGCCGGACTTGATAGCAACCTCCCCGTCTCTTACCTCTCCAGTTTGGCCGCTATAATAGTCTTTTAATTGGGTTCCGTTGGGAAAAACCCCACCAACCGGTATTAGTTTTTCACCCTGCTGCGCATCCAATGCAATTACAACCCGGTCTTCTAGTACACTGTTTTTGTAAATGCGTGAAAAAACATAAGGCATTTCACTGATTTGCTCATGGCGTCCGGCACCGACGGCCACATGGTCTCTTTTGAACGTGCCGAGTTTCCTCCAATGATCGAGAATGCTTTGCGCACGCTGGTCTCCAATACTCGCATTGTCAGAGATTTGTTCCCAGTTCATGAAAGACCTAAGCACTGCGTCGCCCGATGCTCCCTCGTATTGTAGAAGGCGCCCCGATTCATCGCCATAATAGATCTGGGCGGCACCAGGGGTTAGCAAGAGTTTGGTTCCCGCTTCTATAGCTCTTTGTCTGGTCGCATCAAATGGCTGCCCATCGTCATGCGAACTTAAATAATTCAGTGCTCCTTTGCCTACGAGGCTCGTGTGTAGCAATGTATCGTACTTTTTGAAGATAGATTCATAGTCCTTCTGTGCATCATACTTGAACTCAAAATTGATCAGGCTGTGAAACCCCTTGTCGAAGTAGTCGACTTTTCTATCGCCGAAATCATACCAACGACCACCGCTGATACCGTAATTGTACACTTCGCCCACCATGTAAAACGCATTGTCGTCGAGCACCTCATCGGGGTGGGAGCGCTTCCAGTCATTAAAAGCGATTATCACTTCTTTGTACAACTCGCTCCAAACCGATTCTTCTACGTGTTTGGCAGTATCCACCCTGAAACCATCGATACCAAATTCCCTCACGTAGTCAGTTAACCACTTGATGATGTAATACCTGGGTGCTCTAGGATAGCCTGTGCGCTTAAAAAAGTCATCAAGTTCGGCCAGCTCTTGCTCGTATCGACCTTCAACTTTCCATTTCTCTACCAAATGAGGGGGAAGCGCCACTTCCTCATCGCTTCCACTCAGCAAATCTGGCAGATTTTTTACGAGGGTGCACGCTACCGTAGTTTCATAGTCCTGGTAAACGCACTGTGGCTCAGTTCTTACCCAGTTTGTCCAAACTGGATCTACTTCAGTAACTGGGCCGGTGTGGTTCAGCACCACGTCCAGCACCACCCTGATTCCTTTTTCATGAGCTGCCTTGACCAATGCTGCCAAATCTTCTTTCGTACCGAAGTTGGGGTCAAGGGTTGTCCAGTCTTTGGCCCAGTAGCCATGGAAGCCATAGTTGTTACCAAAGCCTTCATCAACTGAGCCGTGAATCTGCTCGACAACAGGCGTAAACCAAAGCGCCGTTACCCCAAGGTCGGTGAAGTAGTTGTCCGAAATTTTCGCATTGATTCCTTTGATGTCGCCGCCCATGAACCCTCGCAGCGGTGCAGCTTCACCGGTTCTATCGAAATTAACATCGTTAGTTGTGTCGCCATTGTTGAAGCGGTCCGTTAGCAGAAAATAGACAGTAGCATTCTCCCAAAGAAATGGGGCTTTTACCGTTTCAGGGGCCGACGCCTCCTGTCTGGGGCTTTGGCAAGAAAAGAGCCCCGCCAACAGAAAAATAAGAATTATTCGCCTGGTCATAGGAGTTAATTTTTGCCAGTTAGCCGATATATTTTAAAGGAATTCGGTTCCATTTCAAAAGACAACGCATTCGACGAATCTTTCGATGTCAGGTCATCGGTCGGCACAACAACCGCTTCACCCTTGTCGAGGTAGCTAGTAAAGGTGATCGATTTTTTCTGATGCATATTAAACACCGCTAGCGCATCAGCAGGTATTTTTAAACGCACTTGCTCGCTTCCTTCCTTGTTGAAATTAACCGCTATCAGGAAGGCGTTTTTGTCGCTGTGGCGCAAAAAAGTGAATACATTGTTGCTGTGCCCTGTAAATTCAGCGCTCCGGTTGAAATAGTGCAGATCGTAAAAGCCGCCTGATGCAATGATTGGTTCTTTTGAAGAAAAGGACAGAATAAACTGATAGAATTCTCGTAGTTCTTGTTCTTCAGCAGACAGGTTTCCACTATCAAACTTACCACCATTCATCCATGCCTGGTGATTGGGTACGCCCCAGTAATCGAAAATGGTTGTTCGGCCATCTTCTCCCGAAAATCCTTCACTGCCAGTAGCTGGCTCACCTACTTCCTGACCGAAGTAAACCATGACTGGCCCCGTGTGCATGGCGGCCGTTAGTACCATGGCCGGTATAGCATATTTTGCGTTGCCAGCAAAAAAAGGAGAGGCGATTCTTTGCTCGTCGTGGTTTTCAAGAAAGCGCAGCATGTGTTGGGCAATACCTTCTTGTCTCTGCCACACAGTGGTAATGTGATCTGTGTTGGCTTTGCCTTCAATGATGTGCCGCAGCGTATCGTAAAGCTCTACCTTGTCGTACAGATAGTCAAAATGCCCCTTTTCGATGTAGTTTCTATATTCGTTGGGGTTGTAAATTTCTGCAATGAAAATGATGTCAGGATTGATGGCCTGCACTTTCGGAATGACCCATTCCCAAAATTCCACGGGCACCATCTCTGCCATGTCGCACCGGAAACCATCTACCCCTTGCTCAGTCCAATAGGTCAGAATCTCCAGCATTTTGTTCCAGGTGTCTGGAATAGGATCGAAATGTCTTTCTCTGAAATTGACGTAGTCAACCCCATAGTTAAGTTTTGTCGTTTCAAACCAGTCGTTGATGGATGGAGTAGGGGAGAAAACGTCATTCCCCGTGGCTTTTGCGGGCGACTCCATGTAGAATTGGTCTTTGGTAGGGTGCTCATGGCCGGGCAAGGGATCATACCCCGCCGGAATCTGAAATGGCTGGCCTGGAATGTAGTAGAAATTGTTAGATGCTTTAAATGCTACCGACACATCGTCGTCAGCACCAAATCCTTTTACACCTTCAGGTGCGGCATCGGAGGAATATCCCCTGGCCACATGGTTGGGCACAAAGTCGATAAGCACTTTCAGTCCCTCTTTGTGGGTTCTGTCGACAAGAGCAAGGAATTCCTTTTTCCTGTTTTTTGGGTTTACGGCTAAGTCTGGACTGATGTCATAGTAGTCTTTGATGGCGTAAGGCGAGCCTGCTCTGCCCTTTACTACATCCACATCGTCAAGCGCAATGCCTATCGAGGTGTAGTCCGACATCGTGGCATGCTCAAGCACACCGGTATACCAAATATGTGTAGCGCCAAATTTCTTTAGCTCTTTGAGCGCTTTGGCATTGATGTCAACCATTTTGCCAACTCCGTTTTCTTCAATGGTGCCATACCGCTTATTGGCATTGACCTTGTTACCAAAAAGCCGTGTCATTATTTGGTAAACGATTATTTTATCTGATTTACCAGCCATAAAAGAGGAGTCTAGGGTGGAAGAAGATTGGTGACTTTCAGGGGTTGAGCATTGGATAAGAAAACAAGAGACAACGACAGTTGCCGTCAGTTTAACTACTTCCAATAATCTGAAAGTCACCAAGGCAACTAAGCGTTACGATTGATGCAATTCAAGTCTTCGAACGATTGCTTCAGGCGAGCTACAAAAGTTTTTTCACCCTCTCTGAGCCAGGCTCTTGGGTCGTAGAACTTTTTGTTCGGCTTGTCGGAGCCTTCAGGATTGCCAATCTGCGACTGCAGGTAGCCTTCGTTTTTCTTGTAGTAGTCTTTCACACCATCCCAATATGCCCACTGCATGTCGGTGTCGATGTTCATTTTGATGGCTCCGTAAGAAATAGCCTCACGGATTTCAGCTCTGCTTGATCCTGATCCGCCGTGGAATACGAAATTAACTGGCAATGGTCCAGTTCCATGCTTTTTGATGATAAACTCCTGGGAGTTTTTAAGAATTACCGGCATCAGCTTCACGTTGCCTGGCTTATATACGCCGTGAACGTTGCCGAAGGCAGCGGCTACTGTGAAATTGTCGGAAATGGCTTTCAGCTGTGTGTAGGCGAAATCGACTTCTTCGGGCTGTGTGTAAAGCTTTGAGCTGTCAACGTCGGAGTTGTCGACACCATCCTCTTCTCCACCAGTCACACCCAATTCGATTTCAAGTGTCATGCCCATTGCTGCCATTCTCTTGAAGTACTTGGTGCTTATTTCCATGTTTTCTTCAATCGACTCTTCGGATAGGTCGAGCATATGGCTGCTATACAAAGGCTTTTTGTGTGTTTCGTAAAATTTCTCACCAGCGTCAAGCAGTCCGTCAACCCATGGCAAAAGTTTTTTAGCGCAGTGGTCGGTGTGAAGAATGGTTGTAACACCGTATTTTTCTGCCATTAAATGCACGTGCTGAGCGCCTGAAATACCGCCCGCAATAGCAGCGAACTGGTTGTCGTTGCTCAGGCTTTTGCCTGCAAAGAAAGAAGAGCCTCCGTTGGAGAACTGTATGATAACGGGTGAATTAACAGCCTTTGCTGTTTCAAGTACTGCATTCACCGTGTTGGTGTTGATCACATTGACCGCAGGAAGGGCGAAGTCGTTTTTGTTTGCATAGTCAAACACTTCCTTTACTTCGTCGCCTGATATTACGCCTGGTCTGAATTTCATAGTATTATATTTTATTGAATTTGTTATTTACAGAGGGAAAAATCAAAATTATCCCTAAAAGACAAATAAGCAAAGAGGGAGCTAAGTTTAGACTTGGCAAATAGCCTAAATCGGTTTTTAGTTGAAAAATTTATAACTTCTTAGCCAAGTTTGTAGAATTTGATGCCTACTTTTAATTTCGCTCTTCGCCTTGCGGATAAACCTTGATATAAATGAAGAACCCACCGGTAACCATTAAAGACATTGCAAGGGAGTTGAACATTTCTCCCTCTACAGTATCCAGGGCGCTAAAAGACCATCCGGACATAAGCAAAGAGACAAAAAAGGCCGTTAGCGAGTTGGCTGCAAAGCTGAATTACCAGCCTAATTTGATTGCCCTCAGCCTAAGAAAGAGTAAGACTAACACTATTGGTGTTATCATCCCTGAGATAGTTCATTTCTTTTTCTCTACCATCATCAGTGGAATTGAAGATGTTGCCTATAAGGCTGGTTACAACGTAATCATCTCACAAACCAATGAGTCTTTCCTCAGAGAAGTGTCGGATACCAACGCCCTGGTCAACAGTAGGGTGGATGGCATACTTGCATCTGTAAGCAAGGAAACAGTTTCGTATGATCATTTTAAAAACCTTATTGACAGAGGAATTCCTCTTGTCTTTTTTGATCGGGTTTGTGAAGAGCTGAATACCAGTCGTGTGATTGTGGATGACTACGATGGTGCTTTTCAAGCCACCGAGCATTTGATCAGCATAGGTTGCAAAACGATTGTGCACCTCGAAGGGCCAAAAAATCTTGATATCACAAAGAACAGGAGAGACGGGTATTTGGCGGCTTTGAAAAAGAATAATATACCGATAGACGAAAACCTTATCATCCACTGTGAGCAAACAACCTTTGATGAGGGGAGTCGGCAAATAGCCACCCTGTTTGACAAAAAGCTGACTTTTGATGGCATATTTGCCAACAACGACATGGTGGGGATCGGTGCAATGATAGCGCTGCGTGACAGAGGCATTTCTGTTCCAAAGGATGTGGCTATCGTTGGCTTTAGTGACTGGGAAATTTCTTCCCTTATGCAACCGTCACTATCAACCGTATCGCAGCCTGGTTTTGAAATGGGCCAGAAGGCGGCTCAGCTTTTTATTGAGCAAAGTGAAGCAGATGAGGATGAGTTTGTGCCTCGTACTGAGGTGTTGAAAACAAAACTCATTATCAGAAAATCTTCAATGAGATAGTCTTCAAACAAGCGTATTACCTTCCCGTTTGTTTGTATCCGGCTGCTCCAATTTGAGCTCGGAGCATTATAACCGAATCCGATATGTTTGCATTTCGGATTTTTTGATTTTACCTACTTGCTTAAACAACATGGAAAAACCCCGTCTTAGTTTTTGGCAGATTTGGAACATGAGTTTCGGTTTCCTGGGCATCCAGTTTGGATTCGCTTTGCAAAATGCCAACGTGTCGAGAATCTTTGAAACACTTGGTGCAGAAATTGACAATATCCCCATTCTCTGGATCGCTGCGCCGGTATCGGGCTTGATCATACAGCCTATTATTGGCCACATGAGCGATAACACTTGGACCAGGCTGGGCCGAAGACGGCCTTATTTTCTGGCGGGTGCTATTATGGCTTCGCTGGCGCTCATAATCATGCCCAACTCGCCCACTCTGTGGATGGCAGCCGGCATGCTCTGGATCATGGATGCATCCATCAATGTTTCCATGGAACCCTTTCGGGCGTTTGTTGGCGACATGCTTCCTCCTGATCAACGTACCACAGGTTTCGCCACGCAAAGCTTCTTCATAGGTACTGGCGCTGTGGTTGCTTCGGCACTTCCCTATGTGCTTACTAACTGGTTGGGAATACCCAATACGGCAGCCGAGGGAATTATCCCGCCCTCTGTTAAGTACTCTTTTTATATCGGGGGAATCATATTTATGATAGCCATTGTGTGGACGGTGCTGAAGACAAAAGAGTATCCGCCGGATGAACTTGCTCAGTTTGACAACGATGAGGGAGCCAGCTTGGCCCAGCCAGAACAGGGGGTCGCCAAAGTATCAACTTTCCTCAACGTGGGGCTGGTTTTGCTGGCGCTGGGAATCGGTTTGACCCTGGCGTTGGCGTATGTAAATGCAGAAAAGGAAGTGTACATACTGGCGATTGGACTTATCGTTTTTGGGCTTATAGAGGTGATAGTTGGCTGGATGTCAAAATCCGGTATTAGTAATGGGCTTACATCTATTATTACGGACCTGAACAACATGCCAGTTACTATGAAACAGCTGGCTGTTGTGCAATTCTTTTCCTGGTTTGCCCTATTTGCTATGTGGATTTACAGCACAGCCGCCATCACTTCCCACGTTTACGGCACACAGGATGCCACGTCTCAGCTGTATAATGATGGAGCTGACTGGGTGGGAGTGTTGTTTTCAGTTTACAATGGTGCGGCGGCTTTGCTGGCTTTCGGACTTATCTGGCTGGCAGGCAAGACGTCAAGAAAAATCACTCACACGATTTCCCTGATCATAGGGGGCGTGAGTTTTATTTCAATTTCTTTCATAAAGTCTCCTGAATTACTTGTTATTCCTTTTTTAGGCGTTGGCCTGGTTTGGGCAAGTATTTTGGCCATGCCTTATGCTATTCTTGCAGGCGCTATACCAGGCAGGAAAATGGGGGTTTACATGGGGATATTTAACTTCTTTATAGTTATCCCGCAAATATGTGCCGCCTCTCTTTTGGGATTTTTGGTTAAACGGGTCTTCGAAGGGGAAGCTATTTACGCACTTATCATTGGGGGAGTCTCGTTTATGGTTGCCGCTGTCATGGTGCTGCTGGTTAAAGACGAGAACTGATTTGTTTTTTGCAGTGGAAAGGGGCCTTCCGAGTAAGCAATCTTGAAACATCTATCACTTGATATTCTAAAAAGGAAGGTGATACAATGAGGCTTGTCCCTTTATATTTGCGGCTCTTGATCGCCATGTTTTAATTGCGTCGGGATAATTTAGACCAATACGATAAAAAAAATGCCAACAAGGTGCATCGATTCGTTTCATTTTACTTCGGGAGGCCGTTCCACATATTTTGATTTGTATGATTAAAGTAAGGTTCAATATTGACTACAGAACAGTTTGGGGCCAACGCCTTTTCATTTGTGGTTCGGCGAAAAGCCTGGGCTCCTGGAGCGAGGCCAAGGCTGTTCCTTTGGTGCCAACTGGTGGCGACCAGTGGTCGATAGCGGTTGAAATGGATGAAGCCGAGGGTAAATCCTTTGACTATAAATACTACCTGCTTGATGAGAGATTTGGCACTACGGAATGGGAATTTGGTGACAAACGAAGACAGAATATTGACGCAAGTCTGTATGAGACTGTTGAGGTGCGGGACTACTGGAGGCCTACGACTGATGATCAGAATTTATTGAACACTTCGCCCTTTATGCAGGCGTTTTTTAAGCAAAAGGGGAAACCAAAGAAAAATGTAGTTGGTGGCCCTGGTTTGTCTTACAGACTGCAACTTCGTTTGCCCAGGGTTGCAGAAGACTACCAGGTGGGATTGATAGGAAGCCATAAAGCTCTCGGTGAGTGGGAGGAAGAGAAGGTGGTGCTCATGGGCAATGCTGAATTTCCGGTATGGGAATTGGACGTAAACTTTGCTTTGGAAGAGCTTCCCGTTGAGTATAAATATGTCCTTTACAATACGAAGACCAAACGAGTTGAAGAATGGGAGGGGGGTGAGAATCGCTACCTGCCACGAAGTGCTTCGGCGCAAGAAGGTGGGCTTACCATTCAGGCCGATGAGCACTTTCGGTTCCAGTCGGGCAACTGGCGGGGCGCTGGGGTGGCCATTCCCGTTTTTTCATTGCGGTCAGAGTCGGGCACGGGCGTAGGTGAGTTTGAAGACATCAAAAAGTTGGTCGATTGGTCTGTTAAAACGGGCAACAAACTTATCCAGGTACTTCCTGTTAACGACACCATAGCTTCTCACACCTGGGTAGACTCTTACCCATACGCCGGCATTTCAGTTTTTGCTCTTCATCCCATTTATGCTAATCTCCAGTCAATGGGAGCGCTCAGTGACCGTAAGCGGCAGAAGGAATTTGATAAAAAGAGAATAGCGCTGAACCGTCTCGATCATGTTGATCATGAGCAGGTGATGAATACCAAAGCTGAGTATTTTAAGCTTGCCTATGCTGAACACAAAGAGGTCGTTTTGAAAAGTAAGGAATTCAAAACATTCTTTGCTCAAAATGGACACTGGTTGTTGCCATATGCGGTATTCTCATGCCTGCGAGACCGATTCGGCACGCCGGACTTTAGTCAATGGCCCCAATATTCGGTCTATTCCGAAAAGGAAATAGCCAAATTTGCTGACCCGAAGCAAAAGCACTATGATGATGTTGCTATCCACTACTTTATCCAGTTTCATCTCGACAAGCAGCTCAAGGAGGCCACTGCCTATGCCAGGCAGAAAGGCGTGGTGCTCAAAGGTGATATTCCTATCGGGATATTCCGAAATAGCGTGGATGCATGGATAGCACCCAGGCTCTACAACATGGACTGCCAGGCGGGTGCACCACCGGATGATTTTTCTGTTACGGGGCAAAACTGGGGCTTCCCAACCTACAATTGGGAAGAGATGGCCAAAGATGACTATGCCTGGTGGAAAGAGCGTTTGAAGAAAATGGCGGACTACTTTGATGTATTCCGTATCGATCACATCCTTGGCTTTTTTAGAATTTGGGAAATACCCATGCACGCAGTGGAGGGGCTTTTCGGGCACTTTAACCCCTGTTTGCCGTTCGGCGTTGACGAATTGGGCAATTGGGGCTTGCAATTTAACAAAGAGCGTTATTGCGAGCCATTTATCAGGGCTTATATGCTCTCAGAAATTTTCGGTGCACACAGCGACAAAGTAAAGGAGACTTATCTGGATGAATTTGAAGAGGGTAAGTATCGGTTTAAGGAGAAATACACTACTCAACGGAAGCTCAGTACTCATATTGAGGAAATAATGCAGAGCGGCAATGCTGATAGTGAGCATTTGATTTGGTTGCGAAGTCAACTTTTCAGGCTGCATGCGGAAGTACTTTTCCTGCCGACGGATGATGCAAGTCTGTTCAATCCCAGAATTGGATTTCACAGTACCTATAGCTACAGAGATCTCGACGATCGAAGCAAAGAGGTAATGAACAGGCTGTATGTTCATTATTTCTACAAACGACACAACGATTTTTGGAAACACCGGGCCATGGAAAAGCTCCCTGCGCTGAAGGCAGCTACTAATATGTTGATATGTGGCGAGGATTTGGGTATGGTTCCTGAAAGCGTTCCGGGCGTTATGGCCGAAATGCAAATTCTCAGTCTTGCTGTGCAGCGCATGCCCAATAACCCGGACTGGGAGTTTTGGCCTCCCTCTCAAACCCCGTATTTGTCGGTTACTACTACCTCAAGTCATGATACTTCTACTTTGAGAGGCTGGTGGGAAGAGGACAGGCAGGAGGTTCAAAGATTTTTCAATTCCATTTTGAGGCAAACCGGCGAAGCGCCTGTTCACTGCGAGCCATGGATTGCTTCAGAAATTATCCGGCAACATATGGAAGCACCCGCCATGTGGGCAATCTTCCCTATACAGGATTTGCTGGCAATGGATGAAAGGCTTCGAAGATCTTCCCCCAGCGAGGAAAGGATTAATGTGCCGGCAAACCCGCAGCATTATTGGAAATACAGACTTCACCTTACACTTGAGGAACTGCTTAAGGAAGATGGTTTTAGCACTTATTTAAGAAAACTTGCCGACGAATCGGGGAGAATCCGCTCATACTAGCATTTTAAGGCCAATACTCGTACCTTTTGTTCAAACTCTTTTTCTTAGTTTGTCAGAGTGTTCTTTGGCTTTTTAGCGTCAATGGTGTCTTTCCGGCATTCAAAATATTTCAAACTACCCAATTTGGCAAAAGGCAATAGTTGGGTTGGAATAACTTAAAAGAATTTGTTTCAGCAGAAAACACCAAACAGGGTGGGGCGATACGGCTCCATTAACTTGTTAAAAAAGGGAGATGTTCTGACTACCCTTTTTTAACAAGTAAACTTTCAGCAATATGTATTATTTGCCGCCTCCTACCCAGCCACCCTGTCCACCATCGTCTGTTTTAATAATTCGCAATGATTGCTTTGGTTTTTTGGTAGATGAGGATGAAGTTGTTGAAGGCGAAGCAAAATAGAGGCCTAGAGAAAGAATCAAGAAGAAAACATACTGTGCCATAGTCTCATTGGTTAAGTTAAGTGAATTACACGCCTCGAAGATGGTGGAATACCTACTACCCATTTACGACAGTTTGTAACATTTGCTAACTATAAAAAATTTAGTAGTTTACGGTATAAAGTCGGTGAAATTCCTCCTGAAGCTTAAAATTTGAAGTGTTCACTATGAATGAGATCAAAAAAATAGTCAGAATTGTAACAAACAGAGTCAAAAAAAATGTTTCTCTTATCGATGTTGTAAATAATGAAGACAACCCAGGTAAAGAGCAGCAACTGTTTAATAGCATACAAAGTGGCGTTTACACGACAGATGATGACGCTGCTTTTGGGATGTATGGCACAAATGGCACAGACCAACGCTATAGGATGCTTAAGTCCAGATTGCGTACCAAGCTGAATAACCTTTTGTATTTTGCTGATTTTAATGACTCGAGGGGTAACATTAGTTTTCCTTTTGAGCAGGAGTGCCACAGTCATATTTTCAGAGCCAAGATACTTTACAAGGAAGGAGAATACGAGCTCGCTGAAAAAAGTATAAAAAAGGCACTGACCATCTCTAAGGAATCAGAGTTTACTGACCTGACACTGATCGGTCTGAAGATGCTGAGAGTAATATACTCAGAGTCATTTCGCCCGAACCACTTAAGGAAAGCCATTGGACAGATAAAAAAATACGAAGTGATCAATCGACTAGAGGAGGAGTCGCTTGATATTTTTTATTTAAAATGGATGCAATTGGGCAAGTCTGTCCATTCGAGGAAAGTACACCTGGAGTCTACTATTAAGGCGGTGGAAGTTCTTAGGAAATTATGGGAGAAAGGAGGATCATACGCACTTTTTGAAAATTACTACAGGCTTCGGTTGTGGACAAATGAGCTTTTGGGCGACTACGGAAGTGTTGTTGCAATTGCCGATGAAGCTTATGATTTGGTGAATAAAGGTGCCGTAAACCCGTTGAGGTTTGACATGCGTCACCACGTTTACACTCGTACCTATGCTTGTTTGAGAGCCAAGGACTACGACAAGGGCATTAAATATGCTGAGGAGGGGATGAACCACATATCAAGGTCTTCGAGGAACTGGTTTTCTCACATGGAGAATTACGTACTGCTGGCGCTTCACAATAAGAACTATCTTTTGGCCGATGAAGTGATTCACCAGGTAACCAGAAACCCCTATGTGGACAAAATTAGCACTCAGTCGAAGGAAAGGTGGGAGCTATACAAGGGATATTTATATTTTATAATGCCTGATCGGAATGTGGAAGATGTGCTGAGTTTTAAGGACATCTATGAACGACTCCCTTTCTACAGCCAAGACAAACAGGGATTCATGGTAGCGATTCTCATTTTAGAGTTTATGGACTTTCTTAAGAAAGACAGGCTTGATCTGGCATTGACCAAGTTGCCCAACTCTGAGCGCTACATTTACAGGTACTTAAATCAGAATCCGGAAAGTCAAAGAGAGAAACTATTTCTTAAACTGATCTCCATTATTGTGCAGTGTAGTTTCAATCCCGACATGGCAGCCAAAAAAGGCAAGCGGTATTTGGAACGACTCAAAATTACCCCTGAGCCGGGTGACGCTTTTGCTGAAGTTGAGATTGTTCCTTACGAGCAGCTTTGGAATATTTTAATGGGATTCATGACAAATGCACATGTGAAGCTAGACTTTGCCAAGAAATAGCCTGTTAGTCAGGTGCTTATGAAAGTGGGGGGCGAGCTGACCAAGACGGGCTTTTAGCTGATCATCATAGACGCCTAATTTTTCCTTTCTGTTACGTCAAGCACAGCGTGTTTTGATGCTTTACTCGCAAGGTTCCTGTAAAGCACCATCAACGCAGACAGAATAATCAGATTTTTGAAAATGTACTGTCCCACGATTGAAAAGCTGAAAGGATCCTGATTAAATGCATACTGCGGGAGTAGTACCAGCGGCAGAAAAGTGCAGCACATATGCCAGATAGTTACTAAGATGGTTGCCCTGGCTTTAAAGTTGACAATCAGGGCCACTCCAATGAGGGTTTCCATAATTGCAAGAACGATACATGCGGCATTCCCCGAAAGCACATCGAATGTGATGATACAGATGGTGTCGGCAGCGAGCTGCTCAGCGGGACTGTATTGTGGAAAAAACTTGAGCAAGCCAAAAATAAGGTAAATGAGCCCAATGCTAATTCTCAGGCAATCGTAAGCATGCTTATCCAGCCACTTTACCCAAATTCTCTCCACATCTTCCAGTGCATCTAATAGCCTTCTCATATACCTTGTTTAGTTCAATTTTTTGAGGCCTAATTTAGTAAAAGATATAAAAGTACACTTTTATCTCGCCATGACTTTGGTCAGTCGGGCTCAAACTTAAAAATTTGCCGTTCACAACTTTCTGGTGGCCTAAGTAAATATTTAGTGGCGGTAGTGAGAACGGGGGCGTAGGTTGATACTAAAATTGAATATGGCAGGCAAACTTGAAGGACTTACGGCTGATTCCCGTCTTGTATCACTTGACGCACTGAGGGGATTTACCGTCTTGGCTATGATCATAGTGAATGTACCCGGCTCGTGGAGCCATGTTTACTCACCATTGCTCCATAGCCATTGGCATGGTGCTACGCCAACGGATCTCGTTTTTCCTTTCTTTTTGTTTATAGTGGGTGTTTCTATTGCGCTGGCTTTTGAGCGGCAGCTAGATCAGGGAAAGAGTAAAAAAGAACTGGTGAAAAAAGTGCTTGTACGGGCCTTGAAAATATTTATACTGGGTATTTTTCTGTGGATGTTTCCAAAATTTGACCTGGGAAATATTCGGATTCCCGGCGTCCTTCAACGTATCAGTATCGTTTTTCTCGCCTGCTCACTGCTGTACATTTACGGCGACTGGAAAGCTCAGGTAAAGTGGGCGGTTGGTCTCCTTGTGGGGTATTGGGCGATAATGACTTTTGTGCCTGTTCCAATCGATGACGTGATTCAGCAGGCGCTCAGCACGGGTGAGACTTTGCGAAGCGGGGGTATGGTAACCGTGGACGGAATAAGGAAGGTTGGCGAGGGGCTTATTGCAGCTAATTACGAACCTGGCACAAACATGGAGTCCTGGCTTGACCGAAGGCTTGTGCCTGGCAGACTGTGGGAAAAAACCTGGGATCCTGAGGGCTTCCTGAGCACATTTCCTGCTATAGGAACTGGCATTGCCGGTATGCTGACCGGAAGGTTGCTGCTGAGTAAACTGGATTCGGATAAAAAGGTAATTTGGTTGTTTGTGGCAGGATTCAGTGCCTTTGTGGCCGGTAACGTATTTGATTGGTTTTTTCCCATCAATAAGCACATCTGGACCAGCTCTTATGTGTTATATGCCGCTGGTCTGGCAGCGATGTCTCTAGCCTTTTTCGTATGGCTGGTAGATGTTCAGGGCAAGGTAAGCTGGACAAAGCTTGGTGTTATATTTGGCTCCAACGCTGTGGTGGCCTATGTCCTTCATGGTGTGATCTTGAAATTGTTGGCATTAGCCAATATTCCATTGAGAAGCGGTTTTTTTGACGGCCTGGTCGCAGTGGGAGTTCCGGAAAAGCTCTCATCCCTTATTTGGGCGTTGTTCTATTCGCTCGTCATTTGCTTCATACCCGTCTATTTTCTCTACAAGAAGAAGGTTTTCATTAAGCTTTAACCGACGGCACGCCGAAAGTAAAGATAATGGCTGTGTGGCACCTTATTAGACTGCTATAGCGGCAGCCAAATAACTCCCCACTATCTTACGCTCACACCGAGACCCATTGAGAGAGTGTTGTATTTCTGGACTGTGTAATCTGCATTGATAGTAATGATTGCCAGGTTTAGTTTGACGCCCACTGTTGCTCGTGGACTGAAATTGCTAAACTTAAAATCAATAGGATTTACCAGCGATTGCAGCGAGCTTTCTATTTTATAGCTGCCGTCGAGCCTCACTCTTGTAAATGCTCCGTTTAATCCCACGCCACCGTACAGTGTGATAATTTTCACGAAGTCTTTGCTGCCGAGCACTTGTATTGTAGCTCCTTTCACGCTTAATCTGGTCACGTTATCAGGGGTGTTAATATCAGGCGTTGTTTCGACAGAAATTCGGCTGAAACCAGCAAGAATAGACAGTTCGAAAGGTGCAAATGCGAAAGCAGGCACGTGTTGCTTCATGTCGTGCAGAATACCGAAACCGAGCATGCCTAGTTTTACTTCTGTGTCACCGTTTTTATAAGTGTAGGTTGGTATCGTTCTGATTTTCAAATCTGTTTCTTTGATCAAGCCTAATCCGGCTTGTATCATTGGGGCCGGAACCGCATTGAACCCGATAACTTCTTCCATGCCAAGGCCGGTTGGGCTTGTGAATTTCACTTCACTTTCTTGCTTGCCCTCATTGAAAATAATTTCCGGGATATCATCTGCATCCAGATTGGGTCCAAAAATTGTTGGCAGTTGATCTTTGTTTGGATCGGCCAGTGTCACGTTTGAGTAGTCGTTTGGCTTAAATGTGAAAAAAGTGGCTTTTTCCGGTACATAGGCGACCGATAGCGACAGTGTAATATCGAATCCCAGGGGTTGATGAGGCTTGGCGGTATTAGCCCAGTTGTTGGTAAGCCCATAGCCGAAACCCAAAAAAGCAGGCTCAAAGTAATTTTTCAACAACTCTTCTGCATCATCTACCCCCCCCTCGATGAAGACGTCTAAGCTTTGGGATTGGCTCAAAAATGGGGCATACACAAGAGCAAAAAATAGTATTAGCTTTTTCATAACCAAGTTGGTGATTAATACCTTACTCTTAAGGTAATGTTGTAGTAAAGTGTAAAAGTGAAGTTGAGATCGGAGCTGGGCACCTCAGCGAAATCAAATGTGAGTGTGTTGTCTACTTCCTTGTAGGTTGTAAGGATTTGTTTAATCGTGCCGGCCTCGGCATCACTCACGCCAGCAGGTTTTTCTGAGGTGTTTTGAAGCTTACCAGTGATTGCTAAAACACTACGCTGTTGAGTGACTTGCGACGCTACACTCAGACTTATTTCATCCAGTTCTACCTCTTCCTCATTTGAGACATCGGTGATGGTATAGGTAACGGAATTAACGGTTACTGCATCAGACTCAGCCAGGTCAGATAAAGCATCCTTGAAAGCGCTGACGTCGGACAGCCTGAAAGTCTTATTGAATGCCGGAGGGTCTATTTCGATGCCTGGATCATTTCCGGGGACGGCTATTTCGAAAATAATGGGAACATTCCGTGTAATATTGAAGCCAATTCCAGCATCGCCGCAGCCTGCAAACAATAGAAGCAAGAACGGGATTGATGACCAAGAAAATCTTTTCATTACATTCTGATTAAAAAGACGCTACTAGTAAGTTAAAAAAAGGAAATAGTTAAGCGAATATACTAAAATATCCGATTCCGTAACGTAGTGGTGCTTTTGGCCAGATATATATTTTACAGACTAGTCACCTAGATTGATACGAAACCAGTCTTCAATAGAATTCGCTTCTCTTTCTGTGGCCACCTTTTGATCAAGTTTTGACTGGAGATTGCTGATTGCTCGTGTAACCATGGAATGGGAAATAGACTCGTCCGCCTTGACCCCAAGGCGTGCCACAAGAGCCTTTAGATTTTCGCCTCCCATCTTCGTGAAAATAGGGCTGTCAAGATGAGATAGCGTCTGTACGCTGGTCTTTGAATTTTGCTGAAGGCCGTTGATGAGGTTGGTATATGGGCCTGATAGAGGGTAAAGCTCGGCAACATACACATTGCCCGATATCATCTTCTTATCAGCACCTTTCCAGTTTAATAACTTTATCTCCTCAGCCCCAGCCGCATCAAGAAGTGCTCTTAGCTCATTGCCGGTTTCTTCGAAGAAATAGAAAATAGTAGATGGAGATTGCACGGCATCGGCTATCAGCCATTTGTATAGCTGTACTTTTGAGGTGAATACCATTATCGCTGGTAGTTCTTTGCTTTTCTCTCTTTTGAAAAAAGAAAACATCCTCTGCAGGGTTTAAGGGTTGTAGTATTTGTGAATGATGTCTGCCACAAGTCCTGTCCAACCAGTTTGGTGACTGGCACCAAGACCTCTTCCATTGTCTCCATGAAAATACTCATAAAACAGAATGTAGTCCTTGAAGTGAGGGTCTTTTTGAAACTTTTCGTTGTTTCCAAACACAGGTCTATTGCCGTTTTCATCTCTTTGGAATGGCTTCATCAACCTTTCTGCCAACATTCCAGCCAGATCTTTAATGGTAACATATTCTCCGCTCTCGATAGGATATTCGACTTTAAAGTCGTCACCATAATAAAAGTGAAATTTGTATAACGACTCAATAACGAGGTAATTCAGAGGGAACCAAATCGGCCCCCGCCAGTTCGAATTACCACCAAAAAACGAAGAGTCTGACTCTCCGGGAAGGTACTCAACAACGAATTTTTCGCCCTCCATTTCAAGTACGTACGGATTTTCTTTATGGTATTTCGATAAGGCTCTGATGCCATAGTCGGATAAAAACTCATTAGGGTCAAGCATTCTTTCCAGGATCTTCTTCATCCTGAAGCCACGAAGAAGTGAGAGTAGCCTTCTTTCTCCCCGCCCCGGATCTTCCCATCGGGCTACCAGCGAAGCGAGCTTTGGGCGTTGCTTCATGAAAAAGTCCAGCCTTTCTCTGAATTCCGGCAACTTTTCGTAAGTCGACAACCTTAGCGTTTCTACTGCAAAAAGCGGAATCAGACCAACCATTGAACGAACCTTCATTTGCTGAGGATCCTGGCCTTTTACATGCATCACATCATAGTAAAAGTTGTCTTCATCATCCCAGAGGTTCACCGTATCATCATCAGAGCTGTTCATAGCACTGGCGATGTAAAGGAAGTGCTCAAAAAACTTGTTGGCCATGTCCTGATAGGCGGGATAAACTTCAGCCAGTTCCAGCGACATGCGAAGCATATTGAGGGCAAACATGGCCATCCAGCTTGTGGAATCAGCTTGTTCGAGTGAGGAGCCTTCCGAAAGTGGACGGTTGCGGTCGAACACTCCGATATTGTCCAGCCCAAGGAAGCCTCCCTGAAAGATGTTTTTGCCATCGGCGTCTTTTCGGTTGACCCACCAGGTGAAGTTCAGCAACAGACGATTAAAGGCTTTTTGAAGGAAATCAAAATCACCTTTGCCCTGCATTTTCCTGTCCATTTTAAACACTCTTAAAACGGCCCAGGCATGAACAGGAGGGTTAACGTCGTTGAAGTTCCACTCATAGGCGGGAATCTGTCCGTTGGGGTGCATGTACTCATCTTTGAGTAACAGCAGGAGCTGATTTTTGGCAAAATCAGGATCCAGCCTCGCTATAGGTATGCAATGGAAAGCAAGATCCCATGCAGCATACCAGGGATACTCCCACGTGTCGGGCATTGAAATGACATCGGCACTGTCCATGTGTTGCCAGTCGTGATTCCTGCCATGACGACGTTCCTGAGGTGGAGGTATTCTTCCGGGGTCACCACCAAGCCACTCTCTAATATTATAGTAATAAAACTGCTTGCTCCACATCATGCCGGCGTATGCCTGCCGTTGGATGTTTCGCAAGTCCCTGTCGGCTACTTTGTATTGCAAAGAACGGTAGAACGAATCGCATTCCGCTTTTCTAAGCGACATCACAGCATCAAAATCCCCAAATGGGTTATCGAGTTTTTTTCTGCTTAGCCTAACTTGCACCTTTTTGCTGCTATTGGCTGCTATGCTAAAGGTGTAGATTCCACTCGCTTTCGAGCCTCTTTTTTCTTTATTAACGGCCTCTTTTTTTCCATCAACTATGTAGTCGTTGATGCCGTCTTTCAAAAATTTAGCCGTATTGGAAATGCCGTATAGCTTCGATCTGTTGGTTTCGTTGTCTGTAAAAGCTTGCTCTTCAATATTTTCGTCAAAATAGACGTGGAAGTCGTCAAGTAGGTGGTGAGACAAAAACATATGCTGCTTGTCAAATTCTTCCAAGGAGGGGATGAATTTGTCCTTACCAGAGGACCATGTGTTGCGAAACCAAAATGTGGGTAGTACTGTGATTGGGGCTTTTTTATTGCTGCGGTTAATTATCTCAACCTCAAAAAGGAAGTCCTCAACATCAGCCTTGGCATAATGAAGAAATATGTCAAAATACTCGTCTTTGTCGAAGATACCGGTATCCATGACCTCGTACTCAGTTTCGAGCTTGCTCTTTTTCTGATTTTTCTCAAGCAGGCTTTTGTAGGGGAACTCTGCTTGAGGATACTTGTAAAGCATCTTCATGTAGGAGTGGGTAGGAGTGCTGTCGAGGTAATAGTACAGCTCCTTCACGTCTTCACCATGATTTCCCTCGATACCAGACAGCCCGAATAGCCTTTCCTTTAGAATAGGATCCTTGTGATTCCAAAATGCCCATGCAAAACAAATTCGCTGATCCTCGTTGCTGAAACCGCCGAGGCCATCTTCCCCCCACCGATAGGCTTTGCTTCTGGCATGGTCGTGTGGTATGCTTTCCCAGGCCGAACCGTATTTGCTGTAGTCTTCACGAACTGTTCCCCACTGCCTTTCTGAAAGATAAGGGCCCCATTCTTTCCAGCGAACTCCATTTCGGCACTCTTCAAGTCTTCTCTTTTCTACAGTCATACACTACACATTCAATTTCCAGATACATCCTAATAAAAGGCGGCACCGAATATACAATTTTGACTTTGAAATTGGCAGTTGAACCAGTGCTACGAATACTTTTGTAGAGAGAAGGCAGTTTTCAATCGTTTGAAACCGGAAAAATTTTATCCGGAAAAATTACGTCAAGTCGGTAATGACAAAATGCTGCCCCCGGAATTCATATTTGTCTCCTTTTTTCAGTCCGGCAATCGCATCATAGATAGGAGACTGTGTAGAAATGACAAAGATATCCTGTGAGTCAAAGGTGATTTTGCCGATGCTTCCTGCAATAAGGAAAATCTGCTTGTCAGTAACTACGAGCGCACCCTGTCCAATTTGGCTAAACACCGCATTTGGATTGATTCTTTTGAGACCTGCCAAAAGCTCACTGCTTTCCGCCAGCTTGTTGTTGTACATGCTTCGCTCTTGCTGCATCTGCTCTCGGAAGGAATCCTGGCTGTCTTCCGAACTGCCACTTTCGCTCAGCGCACTTTCAATGGCAGCCTCAATGGCTTCTTTCAAGCTCGCTATTTGCTGTTCCTGGCGCTGAATGCATTGTTCCAGTACCTCCCTTTTGAACTTCGCTAAATCTGCTATTTTCGTCATGCTTATTGAAAAAAGAATCGCAAATGTAAATGAAAAAAAGTCAATAGTGCGAGAATAATATTCACACAACGGCAACCTTATTCCGTTGAATAACGACTATAGGGGAGTAAGCGGTAAAAATTACGCAATTAACTATTATGAAAACTGTATTGACACATTGGCGATTGGTGACTGTTTTAGCTTTTGGCATCGCTAGTCAGGGATGTAGTATCGTAGATGGCCCTTGTGAGAGGGGTAAAGGTGATATTGTGCGAAGAGCTCTGGACATAGAAGCGTTTACAGGCATAAACATGACCATGGCAGGCACCGTAACCATAGAAAGAGGGGAGACGCTGAGCGTTGAGATTGAGGGGCAGCCCAACATTCTCGACCTCATCAGCACCGATGTGGAAGATGGACAATGGACTATCTATCCCCGAAGCTGCATCTCCAATCACAAAGACTTTTCGGTGTTTATCACTCTGCCGGAGCTTGAAAACATTATACTTACTGGTTCGGGTAGTATCACAACGCTGGACTCGTTTGACGATGACGTAGATATTTTATTGTCGGGCTCGGGTAAGATAACCTATGCAGGGCAAGGAGAGAAGGCAAATGTGGCACTAACAGGCTCTGGTAAAATCACTTTTACAGGAGATTTTACCAATGTCACGGTTTCTCACTCTGGCTCGGGAAGTGTTTTGTTAAGCGGGGCAGCTGACTTCTTGAAAGCGACTTGTTCAGGATCGGGTGGTATTGACGCCTATGAAATGGCTGCCACAAAAGCGCAGGTAGTTAACTCGGGAAGCGGGTCGTCCAAAGTGCACGTGACTGATGAACTTGAAGCGGTTGTGTCCGGCAGCGGATCTATTTTTTACCGAGGCGATGCCGTTGTTGATGAGACCGACAATGGCTCAGGGTCGATTGTCAATGACAATTAAGAGAGAGTGGGCGGTTCAATTATTAGCACCGCCCTATTTTTGTTTTTAGCTATTCGGAGAAGGTGCTACAGTAAAACTGAATACAAGTTTTTCCCAGTGATAATTTACTGTGCCGTCGGATGAAACTTTGAATTCAAGCCTTTCTTTGAAATCGTCCACCATGGATGGCGTGACAGTAACCCTTAGGGCATCTTCAGACTCTTTGTAATCATAGGCGCCCCATTGCTCGGCCTCTTTGTTGAAAATAAGTGTCCAGTCAGTCTCTGTTGGAATACTGAACAAACTGTATTGGCCAGCGGGCAGCAGCTCTCCATTTATCAAGACATCCTTGTCGACTGAAAACACAGTGGCTTCATTGGCTCCCGTTCTGTCTACCTTACCATAAGGAACCAGCTCGCCCCAAATGGTTCTGCCTTTCACGGCAGGGGCACTATAGTCTATAGTTACGTTTACTCCACTTACATTGGCAGTTGTTGATGCCGGAGGGCTCGGTCTTTGCGATTTGTCGTCTTCGGCATCATCTTCTGTTTCCACAACGGTTTCTGAATCAGAAAATTCGCTTTTAGAGGAAGAGGAACAACTTGCGAACGTTAGTCCGCAAAGTACAAGTAATCCAATAGCGCTCAACTTAGTCAAAAGGTTAGAATCTGGCGTTTTCATAAGATATTATTATAATTATTTCAAGTTCGTAAATAAACAAAATTCTTACTTCATTCTACCATGGGATGGGTTTAACGGCGTTATTAGCTGATTCGTTGTAACGAGCCGCGTTATTTGCTGTGAAAACTGCAAACCTACTCTTTCAATATCAATAGTGGCTCAACTAACTCTTTAAAAATGAACACTTTATTGTCCTGAAATCGTTCATTTTCATTTTGCACCAATCAATCAAATAATTGATAATCAGTAATTTAGTATACAGGTATGTTTTTTGATGTACACCTGATGCAAATGAAACATATTATATGGCAGTTATTGGTATAGAGATTCCCCGCACTTTAGAAGAGCAGGAGATCGAAGTTGAAGTAAGAATCAACGGAATCAAAAAACAGTATCATTACAGGGTCGAGATTTTTTATTGGGAAGAATGCGAATTTCCAACCCATGACCGGGTCGAATGTATTAAGCGCCTCATTAGCGGATACAACCCTGAATGGGATTTGGCCCACATCGGCATCCCGACCGACGATTTCATTCCAATCACGTTCAGGAAGAAGAGGAAATAAATTATTGATTTTTATTTCTAAGCGCCTGTTCTTTGCTTTCTTTTTAACGAAAGCATTATGGAAGATCTTTGTCGGAAGTTTCTGGTAGCGGTGATTTTGTTGGGTTTGGTATCAGAAGGTTATGCGCAGTGCACTGAGTGTGAATCGAAATTGGCCTATGTGGCAGATTTCTGTTTCACGGACAGTAAGTTTGCAGGCATATGCGTTCAGTTTTCGGAAACGCAGCCAAACTTCCTCATTCAAAACGGAAAGAAGGGGAAATACATCCCATCAGTCAATAAAGCCACAGAGGAGTACCTCATTTCTCTGGCTGCCGATTCTAAGTTGAAGCTGTCTGCTTTGGAGATACTCTTTCTCCAGAAGGCACTGTCGGCATGGGAAATAGAAAGAAGAAATTTTGGCTACACCTATAGAGACAGCGGCCTCGGAGTGAAGATGCTTGTAGAAGGCACTGGTGACTTGCCTAATGTAGGCGACAGAGTCACGGTTCATTATACCGGCTACCTTGAAGATGGGACAAAGTTTGACAGTTCGGTTGACAGGGGTAAGCCTTTTAGCTTTGTGCTGGGTGCCGGCCAGGTAATCAAGGGATGGGACGAAGGCATAGGGCTGCTAAAGAAAGGCTCCAGGGCTTACATCCGGGTGCCGGCCAACCTTGGTTACGGAAGCATGGCCCGTGGCCAAATTCCTGCCAATGCCACTTTGGTTTTCGAGGTCGAACTCATAGAATAAGCCAGTTTCATTTCGCCGTTTCCCGGATCCAGGCGAGACCTTCTATTTTTTTTAACGCAAAGTTGTAATCTTTTCGATCTACAAGAGTACTAATACAAAGCGTTCGATACTGTGATCAAAAACTGTACACTATTGGTCACTAAGTAGTAGAATGAAAATGTAACTACCTGTAAAATAGGTTTTTATATAATTGGCATCAACTTTGTATTACAACTAGTCATGCAACAGGCAAGAAATAAAATGAGCACTACATTAATTACCCTCGGGGTGATAGTGGCTCTGCTTGCTGTTTTGTTAACCCCTGGCTTCCTTGATCTTTCATCTCTGGTGATGTTTCCAAATGAGCTTCCTCAAGATCAGCCTTTGGTAAGCCAATCCACTCTTCAGGAAGTTGGTAGCCAGTCGGTTGAAGCTGTTTCTTCTTTCCTCAAAAAGGTAAGCCTTTCTCAGTAAATCCCAACCATTTTGGGCTGGATACGATAACCTTGTCAGCTTTAAAGATTGAGCCAGTAGGTCGCTTTGAAAATTAGTGAGCGGTTTCGTGAGTAAAATGTTTCTGGCAGGTAATTCTCTGTGTAAACGAGGAAAATGTCGGACACAGGTTTGAAGCGCCACTGGAGCCGTGCATTGACATTAATGTTATCGATCTGGTTGTTGTATTGGAAGTAGGTGGTCAGAAAGAATGACTTGCTGAGCGTGACATCAAACTTTGGCCCAATCAGGAGCAGGTCGGCATCGTTGTAAGGATACGGAAGCCGCAGCCGGTTGATATTAGTGACCAACGAAATAATCCCATAGGGTTGTATCCTGTATCCAATTTCCGAGTCAAGGTTCACTCGTGTTCCGTTGAAATAGCCACCAGATCTTGTATTAAGGCTGTAAAACATTTTTTTTCTTGCGTCAGAGTCATAATTGGCAATAACCGAGTAGTAACCGTACTCAGAGCTTTCTGGCAGCTCTATGCCGCCGGTATTTGTCGGGTCGAAAGAGAAATACAAGAACACATAATCATGCCTGAGCCGCATATTGAACATTGAGGTGTTTTTGAACTGTATCCGGTACATCAGGTTGATGTCCCTATCGGTGGTGCCATATGTACTGTTCCATATATTGTCGGTGTCAAAGCCGGGCCCATGCCTGTTCACAATGGTTGAGTTTGGGTAGAAGTTGTACCAAATACTCTGCGACGCACGGTTGTAACCGTTTCTGCGGGCAAAACCGGTTTCAGGGTCATAATTAGCGCCTATGGATTGTAGCCTTCCTGAAATTTCCCAGCGGAGTGAATTGTATTCTATTTCTGAAGACAGAGCAAAGGCATCATTGAGGCCTTCATTGCTAAAGGTTCGATGAGCGAAGAACTTACCATTCCATTTGTTGTCGGCTGAAGCGAGGTTGTAGTCAATTCCCAACACTCTGTTGTAGGTGCGTATGCTATCGCTGCCGTCAGCCGCTTGCAAAGGCCCCGTGGGGTCTTTGTTCACGAAAATCATTCCCACATTGGAGCGGGTAAATAGTTTGCGCTGAAAGCTGGCTACAGAGTAGTTGGTGGAGGGGAGTCCCAGTGCATCATCTTTGGCAGCTAGCATGTCCAGCAGTCCCACCCGCCAGTTGTTGTTAATCTTGCCGCTAAGGCGGGCACCTGCGTGAATTTTGTTTTGCAGATTTTGCCCGGTGCTCTCGTCTCTGGTTACGCCAATGCGACGGGAAAAAAACGGACGGAGGTTCTGCGTACCAAAGTCAGCAAAGAGATCGGCATTTTCCAGAAAGAACTGCCTTTTCTCGGGATAGAAAATTTCAAATCGGTCTAAGTTGGTAACCTGATCGTCGACTTCAACCTGCGAAAAGTCGGGGTTGAAAGTCAGGTCCAGGTTGAGCGATGGGCCAATACCTATTTTTGCATCGCCGCCAAAGTCAGCTGATTTGGCTGGCGACAAGCCTTCTTCCTGGTCGTGTTCATATGCCGCCGCTACAAAGGGAATAAGTGAGATGTTGGCTCCCGGTTTTTTGAGTGGTTTATCAAAGACTACTTCCCGGTTAAATGCCAGCGTGATGAGGCTGAAGTTTCGTGGTATGCGAGCCCATGATGATCGTTCGCCATTTTCACTATCGATCCGGTAGAAGTTCATGTTCCACTTTTGTGAGTTCTCCTTGAACCGGATGGTTTTGAATGGTATGGCCAGCTCTGCTATCCAGTAGCCCTCGTACTGCACGGCCTTCGTGTACCACTTGTTATCCCACGACAGACTGAGGTTTTGCCCGCCTCCGGAGCCGCCATTGGCAATAAGACCTTCTCTTTGAACTCCAAACGGGTTAACGCCGAACTGAAATGAATTAGTTTTGTCCTGAAATGGATCCAAAATAAGCGTGATGCCATCGTTGGCTTCTCCCCGGTAATCTCTTCTTAAGGAAGGGGTCACATACTTTCGGTCTTTCGCCTGGTTGTACATTTTGGCACCCATGTACAGAAACTCGTCGTCGTAAGTAATCCGGATTTCAGTTTGCGAATTGGCGAGAGAAGTGTCGTAAGGGAAGTACTGCATAAAGTCTCCAGCGACTTCTGCACTTTCCCAATCTGCCTCATTCAGAGCGCCATCCAAAATTATTTTTCCCTTTGCCTTCTGTATATGTAACGATGGAAGTGTATTTTGTGCCTTCGTTAGTTGAATAGAAATACCATAAGCAAAAATGGTCAGTGTTGTTAGTAGTAAAATTCCTCTCATGTAGTCCTCCTAACCCCGAATATAGAAGGATGCTTCAAACACTTCGTTTTCGTAATTGATGAATGGTATCAAAGTTTGATGATAGAAAGGAAAGCACAATAAAAACGTAAAGACTCAAAAGTGGATTTTAAAGAATTAGAGATTTCTCCTGAGCTCAAGGATGCTGTACAAGCGATGGGCTTTGAGAAAATGACTCCGGTACAGGAGCAAGCCATCCCTGTGATTTTATCTGGAAGAGACATCATCGCCTGCGCACAAACGGGAACTGGAAAGACGGGTGCCTATTTGATACCTGTTATTAATGACAATCAGAAGAATGCTGACGGAAAGATCAAGACGCTGATATTGGCACCGACAAGGGAACTGGCTATTCAAATCGATCAGCAGATAAATGGACTGAGCTACTTTGCGGGAGTGAGTTCCTTTGCTGTTTACGGTGGCTCTGACAGCTCGAGCTGGGATTCGCAGAAAAAGGCTTTGCAGGAAGGTGCCGATATTATTGTGGCTACGCCCGGCAGGATTATCACACACATGAGTTTTGACTATGCCGACTTCAGCAACCTCCGGCACCTGATCCTTGATGAGGCAGACAGGATGCTGGACATGGGTTTCATTGATGACCTGATAAAGATCGTTAACATGCTTCCGGCTAAGCGCCAGAACCTGATGTTCTCTGCGACCATGCCGCCAAAAATAAGAACGCTCACTGCTCAAATGCTGAACAACCCTGTGGAGATAAGCATAGCTATTTCGAAGCCAGCTGAGAAGATATTTCAGGCCGCTTTCTCAGTCTACAATCCTCAGAAGAATTTGCTGCTTAGCCACATATTGGACGCCAGACAGCTGCCCCGGATTCTGATATTCTGCTCACGGAAAACCACTGTGAAAGAGCTGGACAGACAGCTGCGAAAAGACGGCAGAAAGGTGGAGTCGATTCACTCGGATCTTGAGCAAAATGAAAGGGAGTCGGGCCTGCTAAAATTCCGTAACAAGGAGATCAATATTCTTATTGCAACAGACGTGCTGAGCAGGGGTATTGACATAGAGAATATTAACCTTGTGATCAACTATGATGTGCCCCAGGATCCGGAGGATTACGTGCACAGAATTGGCCGGACAGCGAGGGCAGAAACGGATGGCATTGCGTTCACTCTGGTGAATGAAGATGACCAGAGAAAGTTCAGCCGAATAGAGAATCTTATTGGCAAGAGCATACGCATGGTGAAGCTTCCGTCATCGATAGGCGAGGGGCCGGTGTACGATGCCAAGCACCCTAAAAGTTCTCCAAGAGAAAGAGGTGGAGGAGGCGGGGGAGGCCGAAGGAAGGTAAGAAGATAACCTTAAAACGGAAGATCGTCGTCTTCTGATGAGGCACTCAGCCATTCCGGTTCTTCTGCTGGTGGGGGTGCCTCGCCCGAAGGAGAACTACCCGCTGAAGTCTGGGCACCGACTGGCAAAATCCTCCATGCCTGAAGCGAATTAAAGTACTTTACTTCGCCCTTCGGATCAGTCCATTTTCTGCCTTTCAAGTTAAAGTGTACTTCAATTTCCTGACCTGGCTGAAAGTCGTTGAGTAGGTCACACTTGTCCTGGATTAGCTCAAACTTAACGTACTCCGGATACTGAGGATTCTCCGCAAATTCCACAACAAATTCACGCTTTTTGAAAGAGGCTGTCACGTTAGTTGTTTCACTTTTCTCGAGAAGTTTTCCCTTGATATCCATAAGTTAGTCGTGTTTAGGCTTCAAAGGTAGCCACTATCTTCAATGAGGCCAATTTGAATCGAAAAAAATGGGCTTTGTCATTATGTCATATATTAAAGCTTAAACTACGTTGGGATAGTATAGTAATTTAGTAGCGAGTGAATTAGCAGTGGTTATTTCAAGTCATTTAGAGGATATCTTTTTTTGATTTTTACTTACTAATGCCCCTTTGAGGAGGTGACCTTTCTCTGATTGTTTGACTAAAATCATCAGTTTACGGGCGCTTTACTGATCTTCATCAAGGTTAATGATAGGGCCACCCTTTAACTTCGGTTTCTGAATTATATGAACAATGGCCATGATAGAGGGCGGATCCAGCGAGATGATTTTTGTGTACAATAGCAAGCGTGATCTTGACAAGCAGGCGCTTGCCTATATCAGTGTTTTTTCTGACAAAATTGTGAAGCTGGACGTTCAGTCTTCTGCGCTGGAGTATTCATTTCTAGCTGACCTGTCAGGCAGGCTTGGGGTGGGGTATCAGGACCTCGTCGATCATGACTGCGAGCAGCTGAAGAGCCAGGAATACTACCTGCACCTGAGCACCCCGAAGCAGTACATCGACCTGATCGTGAAGCACCCCGATTACCTAAAAACCCCGGTGTTGATTTATGGTGATAAGGCTCATTTTATCTCAAAGGAAACTGACCTTCTACAGCTTTCATTTCTCTGAACCTTTCTGAATCTTTTTGTCAAGTTGACTAACTTTGAACATTCAGTGTTGGAATGAAGTTAATCACAACAAGAGGTAGGCATGAGTAAATCGAAGAAAATATTTCTGGTGGTGGCGGCTGTCTTTATGGTCATCATGATCATCATCGGTTGGGACATTTCGAGGCGGACGACCTTCCCAGGATCTAAGTCTCATCTCAGAAATGAAGTAGCTCCGGGTGATAATAAATAGCACAAAAATGGAAGCGGGAAAGAAGATTGATATCGACAAGATTGACATGGAAAAGGAGGCTGAGAAAGTTGCTGCCAATCCGGGAATTCTTGCCTATCCGCATCACGCCGGCAGTGCCCTGGTAAAGCCTGAAGACCGGGGCAAAATAAGGGGTAGATCGGTGGCTGCTATGTACGAGCAAACCGACCGGGAACTCAGCCAGATTTACGAGCAAATGCAGCTGCTTGCCAGGCAGGCAAAAGACATACAATCCAGGGTAGAAGTGTCGGAAAGAATCTACAAGGCTCAGGTTAGTTTTGAGCCCATCATCGGGAAGATTTACTATCTGTATTCCAGGGCCGATGGGGATGATGTGCTGTCGATGATTGCTCCGACGGAGTGGGGAAGAAGCAAGCCGTTTCAGCAATACCTCTCAAAGGTAAAACTCTTGAGCGATCACACCTGGGAAATTTTGGAGTCTCATGTTGGCTAGTTTTTTTCACTTGTTATAGGTAGCTGTGATATGTTTGTTGTTGTATTGATGACCACCTTCAAGAGATGTTTTATGCCAGCCGGGGAGTTAATAAGTAGGCTGATGTTTGGGTAACCGGGGTGGAAAAAGCAAATGAACTATGACCACCTTGTTTAGACTTTTTTTTGCTGCCTTTTGCTTGTGCATTTTTGTGATTATGATATCAGGTTGCGGACGCAATGATGACATGACCGTCAACTGCTCAGTGTCCGGCCCGGCAATAAGTGTGGAGTCCACGGCAGCCCCTACCTGCAGCACTCCGGGAACTGTTACCGTCGCTGTTTCTGGTGGAACAGATCCTGTCACCTTTAGCATCAATGGTCTCGATTTCCAATCAAGCAGTAAATTTAGCGGTCTCGCCCCCGGAACGTATACTTTGACTGTAATGGACGCCAACGAGTGTACAGCTACTACCTCGGTTGGGTTGGCGGTGGAGAACGACTTAACGCTAAGTTTTATAGCAAATGTAGCTGGTTGTGAAGGCTCGGAAGGCTCAGTTGAGTTGTCGGCAACGGGCGGTAGCGGCACATACTTATACAGTATCGACGGTAAAAACTTCGTAGAATCTTCGGTTTTTAGCGGCCTGGCAAACGGAGAGTATTCAGTCGCCGTGAAGGACGGTTTTTGTGAGTTTCACACCAAAGCTATTGTGCCGTCCGGTTTAAGTTTCGATACAGCAATTGCTACAATTATTAAAAATAAGTGCGCTGTAGATGGTTGCCATGTCACAGGAAGTCAGTTTCCTGACATGACGAGCTTTAAAGGCATACAGGACAACGCAAAGCAAATTGGGCTGAGAGTAGGAAACAGAGGAATGCCTCCCATGCAGGAGGGAATTGCTCAACTGGAAGAAGATGAGATCAACAAGATTGTTTGCTGGGTGACAGATGGAGCCCCAAATAATTAGGTTTGAAAAAGTAACTAGTTTTGTGTTGATCAAGAACAAATCTGTGCATGTCTAATATCGTGTTAAGGAGAATAGAGGCGTTTTTAGAAGGTGAGAAACTCTCATATGAGACAGAGGTGCGATCTGGGAATCGGCAACGCCTGTGGAGAAGTGATTTTCGGCCACAAGTAGACGACATCTACAAAAAACTTGGAGGCCAACTTACTGGAGGTATTACTGAAATCGAAGTACCAGCTTACCCGATTGTGTTTGAAGGGAAGGTGATTGTTGGAAACGACGAGCTGGCCTACAACCGCTATGCCGCCGTTTGCCTCCGAGCGCCATTTTATTCAGACATCGAAGGATTGAACGTGGAGGCGTCTCTTCGGTACTGTCGGCAGTTTGAAGTTGGTTGCAAGAAAGTTGGCCTTATTGCCGGTGTTTGGAGCAATCCCGTTGGCAACAATCATTTTGGGGAGGCATCCGATCCCGGGGATTTTTTTGGAAACGGTAGCTCTGGCTGGAAAATGCTTGCTTTTCGGAACATGTTAAGAGACATGCTGGCCAAGCTGGAGGGGTATGAAGTTTTACACTTTTCTATTTACGACCAAATTATGTCAGGAGGGAAGCTGCTTACAGTAGGAGAGTTGATAAAATCTCCCTCAGGAGATCACTATGTGTCGTTCGTTAAGTATTTGAGAAGAAGGCTTGGATTACCTGCTGTCGCCGCTGAAGAGCCCGTGTAATTCCACGTCTATCTGATTAACAACGTAGGAGAAGTCCTGCACTTTCGATACGAAGTCCAGGTTGTTTACATCAATTACCAGTAGTTTGCCAAGTTTGTAGCTACCAATCCAATCTTCGTAGTGTTGGTTGAGGGTTTTCAGGTAGTCGATGCGAATAGCGTTTTCAAACGACCTGCCTCTTTTCTCGATTTGTGAAACAAGCTTGCCAATATCTGCTTTTAGGTAAATTAACAAGTCTGGTGGCTGCACATAAGTGATCATCAGCTCAAAAAGGTTGAGGTAGCTCTCATAGTCTCTTTCTGAAAAATGCCCTGAGCTATACAAGCTCTTAGCGAATATGTAAGCGTCCTCGTATATGGTGCGGTCTTGGACAATAGACACCCTGGAGTCTCTTAATTCGTTAACCTGTTTGAAACGGCTGTTCAAAAAATGTATTTGAACATGAAATGCCCACCTCTTCATATCGCTGTAAAAATCCTCGAGGTAGGGGTTTTCCTCCACGCTTTCAAGCTGCACTTTCCAGTTGTAGTGCTTACCAAGCTTCTCAGCAAGGGTGGTCTTTCCGGCTCCGATATTTCCGGCTACTGCGATGTGCATTGGTGTCATATGCGTGCAAAAGTAAAGGGTTGACAGGCACTCATAAAAACAAAAAGGCCGAAAATACTTCCGGCCCTTTTCTGTATGTGTAAGGATTCTTGTTTAAGGCGTTTCAAACTCTTTCCATACCAGTGCCGCTGCGCCAAGCACGGCCGCATTTTTATCCATAAGGCCAGAAGGAATGAGCTTTAATTTATTCTTGAAGACCGGGAACATGTTTTTCTCCATGTGCTCCAGCGTTGGTTTGAAGATGTAGTCTCCAGCTTTTACAAGGCCTCCGAAAAGGAAAATGGCTTCGGGGCTGGTGTGCACCATGGTGTCGGCCAGTTTGATGCCGAGTATTCTGCCGGTGTACTCAAACGCAGCAATGGCAATAGGATCCTTGCGCATAGCTGCCTGGGTGATGAACTCGGCGGTTAGATCATCGAAGGCAATAGCACGCAGTTCGCTCTTGTAGGTATAATCAGCCAGGAGCTTAAAAACTGTGCGTTTGATGCCTGTAGCAGACACGTAGGTTTCAAGACAGCCTTTTCTGCCACAGCCGCAGTATCGCCCGTTGGGGTTTACTATTACATGGCCGAGCTCTCCGGCAAAACCATCGTGGCCGTATACCAGCTGGCCGTTAACGACGATGCCACTTCCTAAACCTGTGCCTAACGTAATGACGATGAAGTCCTTCATTCCCTTCGCAGCCCCATACACCATTTCCCCAATAGCAGCAGCATTGGCGTCGTTGGTCATCACCATCGGGTACTTGAAGTATTTTTTGAAAATTTCTCCGAAAGGGACAATTGTCCCCCAGCGGATGTTAGGAGCGTGTTCTATCGTTTGCTTGTAATAGTTGGCGTTTGGGGCGCCAATGCCTACACCTTTTATGTCGACGTCAGGGAAGTTTTTAAGGGCTCCCTGGATACTTTCCTGAAGGTCTTTAAAGAACTCGTTGACATCACCTTCGGCTCTTGTTGGGATCGATTTTTGAAAAAGGGTCTCTCCATCTTTGTCTACTAAACCAAACTTGGTGTTCGTACCGCCAATGTCAATACCGATGGCAATTTCTTTCATGAAAAGGGGTTGTTAGAGTTAAATTGCTAAGCAAATAGTTTTGAAAAATATGCAATGGAGGGTTCTTATAAAAACCTCTTCATGTATTTTTAAGCCGCAAACGATTTAGATGAGATAATTAGATGCCACTAATTCCCGAAAGCAGTTACAAGCGGCGCCCAGCTTATCTTTTTAACCCCCACCTGGAAACAGTTGTCCCCTCCGCTTTCAGAAAAGTTAAGGGTGTTACCTACGTCCGGGAAAGGGTGGAACTGGAGGACGGAGATTTCCTGGATGCGGACTGGTTGAAGGGAGGTAATGACAGGTTGGTGGTGTTGACTCACGGGCTTGAAGGCAGTAGTCACAGGCCCTACATTACCGGGATGGCAAAGTACTTCGCAGCCAACGGCTGGGATGCGCTGGCATGGAACTGCCGGACCTGTGGCGGTGAAATGAACAGACTGCCCAGACTGTATCACCACGGGGCCACCGAAGATCTTTCGGCTGTTGTAGAGCATGGTTTGAAATCGGGCCGATACAGCAAAGTGGCGTTGATAGGATTCAGCATGGGAGGGAGCATGAGCCTGAAGTACCTGGGCGAAAGAGGGGCGCAGGTCAGGAAAGAGATAATAGGTGCTGCCACTTTTTCAGTTCCGTGCAATTTGTGGGACAGTGCTGTGCAACTCACCATGCGAAGCAATAGGTTTTATAAGGATCGTTTTCTCGATAAGCTTAAGATAAAAATGAAGGTGAAAGCATTGAGGCATCCGGAGGTGGTAGATGCCACAGGTATCGACCTCATCACGACCTTCGATGAGTTTGATGATAGATATACGGCGCCTCTGCATGGATTCAGCAGCAGAGATGACTTCTATCTCAAAGCCACGTCGGATCAATTTTATCCCAACCTGAAAAGACCGGCGCTGGTTGCCAATGCTTTGAATGATCCTATGCTGGGAGACAAATGCTACCCTTATGAAATGGCCAGAGAGAGCAACTACTTGTATTTGGAAACCCCAAAAGTTGGCGGACATGTTGGGTTTACGCAGACGGGCGATGCGGTAAACTGGGCTGAGCGGAGGGCGTTGGAGTTTTTGGAAGCGATCAGCTAGCGAATCGGAGGGGCGGGAAATAGTTCAGTATGGGAGGTTATCTATGTCCAAGCCAACGTGGCCCGGCGAACGCTTGAACTATTGGGATACAAGTGAGGCCTTTGAATGTTCGGTGTTGTGGAACAAACTTTTAACTTGTATATTATCGTTAATAATGGAAGCCTTTCAACATGACAATAGAAGAGATAAATAAAAAAGTAGAGCGACTTCGAGTTGTAATAGATGCTAAACTGAAATTTCTTCGTGATCACATGACCCTTCTTTATGAGGCCTTTAACGAACTCTCTGATGCACAAGACCAGGAACTTGGTCTTGTGTATGCGAAGATCAAGGAAATTGAAGATAGGATGAACAGTCAAGGGCCTAAGTGAGCCCACGTTTTATAGTGGCCATTTCGCCAGCGACCTGAGTGCAATCAGGCGGATTTGAAATTCTATGATACGTTTTTTACCAGTCGTCTTTTTGCTTTTTCTTTTTTCCTCCTTAAAGTTGGTCGCACAATACTGCGAGATCACAGTGACGGGTCTTAGGAATGATAACGGGGAGGTAAGGCTGTATCTGTTTAGGAACTCGGACGGGTTTCCGGAGGAACTGGAAAAATCAGCCATAGCGACCACATCTAAAATTACCAATAATAAGGCGACCGTTTCCTTGCCAGCATCTTTCGGCACCTATGCTATCACCTTTATGCACGACGAAAACCTGGATGGAGAAATGCAATACTCGTGGCTTGGAATGCCATCGGAAGGTTTCGGTTTTTCGAACAACCCTAAAGTACGGATGAGGGCGCCGAACTTCGAAGAGTGCAGTTTCGTGGTAAGAGAAAGTGGGTGCTCTGTTACTATCGACACCAAGTACTATTAAAAAGAAAGACGATAGCCAGCCTGGCCATCATCCTTCCCAATTTGCTCTCAAAAGCAAGCTTAGAGCGCAATGATTTTATCCATCAATTCGCTTATTTGCTGGAGTCTTTTTCTGTCGCCGCCATTCACTTCGGCACTCATCCAGCCACCTTTGTAGTCGATAGCTTCAAGGGCTCTCATGATCACGGGCCAGTTGTTGTCTCCTTCAAGCAGTTCCACGTCGAAGCCCTTCCAGATGCCTTCATCGCTCTGTTTTTTCCGGCTGTATTCTTTTACGTCCAGCTTCATAATGCGGCGATTCAGCACTTTGATCCACTGCTCGGGCCAGCCATAACGTACCACGTTGCCTATGTCGAAGTACCATCCTACCATTGGGTCATTAAGCTCGTCAATAAAGCGGGCGGCTTCTATTGGGCTTAGCAGGAAGTTATTCCAGACATTTTCGATGGCAATCTTCACACCTGTTTCATGCGCCCATGGAATCATCTTTCTGATCTCATCCTGGGAGCGGCGGTAAGCATCGTCGTAGCTGATTTCGCTATTGACTACGCCTGCCACAAGCAGTACCGTGGTGCCGCCGTAGTCTTTGCAATCTTGCAAGGCAGTTTTCATCGAATCGGCACATGCTTGTCTAACTTTGGGATCGGCATGGGAGAGAGGGCTTTTCCAGTGAACAGAATTGACAACGCCGGGAATTACCAGTCCGGTTTTGTCTCTGGCAGCAAGCACTTGTTTCTTGTCAAGGTCGTTGGGACTGTCCAGCTCCACACCGTCATAGCCAAGGTCTTTCAGCATCTTGAATTTGTCCATGATGGACAGGTCTTCCTTTACCATGCCCCACTTAAGGCTCTTTTTGATGCTGACTTTTGCCAGGGTTTCTTTTTCAGGTGATGCAGACAGAGGGCTGATGGCTCCTGAACCCAGAATAGCTGCAGAAGCAATCGCTCCGGTAGATTTCTTGATAAATTCTTTTCTGTTCATAGTATTTGGATAGGTGGGGTGTTGCGGAAAAAGAGAAACCTCCGAGGCTTGCCTTGCCTGAAACAGACAAGAGACAAACCCCGGAGGTTTTAGGTATTAGTTATGAAAACTGTGTGATGCCGGGCTGTGCCACTGGTGCATCTTCCCACTTGGTGTCTTCGTCCACAGTATCGGGGCCCAGCTTTTCCTGAGAGTTCCAGGCTTGCTCATAGGTGATGGTTTGCCCCGTGTAGGCAGCCATTCTGCCCATAATGCCTAACATAGTACTCTGCACCATGCGTTTTCCATCGTTGACAGGCTTACCTGCTCTGATGGCGGCAAATAGTTCGTCATGCTCCTGCTGGTACATGTCGTTGTCCTCTCCATCGTATTTCCATGTTTCCTTACCGGTAATGGTATGGCGGTTGCGGATACAGTTAACCATGGCTGTACCTTCCGTGCCGATTGATTCCACGGCGTAGCTGTTGCTGCAGTTCTTCTGTTGACGGCTGAAATGGAAGCCTCTTGCTCCGTTATCGTACTCGTAAACAAGGGCAAAGTGGTCGTAAACATTGCCAAATTCAGGCTCAACCCTGCTTTGACGCCCACCCGTGCCAGTCACGCTGGCTGGCAGCACATCCCCCAATGCCCACGACTGCATATCCACACTGTGGATGGCTTGCTCGATAAGGTGGTCTCCAGAAATCCAGGTGTGATACAACCAGTTTCTCATATCCTTGCGCAGCTTGGACCACCCGGGCTGAGTATCACGAAGCCAAAGCGCTCCGGTATTGTATGTGTTGTAAACCGTAGTTACTTCGCCAATCGCACCGTCCAGTATTTTCTGGAAGGTGGCTCTTTTCGGAGTATGGTATCTCCAGCAGAAGCCCGACATAATATTGAGTTTCTTTTGCTCGGCTACCCTTACTGCCTCCATCACTCTTCTGGCGCCAGGCGCATCTACGGCCATTGGCTTTTCGCAGAAAATATGCTTGCCCGCATTGACAGCCTTCTCGAAATGCTCGGGACGGAAATACGGAGGAGTTGTAAGTATGACCACATCTATGTCTTTGGCATTGATGATCTTATCAGCACCATCAAACCCAAGGTACCTTCTTGATTTGTCCACCTTCATTTTATCGGGATGGATTTTAGTCAGGTTAGCGTGCGACTCGGTCAGCCGGTCATCAAACAGGTCGGCCATAGCCACCAGCACCACGTTGTCATCAGCTGCCAAAGCCTGGTTGGCAGCACCAGTGCCACGACCACCGCATCCAATAAGGCCTACTCTCAGCGTTTTCGTATCCAGCGGGTTGCCAAAGGCAGGCACTCTACTGAAAAAGGGCAGGGCAGAAGCAGCTGCCAGGGTTCCGGTATTTCTAAGGAAATCCCTTCTTGTTCTTTTATTGTCCATGTGATATGGGTGTTTATGGGTTGTACTTTTGTTTGTCAGCACCGTGGAAGTGATTTAAGGCACTTCCTAAATTAACTTCAATATAAGAATTATCATGAAGCAAAGCTTTGTTGATTATACAAATGTGAGGGAAAAGGGATGGATGGGTAGTAGGCGGTGTTTGCGTACACATTAAGCTAAAGAGAGCCTATCACAATCGTGGAGCTGTCAGCAACCTCACAAAAGAGAGTATATAGTTTTTTTTGGAAAGCTTCAGTTTTGCAACACAGCTACAATTCTTCCATTCGTGAAATGGACTGTGTCAGGCACTGGGTTGTCTGGATGCTCCTTTTCGACGGCAAAGTTTAGGTTGAACTCCCCGGTTAGCGTTTTAGACAGCTCATCGTAGCTGGCGATTTCAATCCAGTTTTCTTCTTCATTGCCAATCAACTTATAACTGGCATACAGCACATCGCCAGCGCTCGAAAAGAGGGCAACTCCGACCTGGGGGCCATTCTCGCACCTGGTGGCGCCAACCTGTCTTTTTCCCGCTTCCAGTGTTAGTTTATCAAAATATAGAGTTTCGTAGGCGTTGCTTCTGGTTTTTAACCTGCTTTCAGGGTTGTCGATCGTCAGTGTGAAATGTTCTCCATCACACAATTTTGAATTAGGTGATACATCCAACTTGAGGGCAACGTTTGTGGTGGTCTGCTCGAGATCATTGATTTTGTAGCTTACTTCACCAAAAGCACCGGTTTCCGGTGTGTCATCAGCTTTTCCGCATGACAGGAGAATGAAGATGATGATAACAGTGTAGCTCGATTTCATTACAGTTGATTAAGTGGTTTTTGGCAACTACATATCAACGATTATTTGAACTGAAAATTGCATAAATGCTGGGAAGCGAGCTCTCCTGGTTATTTTTCCTACCTGGTGTTAGTATGTGATCACCACCCAATCCCATAATCCTCTCCATAATTGCTTGAGCCGCCCCAGAAGCTGCCATGTTTCCAGTCGAAGTAGATGGCGTTAATAGGCCCGGAGCTGCGGTCGTCAAATCGCAGTTTGTACCCCATTCTTATGAGCTCTTTTTGTACCCAGGGTGGTGTGTCGTTTCTCAACAAAAGGGAGCCCGGAATGCTTTCATGGTTACCAAAGGAGCTACTCACCTGGTAGCTGTTAATATTGGCGGCTTCAACAGCTTCCTGAATAGTCATGTCGAATTCCACCACATTAAGGAACATCTGCAGCAGGTTCTGATCCTGCGTGTCTCCACCCTGCACGGCAAATGAAAGGAATGGCTTGCCCTCTTTCAATGCCATAGAAGGAGTGAGGGTAACTCTAGGTCGCTTGCCGGGCGCCACCACATTGAAAGGGCCTTCTTCTTCATTCAGCACAAAGCTTTGCATGCGCTGACTCAGACCAATACCAGTATTGCCAGCAATACAAGCTGGAATCCACCCACCACTTGGCGTGACCGACACTACCCAGCCGTCTTTGTCGGCTGTTTGCACAGAAGTGGTGCCAGCCAGAAAGCCTCTCATGAAATCTTCATATGAATCGGGTGCGGAGAGTGAGGCCTGACTTTTTTGCTTCAGCAGCTCGCTGTAGGGGTTCACTTTGCCTTCAAAAGGGTAGGGATCACCAGGGCCAATTTTAGCATCGTTCATTTCCCAGTTGATCTGCTTCACACGCTCTTTGGCATATTCTTTCGAAAGAATCCCTTTCATGGGCTCTTCGGGGCCAAAGTAAGGGTCGCCGTAGTAGAAGTCACGATCAGAAAATGCCATACTCATGACCTGGTACAAGGTGTGGATGTATTTGGTTGAGTTGTAGCCCATCGCTTTCAGGTCAAAGTTCTCCAGCATATTGAGCGACTGCAATAAGGCAGGCCCCTGTGTCCACTGGGAAAGCTTGTACACGTCAATGCCCTTGTAGTTGACCATCATAGGCTCTTCGATCTTCACTTCCCAGTTGGCGAGGTCTTGTTCGGTAATCAATCCGCCCTGTTCCTGTGTGCCCCGGGCAATTTCTTTGGCAATGTCGCCTTTGTAGAAACGATCATAGGCGGCATAAATAGCCTCTTTACGACTTTTCTTCTTTTTAAGGGCAGCCTGCTCAGTTTCCACTAATTTGGTGAGCATAGCCAGCAGGTCTTTCTGAACGAAGATTTCTCCGGCCTCAGGTGCTTCTCTTTCTTCGCCGGGGTGGGTGAGGAACACTTTGGTGGAATACGGCCATTTTTTGATTTCACTCTTACCCCGTTCAATAGCGTTGGCAGTTTGAGCCTCAATAGGGTAGCCCGCTGCCAGCTCCATGGCGGGGGCTAGCACCTCTTTCAGGCTCATGGTGCCATATTCAGCCAGCATCACCATAATGCCACCGGGGGTGCCCGGAGTAACGGCTGCCAGAGGCCCGTATTCGGGAATGTAGTCTAAACCTTTTCCTTTGAAATATTCCGGAGTTGCACCGGTAGGGGCTACGCCCAGCGCATTGATGGCGATTACTTTTTTGGTATTGGGGTTGTAGATCATGGCCTGGGTTTCACCACCCCAACTGAGCACGTCCCACATCGTGCTGGTAGCTGCAATCATAGCACAGGCTGCGTCTACGGCGTTACCACCTTTCTGGAAAGTCATGGCTCCGGCTGTGGCGGCCAATGGTTTGCCGGTAATGGCCATCCAGTTTTTCCCGTGGAGAGGAGGCTTTTGTGTGGGTGGTGTATAGGCATTAAATACCTGTGCACTAACACTGAAAGTAAATGTGTACGCCAACAAAGCAAATAGAACCCTTTTCATAGCTTCAGAGATTTGACTCAATGTAGCTATTCTTCTGATTAAATGCAGACAGAATTATTTGGGTGGAAATAAGAACTCTTGGGTGTAGAATAAAAATATTAAAGCAACAAATAGGATTTTAATAAATAATAGCGACATTTAGGACTTTAATAATGAATTGCAATAAGATTATGGTAATGGGAAATGCGAGTTTAGGAGAGTTTGAAGAGGTGGTTTTGCTGACAGCGGCGGTGCTGTACCCGGAAGCCTATGGGATTGCGATCAAAAAGGAGATAGAGATTCGGTTGAAGCGGGGTGTGAGCGTGGGAGCGATGCGGGTTGCGCTCAGCCGGATGGAAAAGAAAGGTTTTTTGAAATCAGAGTTCGGAGAAGCTACCAGCGTAAGGGGAGGGAAGAGGAAGCGCTATTTCAAAGTTACTCCTGCCGGCAAGCGGGCGCTTGAACAAGTCATGGAAAGTCGCCAACTGCTGTGGGAATCAATACCCAAAATGGCTTTTGATTTTAAAATCACTTGAAATCCCAGAAGCCACATATTGCCATCAGGTTTCTCCGGCTGTTTTGCCATCCAGTGCTGCTGGAAGATGTGGAGGGAGATGTACACGAACTTTATGAAGAACATCTTGAGCTGGTTGGTGCGGGAAGGGCAGGGTTACTCGTATGGCTTGAGGTTCTCAAATTATTCCGGCCGGGTATCATAAGGCCGTTGGGTGGTGCTTACAGACTAAACAATTACGGTATGTTCAAAAATCATCTCACCTCTGCCTGGCGCAACCTTTTGAAGCGTAAGCGTTTCTCTGCGCTCAACATCATGGGCCTTTCCATTGGCATGGCTGCCTGCTTCATCATTTTTCAGTATGTGAAGTTTGAGCTGAGCTACGATCGGTTTATTCCAGATGTGGATAATGTCTACAGAGTGACATTGGGAATTGAGGGATCCAAGTCACTGGGGTCAGGTATTTATGCGGTCAACCATAAACCTGTGTGGTCTGCTATCAAATCTGATTTTCCCGAGATAGAACAAACCAGTAGAATATTGAAGATTACTTCATGGGGTTTGACTGATCAGCGTATTAGTTACATACCGAATGAAGGAGATAAGCGAGAAATTTCACTGGAGAACTCGTACGCCGGAGATCAGGGGTTCATTGATATCTTTGACCTGCAGTTTGTTGATGGCGATCCCCACTCGGCTTTAGCAGGCATTTTTAACATTGTGCTGTCCGAAACGGTGACTAATCGACTTTTCGGCGATGAATATGCCATTGGAAAAACCGTTAAGTTCTCTCATTACACTTTCAAGGTCGCAGGTATTTATAAAGACCTGCCGGCAAATAGTCACCTGCAGATCGATTGTATTGGAAGTATCCATTCTACGGAAACCCCACAGTCTCTCAACGATTGGAGTGATGTCAATTACTATACGTATGTGAAAGTACGTCCGGGGACTGACGTCAGAATGCTTGAACGTAAATTGGATTCTTTTGTCGATAAATATCTGGGCGAAGCGATGCATGCCAACGGCATCACCGAACACATGAACCTTCAACCTGTGTCTGATATTCACCTTCACAGCCATTTACTGAGAGAAGCTGAGTCAAACGGGAGTTATCAAACCGTTCTTTTTTTGTCTGCAGTAGGGATTTTGATTCTCGTAATTGCATGGATCAATTTTATTAACCTATCAACGTCCAGGGCCTTCGAAAGGGCCAGTGAGGTGGGGATTCGGAAAGTGATTGGAGCGAGTCGGGGTACACTGATCATTCAGTTTTTTGTGGAATCTACACTGATCAACGCTGTGGCTCTTGGGCTTTCACTAATTTGGGTTCAACTATCAGCATCGGCATTCAATGAGTTAATAGGAAATCCTGTAGTAACTGGTTTATCTACCTACAAATTCTGGGTCGTAGAAAATAACCTATCAATTTTTGCTTGCATTTTGATCGTAGGCAGTTTTTTGGCGGGTCTTTACCCGGCACTTGTCTTGTCATCCTACCTGCCGATCAAAGTGCTAAAAGGTAAGTTTCAAGCTTCTGGTCAAAAATTCGGTCTCAGAAACACCCTGGTAATTTTTCAGTTTGGTATTTCCTATGCCCTTATTACAGGCACGATAGTGATGGTCAGTCAGCTTAGATATATGCAGCGACAGCAGCTGGGATTTAAGACGAATGAGATGCTGGTGGTAAAAGCGCCACTTGTCTATGACTCCCTTATGAGAGTACGTGTCGAAAGGTTTGAAAATATTCTTCTGACGCATCCGAATATAACCAACTTTGTGGCTTCATCGGATATCCCCGGGCATACCAGCGAAACAATTTCATCCATTAAGAGAAAGGAAGACACTGAAAGTGAGGCGATACTTTCACCCTACATATTTACCGACGATTCTTTTATACCAACTTATCAGATTGAACTTTTGGAAGGGCGGAATTTCCACAAAGACGCTCCTGCCGACAAACAAAAGGTTTTGATCAATGAAATGGCGGCGCATATGTTGGGTTACGCATCAAACGCTGAAGCCATAGGAAGTAAGATTCAAATGAAGTTAGAGGGACAGGCAGACTATGAAATCTTAGGCATTTTTAGAAATGTTAACCTTCAATCATTGTCTCAGCAAGTACAACCGCTGGTTCTCTGCCCCTTCAATGAATCAGGCTGGTGGCAGTTCAAACCAGACTATTTCACCATCAGTCTGAACGGCGACGATGTCTATCAGGCTGCATTCAGCGTCCGGGAAAATTTCATGGAAATATTTCCGGATGAACTGTACATGGAATATTTTCTGGATGATCATTTCAATGCGCAGTATGAGCGGGATAAACAGGTGGGGAAGGTGTTTGGTATTTTCTCTGGCCTGGCCATCCTGGTGGCATGCATGGGGCTGCTAGGGTTGGTGTATTATGTGGCTTCCACTCGCACAAAAGAGATATGCATCCGCAAAGTGCTGGGCGCTTCATTCGGCCAAATTTTGTCTTTGCTGGGCAGGCAGTTTATCACCCTGGTGGTGGTGTCATTTTTAGTAGCCATCCCTGTTAGCTGGCTATTAGCTGACAACTGGCTCGATAACTATGCTTTCCGCATGCAGCTCCATCCCTGGATATTCATTGTTGCTGGTGCTGCCGTGTTGGCGATTGCGCTGCTGACTGTGTTCTGGCAAAGCTGGAAAACGGCCCATGCCAACCCGGTGGATAGTTTGAGGAATGAATAAACCAAGTCTGGTCAAGCTAGCGAGCTGAGGATCACTCTACTAGTTTCTTTGCCGTGGTCGGAACACTATTTGGCAAAGTAGAGTAGATAGGTAGCACTATGTTTATCTGATGATTACAAAAAAAATAAGAGGCCGTGCTAATTCCTGTAAATCGTTTGGGGACACAGCCTCTCAATCATTTTTTATTTACCCCACAAATACTCCAGCGTATACGGTGACCCAGGGCTTGCCCAGGTTTCTCCGTTGATATATCGGAAATTCAGGTCTAAGTCTGCGATCCTTTTCAGGTCGTCCGTAGAAAGCTCAATAGCGGCAGACTCCAGGTTTTCCTTCAAACGCTTCGGGTTCACTGACTTTGGAATGGCCGAAGTTCCTCTTGTCACCGCCCAGCTAAGAAGTACTTGTGCTGGCGAGCAGTTTTTTGTAGCTGCTATCTGCTTGATCACTTCATTCTCCAAAAGGGTAGGATCGCTTTCTTTAATCAATCTGGCTGGCCGGTCGGAGGAGCCAAGAGGAGAGTAGCCTGTGACAACGATCTCATTTTTTTTGCAGTAGTCCACCAGCTCATTTTGTTGCAGGTAGGGGTGTAACTCCAGCTGGTTGGCTTCAGGAATGATGGTGGCTCCCTCGCTTATGACCTTCAGGTTTTTGATATTGAAATTGGAAACGCCAATGTGTTTTGTCAGGCCTTGTTTGGCCACAGCCTCCATGCCTGACCAGGTAACTGTCAGCGGAAGTTGATCGATAGGAATAAAGTCGGCTGGTGAAGCAGGGAAACCGATGCCTTCTTGCAGAGCCACCGGCCAGTGAATGAGATAAAGATCAAGGTAGTCGAGTTGTAGGTTTTTGAGAGTGACTTTCAGCGCTGGTTCTACCTGATCTTTCCGGTGGCTGTTGTTCCACAGCTTGGAGGTAACCCACAGCTCTTCTCGTTTTATCTCACCAGCTTTGAAAGCGTCGGCGAAGGCTGTTCCAATTTCATCTTCATTGCCGTAAATATGGGCACAGTCAAAATGCCTGTAGCCAATTTTAATAGCTTCTCTTACTGCCTTGTAAACATCGCCTGGAGCTGCTTTCCACGTACCCAGCCCAATGGCTGGCATTTGATCTCCATTCCTGAAATTTAAGTGCTTCATTTCTTATCGATAAAGGTTTTGAATTTGCTTTCTATTTCCTGCAGAGGCCAATCGGCTTTATGTATGACCAGCTTATAGCTCATCGTCAAAGTTTTTCCACTAGCAATTTTAAAAGGCTCCCTACCCGGAAAAGCTGCGTTTTGCATGCTTTTCTTATTTCTCAATATCCAGCCATGCCACGACGCCATCTGTGTCGTATCCGCCATCATGGTGAATCCCGACTTTGTTTCTCCAAAGGTAGCAATCATATCGACCCAACCACCCACCTGCATAGCCGGATCAGTGGGGGTCAAAACTCCCTTTTCAGAACGAAATTTTATATCATCGGGTAGGATGGTTCTGGCAGAAAAGCCGCTGTAGCCTTTGTGGTCTTCCGACCCGCCGATCCACACGTCGTGCCCGTTGGCAGTAAGGCTGATATCAAAATCTATTTCCCTGTAGTCTGCCGTGGTCTTGTAAGTGGTGATGACTGTGTTTTCCTTGACGAAGGTAATGCTGTCGCCGTTCCATATCGTGTTCCAGTCTACTGCCAGCTCCAGTCGGGCAGCCTTGCTGCTTACTTTGGTAGCCGTGCTGGTCACATTCCATTCAATGCCTTTGCATTCCCAGCCGTCGCCGATGCGTTCACCGTCGACAATCAGTTGATGCCAGGCCCAGAAGACTCCTCTTTGGTGCAGGTGGTCGGCCGGGAAGTCTTCCGTCAGTACCTCATCGTTTAAACCATAAAGAGGATGCAGGTAGTTCGCCCTGGGGTATTTTCCGTCGAGGGATTTTGTTTTCTGCTGGTAGAAATAGATGGGGTGAGTGCCTTCAGTGAGGCTGATGCCCTCCGGGGTTTCTGTGAATTTGAATTTTTGAGCCATCGAGCTCTGCCACGAAATGAGAAAGACAAAGGCAATGCCGGCGACTATGCTACTGTTGTTCATGGTTTTCGGGTGGCGCTGGTTACTAAGCTAAACGATCATTTTTTCTTCAAGTCCCACCATTCGTCGGCAGGCAATAGCGCTCCTGGCTTTCAAGCTCTTTCAGGAGGGCTCATAAAGTAGGCAAAAGTCATCGAAAAATTAAACCTTCAGGACTTAAATGTGCAAGGTGTCGCCACTCTCTCTTGCATCAACTCGGCCTCCCGTCTCCTTCGATCCCTTATCTCAATTCGTCAATTTGCTGCTGGTAGTCGAACTGCAGGTCTTCGTGCAGGGTGCTGAGCACTTTTTCGATCTTTTTGAGCTGGCCGGTATAGAGGTTGTCAAGAGTGGTGCTGCGCTGAAAGGGGAGACCGGTCGCTTTCATTTGCTGACAGAAATAAATCCTGATCTCTACCTCTGTCTCTTTGATGCCTGAATACCTGATGTTTTTGTTGGCGAATCGGAGGGCTTTCCTGATGGTTTTTTTGGCCCAGTAGAGGTTGCTATCGTTCAAAGTGGAAAGGCTTTCATCGATCCCCTCCTTTACTTCTTCAATGAAAATGGCTTCATCGTGTGCTTTGAAAAGGAGGTAGGAGAGCAGCTCTTTGTTTTCCACTTTGTATTTGCCCAGGCGAAGGATTACCTGCCGGAGTTGTTCAGGATCAAGGACTTGAAGTTCCTTTTTTATGTGAGAGATGGAATAAGCAGACATTAGAAAGGCAATATTAGATAATTCGAGGTCAATTTATTGTTAAGGAAGCAGATTGACCAGTTATCCTTTGCTTCTTTAGGCAAATCATCTCTTACTTTGAAAAGAGGGCAAAAAAGTTTCTATTTAAAGCAGGTTTCAACCCTCCAAGGGCTGCGAGCCCCTGGAGGGTTAATTGAAGTAGCAAAATTACAACACCAAAGACATGAGCGATAAATTGAGAGTATTAGTAGCCGGATGCGGCAATATGGGTGCATCACATGCAAGGGCCTACCACAAGTTGGACGATTTTGAAATTGTGGGGCTTGTAAGCCGCACGGCAGAAAGCCGGGAGAAACTGAATAAGGAGTTGGGTGGAGATTATCCTTGTTATGCCGATTTTGACGAGGCACTGGCACTTGCCAAACCAGATGTTGTTTCGGTAAATACTTACGCCGAAACCCACGTGGACTATACACTGAAGAGCCTGAAAGCTGGCGCTCATGTGTTTGTGGAGAAGCCATTGGCCATTACCGTAGAGGAAGCGCAGCGTGTGGTGGACATGGCGAAGTCGGTGAATAAGAAAGTAGTAGTAGGTTATATACTAAGAGTGCATCCGGCCTGGGCCAAGTTTGTGGAAATAGCGCAGGGGCTCGGTAAGCCGCTGGTAATGCGCATGAACCTGAACCAGCAAAGCAACGGCAAGCACTGGCAAACCCACAAAAACCTGATGAATACGATGTCGCCCATTGTGGACTGTGGTGTGCATTACGTAGATGTGATGTGCATGATGACCCGGGCCAAGCCGATTCGTGTAAGTGCTATTGGCGCCAGGCTGACGGATGAGATCAAACCTACCATGTACAATTACGGTCAGCTTCAGGTGACTTTCGACGATGGTTCAGTAGGCTGGTACGAAGCTGGCTGGGGGCCGATGATGAGCGAGGTGGCTTACTTTGTCAAAGATGTGATTGGGCCGAAAGGTTGCGTCAACATAGTGGATGCTCCCAAAGGAGATGGCTCACAGGACATTGACGGCCACAGCAAAACGGGCAGCCTGAAAGTACACTATGCGGCAACTAACGACAAAGGTGAGTATGTAAAGCCCGACCAAATTGTGGACACTTCCAGCGAACCTGACCACGACGGGCTTTGCGAGCTTGAGCAATTGTATCTGCTCAAAGCCATCAAAGAAGACCTTGACCTGACTGACCACCTGGCCGATGCGGTAAACAGTTTACGCATAGTATTGGCAGCTGATGAAAGCTTCAGGACTGGGAAGACGGTGGAGTTGTAGGGGGTTTTGGATTTGAGATTTCTGATGCAGGTTTTTTATCGAATGTCTTGAAGTACGATAGGCAAGACATTGTGCCAGAAAACTAGTAAAATCCCCGCCAGTTACTGATAGTTAAAATGTCCTTAAATGTACTGGCATCATTTCGAAGGCAGGAGTTACCCCTATTTGTCAGTTCTTTTCGTTACTTTTTTAGTTTCCCGTCTTAGACGGCTTGTCTAAGTGAAGAGATTATTTGCTTAGGACATTTAATGCTGTTATTTTTAGACAGGGAGGACTCAGGTTTCTGTTAAATGGTGATCAATGATTACTGATTTGATATTAAGAGGGATTAAGCCCCTTTTATTGGGAGACTGGAAGAGTCTTCCTCTTCTATTTTTTAATTTCCATTCATTTGAAACATCGGTTAATTTGAACCTATGTAAAAAACATTTATCATATAGCTCGACACAAGTCTTTATGAGATCATTGAAGATTTCACTTAGTTTCTTGCTCTCGTTGGGGTTTACTTCAGCCACTTGTCAATCAAACCTTCATAAAATTTATGAATTCGAAGGGTTTTATAAGGTTTTTGATAAATCTGGTGATGTAAAACATTTTGATGGTGAGGCCAAATGGTATTTTCTAACTGATGGAGATGGTTTTTTGATATCATTTAAGATGATAGATGTGCAAAGAATTCAAGAAAATATCTATCAAGTTCTGGACAGTAAAGAATATCCAGACAGAACATTATATTATTGTAACGATCTCAATAAGATTGTTATTTATCATAACAATGGTTATGATATCGCCATGGCCCTAATAAAAGAAATTGCCTCGGATGACTATGTAACGTTCTGGTTCAAGAGGGAGAATATCACTTGGGCATCCGAAGAAAGATTTTAGCTCAACCCGCCGCAAAATTCTAAAGATGGCTTTCAAAGGAATTAAATTTACCACTCTCTAGCATATTTAACAGCTATAAGCTTTTTTGTCTTTGTGTAGCTACCTTTTAGATTGAGTACTCCAGATTTAAATTTGAGACGGGGCTACTCCATCATCGACGCCAGAAGCCCTAACGACTTTTTAAAATATAGAAGCGATTAAAAAAGTAAAGTCTTTCGATACAGCAAAGATGATGCTGGCTGCCAGGAATGAAATTAGCAGTGAGGGACAGGGAGTGACTTTCAAGGAACGGCAACATTATATCAATGACAAGCTTGAAGAAAGTCGAGTGAAGCGAATCGGCCAGAAATAGCCTCTTGTCGGTTCACTCAAACACAAAAGTCCCGTACATCTCATAATCATGGAAGTTGGTGCGGATGGGCTGCCGAGTCCGTTGGGGATTTTGAATTTTAATCTGTTGTTGAGCAGAAAAGTATTTGGCCACTTTTTCTATTTTTGATATATGACTATCAAGGATAAAATAATGACCCTGGTAAAAGAAAACCAGAATGAGGAGCTTCTTAGCGAAATCTATGATATTCTCAAAGAATCAGAGGAAGCTGTTACTCTTACAAATGCTCAGTTGCAGCGACTGGATGTCGCAGAAGGTCAAATAGAAAGGGGAGAGGTGAAAAGCAATAAGGAAGTCTTACGAAAGCATACCCGTAGATAGTCACCTCACTCAAACACAAAAGTCCCGTACATCTCATAATCATGGAAGTTGGTGCGGATGGGTTGCCAGGCCCAGCGGGTTTGCTTGCCGCCGTCGTAATCGAGGCGGTACATATTGGCCCTCCATTTCGTGCCACTGGTGGGAGGTACATTCTTTAACGGGTTTAACAACACATAGGGAATGAAAAATTGGGCCGTCCACGCTTTGATGTCGGCATTGCTTCGTTTTGGGCCACCTTCAACTGTCGTTACGTGCTTTGTTCTTCTTTCGTTGAAATAGTGCCAGGGCCTCCAGCCCAGGAATTTGCCACCGTAATTGGGCACGAGGATGGGTAGCTCATAATTGAGAGGGGAAAGCTCGTATTCGAAATAGATTGGGGTGCTTTCATCAGTCCATAGAAATACTTCCACCACATCTTCTTTGAACAGGTCGTCGAAATCCTGGGTCATGGTGGCGGTGAGCTTGTTGTCTTCGCAGTGGAAGAGAAAGTAAATGCCGGTTTCAGAATACAAGATCTTCGCTTTGGTGGCATAGGTCACACCGTTATCGCTTCTCTGAGGTACTTCTACCCAGCTGGCAGCTTCCCAGGTTTTGTCGGGAGTTTCTTTTACGTCGAAGTCGGCCACTTTTTTGATGGTCAGGCTTCCGGGGGCTTGGGCGTTGGCAGCAAAGGGCATAAGTAGAAGTAGGGTGTAGAGTAGTTTCATGAGTTAAGCGGGTTGGTCGAGTAAGATAGGGAGAGAACGGGAGGTGTGCAAGCGAGTAATCTCGCTCAAGCCGCTGGGCTCTTACTTTTTCAAACGACAAAAAGTAAGCAAAAGTCTTGAAAAATTAAACGCACAGGCCTTTACCCGCATCTGCCCGCCAATTTTTCGGCCACCCGCCATGGTGGTAAATCGTAGTTCTGAAGTTTCTGCACTTGGGCGATTTATTTGGGAGAGGCCAAACGCACTTTAAAACCCTCTTTTTCCAGCACAACGATGTCGTCGGTGCTGCCGAGTACCTCGTCGATGATGCCGAAGGCTTTGGCTTCGAGGACGTTCAGGTATTTGTCACGCAGAAAAAACGCCTCAATTTCTTCCCAGCTGTGCCCGGTGTGCTTGCCCATTAAGTGGAATAGCTGAGTTTGCAGCCTTTCCTGCTCCCGGGTGGCAATTCGTACATCTTCGGTGTAGCCCTGAGCACCGCCGCCGGTCGGGTGCATGTGGATGGTGGAGTGGGGTAGAGCATAGCGCTTACCTTTTGCACCTGCACAAAGCAGCGCTGTGCCCATGCTGGCTGTTACGCCTACTGCTACCGTAGATACCGGCGCCTGTATCATCTGCATCGTGTCGTAAATGGCCAGGCCTGCGTACACCACCCCGCCTGGGCTGTTGATGTACAAGTTGATGGGCGACTTTTGGTCGATGCTGTTGAGGTAGAGCAGTTGGGCAACCACCAGGTTGGCCGACACGTCGTCGACTTTGGTTCCAAGAAAAACGATGCGCTCTTTGAGCAGCAGACTGAATATGTCGTAGGCTCGCTCCCCACGGCTATTGTTGTCAATCACCATGGGAACAAGGTTGGCTTGGATGTTCATGTTATTTATCCTGGTTGAAAATTTGATCGATCTCCGTTCTGAAAGCTCTTTTGTCGGCAGCCGTAAAAAGCTTGTGATCTATTGCAGTAAGTTCCTTTCTAAGTTGGTTTCGTCCATGAAGAAGAACTGTTTCTGAAATGATCTTTTGGAGCTTTACGCTAGCGCTAAGCGATGGCTCCAGCAGCATCCTTACCTCGAAGAGGAGGGTGGCAGCGATACCGAGATTCCCCTGAAGGTAGCTTTCAATTTGCGCTATTTCAGTCAGTGAAGTCCTCATAGTGCAGTGCTTTTGATTTTACTTCGTTTCTTACCTTTTCCATGCATTTGTACTTCTGCACCGTAGCTGAACGCTCGCTGCCGAAGCCGAAACTGGAGGCTATTTGTGGGATGCTCAGGCGATCATAATAGAAGCTTTTCAGCAGGTCCAGACATTTTTGGCCTGCAAGTTCCAGCAGGGCGAGCAGTTTGTTAGCCGAAGGATGCGCTTCGTTGAGGTCGGGCACGTTGAGGCACTTTTCCCACTCTTCCAGGTGGACTTCGTTGCTTCGGGCTTTTGCTTTTCGAATCCACAAGTGTTTACATATTCCAAGTAAATACGCTTTGTGGGAAATTTCCACATGTACTTTTTTCGCAGTGAGGCTCTCATAAAAGAGAACCAGGGCGTCCTGAAAAACATCACGGGCATCCTCCAGATTGCCACCCATACGGTGAACGAACCTGGCTGCTGCGGGGAAAGCGTCTTCGTAGAGCGCCTCAAAAAAGGCGAGTCTGTCGTCAGCCGTCGCCGCCATGAAGGGCTTTCTTTCAAGGTTCTCGGTTACTTCCATGTAATAGCTTTTATTATAAGTGCAGAAAAGAGGGAGAATATCACCTTCAAAAGGCGAAATTCTTAAATAATTTTCTGAGAGCTACTCTTTTATTACCCGAAAAGTCTCGCTGATCGCTCCCTTCGTTAGCCTAACCAAATAGAGCCCCGCCGGAAGCCGACCCATGTCGATTGATCTGCTGGCTGGCTCAAAGGGGAGCATACCAGCAAAACGGCCCTGCATATCGAATGCCCGGGCACTGTGGTAATTTTCCAATCCACTCACAAACAATTGGGACGAAGTAGGGTTGGGGAATACCCTAATATTTCCCCCCGACTCATCGTCCAGTGCAGTAACTGAGTTGAGAACCTCTTCAACCAAAATATCGGAGATGCTCAAATCCACTACCGATTTACCAAGATCAAACACCAATCTCGCCTGATCGTCGGTGGGTTCGTTCATCGTAAAGGTGAAAATAAACCTCGTTTCTGTTGCCGGTATGGTCACACCATTGTATCCGCTGTATGCCGTCCATGGGTCGCTGTTTTTGCCGGCATAGAAGGTAGCCGCCCGGGCTTCATCTGCTTTGGCGCTGAAGCCTATTTGGTAAGTCTTTCCTTTCGTGAACGAAAGACCGGTTTTGGTGAGTTGAATATGCCAGCCTTCAGTGCCACCGCCTGATATCGCCACTGTGAGTTTATTGCCAGCATTGTCTAATAGCGAGGCGGCACCTCCCTGATTCACCACAAGCCAACCATCCCGACCAGAGCTAAAATCACTTTGGTACACCACTTTGGTATTGACTTGGGTGGGCTCCGGCATGGGGTTGTGCAGCAGGGCATCTACCAGAGGTTCAAGAAACGATTTGTTGGCAGGATCGTAAATGCCGAATCCTGCGCTAAATTCCCAATAGGCCCAGCTCATCTTTTGCGACTCAAACCAGCGGGCGAGGTAGGTAGTCCAGCGAATCCTTGAGTCGATATCGGCTGTGCTATAGGCACCAAACTCACCAACATTGAACGGCAGGTTGTGTTCCTCGGCGAAAGCCTGGGCCACCTTGAATTCGTTGACGACTGTCAGTCGCTCGGCTTCCGTATCATTCCACTCAGTACCAAGCCATGCCTGGGTTTCCGGGCCCACCCAATCAGCTCCCTGGTGGGTAAAGTGAAAGGGGTTGTAATAGTGGATGCTAAGAATGAGGTGGTCATCAGCAGGAATCTCCAATTGAGGAACAGCAGTAAGTCCACCATACTCTGCCACTCCCAATATCACGCTTCTTGTAGGATTCGTTTTTCGGATTTCAGTCAGCGCTTTCGCAAAAAGGTCGTTCCATAGTGCTGGGGTTATCTCTCCGTGTGGCTCGTTCAGTACTTCAAACAAGAGGCTGTCGGGGTAATCTTTGAAATGGTTGGCAATTTGATTCCACTGCGAAAGAAACCGGGTCTCTTCCCGGGCCACGTTCTCAAAAAGCGAGTCGTGGTGGTGCATATTCACGATGATATGCAGCTTGTATTTCAGTGCCGTGTCGACAACGGCCTGAATTCTCTGCAAAAAGTCTGCATTGATCGTATAAGGCGAGTCGACCATGCTCCGTTCCGGTGTTTCCCAGCGGACGGGGAGCCTCACATGCTGAAAGCCAAGGTCAGCTATTATTTTGAAGTACTCCGGCTGCCAGGGGTTGCTCCAGGCATCTTCGGTAGGTGCCTCAAAGGAATTGCCCATGTTGATGCCACGCCCCAGCCTGTCGTTGACATCAAAGGAAGAGGCCGTTTGGGCGAAAACACCTTGTGTGAAAAGTAGCCAAACGGCTGCCGGAAGCAGAAGCCTTTTCATTTTGGGTCTTTTTCACCCGTTGGTTTATCTCTCCACCAATTTGCCAGGATAGATCCCGTAATGTTCATCAATGAACCAAAGACAGAGGGGCCGAGGCCCATAGTAGCAACTTTTCCCATCCCCTGCGCTATTCCCGAAGCGAGTCCGCCATTTTGCATACCTACCTCAAAGGCAATTGTTCTACAGTCTCTTTCTGGTAATTTGATGGCTTTACAAAGCTTATAACCTAGAAAGTAACCAGCCGTGTTGTGCAGCAGGGCTGCGAAAACGAGGACAACGCCATAAGTGAGGAGAGCATCTCTGCCAGAGGCGGTAATGATACTGATGATGATGGCAATGCCCGCCATTGACAAAAGGGGCATCGCTCTGTCGACCCAGGGGGCCTTTCCGTGAAAGAGTTTGTTGAAGATCAGGCCACCAATGATCGGGATGATCACAATTTTGACAATGCTCCACATCATCCCCCAAAATTCGATGGGAACATATTGTCCGGCTAGTAACTTCATCCATAAGGGTGTCATTAGCGGGGCCAGCATAGTGGCTACGGCTGTCATTGTTACCGAAAGGGCCACATTAGCTTTAGCCAGGTAGGCCATCACGTTGCTGGCCAACCCGCTTGGAGCCGAGCCAATCAGTATAATACCGGCGGCTATTTCAGAAGGGAAGTTAAAAAGCTTGGCTATTCCAAATCCGAGCAGCGGCATAATGGTAAACTGACACAGCAAACCAACGCCTACTCCTTTGGGCATTTTGACCACTCCTTCAAAATCTTTGATGCTCATGGACGTGCCCATGCCGAACATGATGATTTGAAGCAGCGGAACTATCAAAGTGCCCAGCTTGAAGTCGCCGATTTGCTGAAACGGTGCGGGGTAGTACATAGCGGCAGCAACCGATGAAAAAATGACTACAGAGTAACTATAGCCTTTTGCTTTTTCACTTCCTCGAAATGCAAACGCCAGTAAGAGAAGGCCTGCAATCAACAAGGGTCCACTGATTGGGGAGCTAAGTCCAATGCCGGCAATGGCAGCGGCGACTAATAATGCTAAAGCAATAAATAGGGTGTAGGTATATGTCTTTTTCATAATGTAGCAATGGAACGAATTGATTCAATCCATTTCTAAGATGCTGCGGATTTATCAAAAAGCCAAAGAAATGCTTACGGCCCGCTTAATTACTTTTTAAGCGGGTGAAAAAACTATTCATAAAAGTCCTCTTTACCAATTTGCGAAAGCTCCAACATCAACTTGCCAAGTTTTTGTGTAACGTCTGTGAAGAACCTGGCTCCTTTTTCCGCCGTAGATTTTTTCGGATTACCAATACCTGTATCTGCCGATACTTTTGACCACTCCCTTTCTTTCCAGGCCCAGCCTTCTTTGAAACCCTGAATACGTGGCTTTTTGTCTTTCCCGTCTCCGGCCTGGTCGAGCGGCAGCACCAGCTCGGGTCTCAGGTGCATAATGAGGCAGGTTTCCATTTCGTCGGCATGATCTCCAGGCTCTTCAAAGTACTGTTTCTTGTCCATTGACTGGAACCAGTTACAGGTGCTGAGCAACATTTTTGGGTACCTAACCCCCAACTCTCGCAGCATGGTTTTGAAGTCGTTGCCGCCATGGCTGTTGACAATCAGTAGCTTGAAAATGCCCTGCCGGTTGAGCACCTCAACGATATCGTTGAGAATAGCCAGCTGCGTGCTGGGGTAGAGGTTAATGTCTAGCTTGATGTCAGTTTGGCCGGTGTTTACGCCAAAGGGGATAGTGGGTAGCACTGTCAATTTTGCGCCAGCTTCCCAGGCGATACGACCTGCCTCAGCGGCTATGCTGTCAGCTTCGTATACGTCGGTGCCATAAGGCATGTGGTAGTTGTGGGCCTCTGTGGCGCCCCAGGGTAAAATGGCCAAATCGATTTGGCGATCCTTGATGTCTTTCCAGTTGCACTCGGCGAGTAGGTATTGTTTCATAGGGTTGAAGCTAGAATTTTTGAGAGTATTATCAAACTACAAAGTTGAACAGACATTTGGCTGGTTTACTAATTGAAGAAAAAAGTTTTTATGTAAAAAAATCCACTGACAGACAGCTGTCAGTGGCCGGTGCTAGCTTGGCTTCATCAAAGAAATTTTAAACCTAAAATCACACATCATGAATCAGCTAAACACTCAGATTGAAGCCGGAGTAATTTCACCAGAGCAGTTGCTCAAACACTGGCAGGGACATAGAAGCCTGACCCGCCGGGTGATAGAATCTTTCCCTGAAAAGGAGTTTTTTGAACATTCCATTGGCGGCATGCGACCATTTTCGAAACTCGTTAGTGAGATGCTTGCCATAGCGGTGCCAGGCCTTAAGGAAATTGTTACCGGCAAAACATCGCCCTTCAATGAAGAGATGCAGTTTGAAGGAAGAAAAGAAAATGTACTGAAGGCATGGGACGACTCTACAGAGCAAATTAACTCCTACTGGAAGCAGCTTTCAGCAGAAAGATTCCAGGAGCAAATCAAGCTTTTTGGGCAGTATGAGGGAACGGTGGTGTCCAACCTTTTCTATTTCATCGACAACGAGATTCACCACAGGGGACAAGGCTATGTGTACCTTCGGTCGCTGGGCATTCAGCCGCCGTTCTTTTGGGAGAGGTAACACCATAGTGCGGCTGTCTCAATAAACCAATTGGGCTTTTGAGACAGCCCCTTACTATTTTTTGACACCTTCTGCTAGAAAGCGAATTTTTTTCACTCTTGCCACACTTACCACCAGCTTCTGGTACTCTCTTGGGTCGTCTCCCATAGACACGGCGGGGTTTCTGTATGCCATGGGGCTGTCGACAAAGCTCCTCCCTGAAATATGGATTTCTTTCGCTCCAGTGGTTTTCACCAGATCGGCCACATTTTCTTCGCTTACGCCAGCGCCTGGCATGATGATGATTCGGTCGCCGGCTTTTTTCACCAGCTCCGCTAGCAATAGCCTGCCGTCGTAAACATTGGCCTGCTGCCCGGAGGTGAGGATCCTGTCAAAGCCAGCTTCAATGCAGGCTTCGAGGGCTTCGTGGGGATCATTGGTCATGTCAAATGCCCGATGGCAGGTGACTTTCAGCGGCCTGGCAAGCTGCACAAGCTCCCTGTTTCTTTCCGTATCTATTTCCCCATTGGCTTTGAGTATGCCAAAGACCAAACCGTCTGCACCTAGTTTTTTCGCCGATTCAATGTCTTTTTTCATTACCTCGAACTCCTCATCGGAATAGAGGAAGTCGCCACCTCTTGGCCTGATCATGACGAACACTGGTATTCGTGCCTTTTCTTTAGCAGTCAGGATCATTCCAGCGGAGGGTGTGGTGCCTCCATCGCCAGGGCTATCACATAACTCTATGCGACTGGCACCACCTTCAATGGCGTTGAGCACTGAAGTGATGTTGTAGCAGACTACTTCGATTGTAAGTGACATCTTTAATAAGTTGGAAGATTTGGATCAATCTCTTCGGCCCAGGCATGAATGCCGCCGATGAGGTTATAGAGGTTGTCGAACCCGTACCGTGATTGCAGCGCTTGAATAACCGAGGCACTGCGCCCTCCATGGTGGCAATGAACTACCACCTGACGGTCTTTATCAATCAAGTCCAGATACTCCTGAAGCTCGCTCATGGGCATCAGTTCTCCACCCATATTCACCGTTTCATATTCGTGGGCCTCCCTTACATCGATCAGCTGAAAGCTGACGCCGTTTTTCTTCCATGAGTCTAGCTCCTGAACGGTTATCTCTTTCATATTTTCCTGGTAGTTCTTAATGCCGCAAAACGCCTCGTAGTCGATAAGCTTGGTCACTTTGGCTCTGGTACCCTTTGGCTTTATCATCATCCGCTGGCGGGTGTTGTCCCACGCACCAAGCATTACTAAGGCACTATCCAGCACTTCGCCAGACTGGGTAATGATTTTGAGTGCTTCTATGGCCTGCATGGTTCCGATAAGTCCTGGAAGCACACCTAATACGCCCTCTTGTTCGCAAGTAGGCACCGAACCGGCCGCTGGAGGAGTAGGGTAGAGGTCTCTGTAGTTAGCACTTTCTTTTGTGAGGTTGAACACGGCCACCTGCCCTTCAAACCGATGAATCGCACCATAGATATATGGCTTGTCTGCCAAAAGGCATACATCGTTCATGAGGTAGCGGGTGGGGAAGTTGTCGGTGCAGTCGATCACAAGATCAAACCCGGCGACAATATCGAGTGCATTTGCAGAGGTGATTTTCTCCTCGTAAGCTACTAACTCGATAGTGGAGTTCAGCGCCATTAGGTGGCTTTTGGCAGCTCCAGCCTTATTTTTGCCTATGTCACTTTCTCTGAAGAGTACCTGTCGTTGCAGGTTGCTGATGGAAACGACGTCGTTGTCAACAATGCCAATCCGCCCTACGCCGGCTGCAGCAAGATATTGCAAGACGGGACAGCCTAATCCGCCCGCACCAATCACCAGTACCCTGGCTTCCGCAATCTTTTGCTGACCAGCTGGGCCTATTTCTTTAAGCGACAAATGACGAGCGTATCTGGACATGGAAGAAATTTATCAGTTAATAGTGAAAGTAAAAAGGTTTATCCTCACCCTCGCACTTCTCACGCTGCACTCAAAACCTCTTGAGTACGATATTCGATACGGTTTCTCCTATCGAAAGGCTGGAGGTGGCTGCCGGGCTCGGCGCATTGCAAACATTCACAGCTATGTCATTTTCCAAAATCAGGAAGTCGTCGAGCAGGCCACCGTTTCGGTCGCAAGCCTGGGCACGCACACCTGCTCCGCCCGGTTCAAGATCCGACTCTTTCAAATCAGGAAGGAGCTTTTGCAGGGCAGTGGTGAAAGCTGTTTTACTGAACGACCTGTACATTTCGCCAAAGCCTGTTTTCCAGTATTTCCAGGCCACTTTCTGAAATCCTGGCCAGGCCAGTGTTTCTACCAGCTCAAAAAGGTTGATTTTTGACTTGCTGTATCCTTCTCTTCTGAAGGCCAGCACCGCATTGGGGCCAGCTTCCACTTCGCCGCCCACCATTCGTGTGAAGTGTACGCCAAGGAATGGGAAATTAGGATCCGGTACCGGGTAGATCAGGTTCTTGACCAGGTACTTTCTTTCTTCTTTTATCTTGTAGTACTCACCTCTAAATGGCACAATCTTGATATTGACTTCCTGTCCGGTCATCCGGGCGATTTTGTCGGAATAGAGACCGGCGCAGTTCACCACCAGTTTCGTTTGGTAGGTGTCCTTATTAGTGACCACCGTGCAACCTCCGGCTTCCTTTCTGATTTCCCTAACTGCTTCGCTTATATGAATCTGACCATCATCTTTTCTTATCACTTCGGCCAGTTTGGCCGATACATCTTTGTAGCTGATAATGCCGGTATAAGGCACCCAAATCCCCTCAATGCCATTTACGTATGGCTCCTTTTCTTTTAATTGCTCCGCAGTAAGCCGTTCATTTTTCACCAGACCATTTTGGATACCTCTTTCAAAAAGATTATTCAGCAGCGGTAACTCTTCTTTCGACGTGGCTACCACAATTTTCCCGCAGAGGTCATACTCAATTCCTTGTTCGTTACAAAATTCAAGCAGCATGTTATAGCCATTGATGCAATTCGTCGCTTTCAGACTCCCTGGCTTATAATATAAGCCGGAATGGATAACCCCACTATTGTTGCCCGTTTGGTGAGCTGCCAGTCTGGGCTCTTTTTCGATGAGCAAAACCTTAAGTCCGGGTCGTTTCTTTTTTAGTTGGTAAGCGGTGGCCAATCCCACAATCCCTCCACCAATGATCGTAATATCGTATTGCATGCTTTTCAGTTGATGTTGCGAATATAAGACTCAAAGGTGAATTATAACTGCATGATAATAATCAGTATACTTTGGTAGCGAAATCATCCTGACGTTTTATAGTGGGTAATACCTTTGTACCAACATAAATCATCTCAATCATGGAAAGGAAAGTTGTAAGTGCCGAGGAAGCGCTGAAGGTTGTAAAGTCTAATGACCGGGTTTTTATTCACAGTGTGGCTGCGGCACCCAAGGTACTGATAGACGCCCTTGTGGCGAAAGCGCCCGAGCTAAGAAATGTGGAAATTATGCACCTCCACACCGAGGGCTCTGCTGACTATGCAAAGCCTGAATATGCCGAAAGCTTCCACGTTCATTCGCTTTTTGTGGGTGCCAATGTGCGCAAAGCTACGCAGGAGCATAGAGCTGACTACATACCCATATTTTTAAGTGAGATTCCTAGGCTTTTCAGAGAGAAAATCCTCCCGATTGATGTGGCGCTTGTTTCGGTTACCCCACCTGACAAACACGGCTATTGTTCGCTCGGCGTGTCTGTGGATGCCACTCTGGCTGCGATTGAAACGGCTAAGGTAGTGATTGCTCAGGTGAATCCATTGATGCCTCGTACTTTCGGAGACAGCTGTTTACCGGTGAGTAAGTTTCACTATTTGGTTGATGGAAAAGTGCCGATACATGAAGTGCCTTCGCCTCCGATCAGTGAGGTTGAGAAAAAGATTGGTCAGCACATTGCAGGCATGGTAGAAGACGGTGCCACCCTGCAAATGGGTATTGGAGCCATTCCCAACGCAGTGCTTTCTCAGCTTACCAACCACAAGCATTTGGGTATTCACACCGAAATGTTCTCGGATGGCGTGGTGCCGCTGGTAGAATCCGGCGTAATCGACGGCAGCATGAAGGCTATTAACAGAGGCAAGATTGTGTCAACCTTTGTAATGGGCAGCAAGCTTACCTATGATTTTATCGACAACAACCCATCGGTCAATCTTTACGATGTCGCTTTTGTTAACGATGTGGCCACTATCCGTCGCAACCCCAAAGTAACATCAATCAATTCGGCCATCGAAATTGATATCACAGGCCAGGTTTGCGCTGACTCCATCGGCACGCTGCACTACTCCGGAGTAGGGGGACAAATGGATTTCATAAGAGGAGCGTCCTATTCAAAAGGAGGAAAGCCGATCATAGCCCTGCCTTCGGTCACGGGCAGAGGAGAAAGCAAGATTGTACCATTTCTCAAAGAAGGAGCCGGGGTGGTGACTACCAGAGCCCATGTTCATTATATAGTTACCGAATGGGGGGTGGCCTACCTGTACGGAAAAACACTGCATCAAAGAGCTCGTTTGCTAATTGATATAGCCCACCCCGACCACAGGGAGGCATTGGAAAGGAAGGCATTTGAAAGGTTTGGGAAGGTGTGATGCTACGTTCGCAGCCGAATTTGATGGGGGCTGGTCTTAGGAACTCGCTCAATAATTCCTCTGGCTTCCATATCCAGTTTAACGGTAACGAAATACCACATCACTTTTCCATCGAATGAGGCTGTCAACTCCCTCACTGCCTGGTCAGAAAGGCTTTCGAATGTCCTGAGTTTTCCGTCTTTCAACTCCTTTGCTATGAAATCATAAATCACATCATATTTATGTTTCATAATATTCACACCCTTTTTACCCTGTGGGTGAAGTGTCAGGATTTTCTCCTTGTCATCCATTCTTCGCAAGTTTGACAGTGGGTTGATGCCTTTGAGTCTTGCTCAATTTAGCCAATTGCTGAGGTAATATCAACTGATGCAGCTACCAATTAGCAGGCATTTCCCCGAACAGCTTCCACTCTTCTATGAAATTTGGTAGAACTTCCCGATAATTCAGCCAATCGTCCGAAACCAGGAAAATTATCCGCATTTTAAACAACCTTTGCAAGCTTTTTGCGTCCGATAGACAGTACGCAGCAAACTGTCGGCGTATTGCTTTTATTAATCCACAGCAGAAAACAAAGCCCACCCTGAGCGGGTTTATTCGAGATTAGAGCCTATTGTAAAAATAGAATCCATTATTTAGCATTAGACAGCCTTCACATAACTAAGTAATATAATTTTGACCTATAAATTTCTATGTCTTTAAGAAGAAAACTCATTGCGTTTCTCGTTGTCGTGTTAATGGTGACTGGTTCCATTGGCCTTTACAGCTTTTTGGCGGCAAAAAAGGAACTACCCCCTGAAAAAGAAGCCCCTGCTGTTGTCAACTATGTGAAGGTGAGGGAAGTGGCTTTCCAGAACGTTGAAACGGAAGTTGAAGCCTATGGCAGAGTAGGTTCTTCGCAGCCCATCGATTTGTTGGCAGAGGTTGGAGGACGGTTGATCATGGGTGATGTACCACTGAAGGAAGGCCAGAATTTTAAGAAAGGCCAACTGCTGGTTAGGGTCAATGACGTAGAAACAAGGCTGAATCTTCAAGCGAGAAAAAGCAGTTTCCTTAACCTCATCGCTTCAATTTTGCCAGACCTGAAAGTGGACTATGCCAGCAGTTTCCCAGCGTGGCAAACCTATTTTGGGAACATTAAAACAGATAGCCCGCTTCCGGAACTTCCTGAAATAACAGACATCAAGGAGAAGACTTTTTTAGCCACCAAGAACATTCTAAGTGAATTCTATTCTATTAGGGGACTTGAGGAGAACCTGAGAAAGTACCACATGATTGCTCCCTATAATGGCAGTATTTCTGTCGTTAATATAGAGCCTGGAACTTATGTAAACCCCGGATCCAATATCGGCCGAATCCTGCGTACTGATGCCTTCGAAATTAAGGTGCCCATTGAAGCCAAGGACATTCAGTTTGTAGAGCTTGGCAAGCGGGTGAAGGTGATAAAGGGTGAGGATGAGTCGAACCCTCTGACGGGACGAGTCATCAGAATGACAGACTATATCGATCCCACTACACAGACTTTCCATGTGTATGTGTCGGTGGAAAACAACCAGAAGCAGGCTTTGTATGACGGGCTATACCTGAAGGTTGTGATTCCGGGGAAAATGGTCGACAACGCTATAGAAGTGCCAAGAGGTGTGGTGAGGAATAAAGGTGAAGTCTTTGTTTACAATAATGGACAGCTGGGCAGCAGAAGTGTGTCAGTGATCAAAAACAATGAAAATACTTATCTGATTACAGGACTGAAGGAAGGAGATTCGCTAGTGACCGAGGCCCCGCTGAATGCATTTGAGAAAATGAAAGTGGAAATCATTAAATAACCCCGAGGATATGAGAACAATTTTATCATTCTTTATTAAGTATCCAATTTGGGCCAACGTAATACTGTTTGCGGTGTTTCTTCTGGGGCTGGCCAGCTTCCTGACCATGAAGAAGTCCTTCTTCCCTGAAAGAACGCCCAACATGATTACCGTGTCGGTGTCTTACCCGGGTGCGGCTCCGGAGGAAATGGAGGAGGGTATTACTATTAAAATAGAGGAGGCACTGAAGGGAATTGTTGGTATTGTGGAGGTGAGGTCTGTGTCGAGCGAAAACTCAGCTTCCATCACCATTGAAACATCAACCAACTATGAACTTGACGAAGTTCTCACCGAAGTAAAAAACGCAGTTGACAGGATCAACTCCTTTCCCGTAGGTGCTGAGAAGCCGACGGTCTTCAAGCAGCAATCCACCAGCATGGCTTCTTTCCTCGGCCTCAAAGGGAATGTGCCCCTTAGGGAACTTAAGACCATTGCAGAAAAGATTGAAGACGACCTTCTTAAATCGGGCCTGATTACCCAGGTAAGGGTGTCGGGTTTCCCTGATCTGGAAATATCAATTGAGGTGCCGGAGGAGAATCTATCTCGCTACGGTATCACGTTTACGCAAGTAGCCAATGCGGTTCGTGTAAACAACCGTGACGTATCGGGCGGTACTATCAAAACATCAGAGGAAGAAATAAGGATACGGGCTAATGCCAAAGACTATGACCCAGAAGTAATTGGGAATATCGTTTTGAAGGCCAATGCCGATGGCACACGGGTGCTGCTCAAGGATATTGGCACCGTTACACTAGGTTTTGCTGACATCCCCAACAAGTATTATAGCAATAATGTAAGGGCTGTAAATATTTCTGTAAGCAAGTTGCCTGAGGAGGATCTGCTTGCCATTTCTGAATATCTGGACAAGTACGTAGCAGATTTCAATGCACAGAATGAAGGCGTAACTTTGTTTACAAACTTTGATTTCTATTCGATACTTGAGCAGCGAATAGACCTGTTAACCAGCAATTTTGTGCTGGGCCTCGTGTTGGTAATGATCACACTAGGGCTATTCCTGTCATTGAGACTTTCGTTTTGGGTGGCTGCAGGTATCCCGATTTCCTTTCTGGCCATGTTTGTGGTCGGCAGCATAGCAGGTATCACTATTAACATGCTGTCGTTATTTGGGATGCTCCTGGTAGTAGGGATACTCGTGGACGATGGTATTGTTATCTCCGAAAATATTTATACCCATTTTGAAAAAGGGAAAACACCCGAACAGGCTGCGGTGGATGGTACATTAGAAATGATGCCTTCGGTGTTTACTTCGGTTGCCACTACTATGTTGGCTTTTGTAACACTGATTTTCCTGGACAACGGTGGATTCAGCTATGAAATGGCAGTGGTGGTAATTGCCTGCCTTGGCTTTTCGCTTGTGGAAGCTTTCTTAATTCTGCCTTCTCACCTGGCCTCTAAAGCCATTTTGTCGAAGAGAAAGCCGGATACGTTGTATGACCGGTTCAGGACAACAATGGAGAAAGGCATTGACTTTGTTCGTTTCAAGTTGTACGGAAACTCCATTAAGTTTTTGGTTCAATGGCGTTGGATTGCCATGATGGGGCCGTTGGTGTTTGTGATGATGGTAGTGGGGATGTCACAAGGAGGTTTGATAAGGTTTGAGTTTTTCCCCCGAACGCCTTTCGACGATTTGCAGGTCGATTTGATGCTCAAGCCTGGCACCAGAGAAAGCATCACCGAAGACTACCTGAGAAGATTTCAGGATCAGGTATGGGAAGTGCATGAAGAAATGAAGAAGGAGGCTGGGTTAACAGAACCGTTCTTCTCATCAGTGGACATAATAATTGGCACCGGCGCAAGCAGAAGTAGCAGCGGCAGCCATGTAGGATATGTTGGAGTTAATTTCGAAGACCTTGAGGGTAAAAACATTTCAGCGTTCGAGGTTGCTAACCAAATTCGGAAGAAAATAGGGCCCATTCCCGAAGCTGAGAACTTTACAGTAGGGGCGGCTCAGCGATGGGGGAAGCCTGTTTCTATTGCACTGAAAGGTAAGTTTATTGACGAAATAGAGGAGGCAAAAGCTGAGCTGAAGGAAAGCCTGAGAAGGATTGATCTACTGAAAGATATTACGGACAATTCGGCCATAGGGCAGCGGGAAATTAAGCTTGAGCTAAAGCCGCTGGCGTATTTCATGGGCTTGAATCATCAGGATATAACTCAGCAAATTCGCCAGGGCTTTTTCGGTGAAGAAGTGCAGAGGCTCATCATTGGTACCGACGAAGTAAGAGTATGGGTGCGCTACCCTGAAGAGGATAGGATTAATGTAAGCCAGCTCGAGTCGATGAAAATCAGAACAGCTAATGGTGCTGAGTATCCTTTATCGCAGCTGGCCAGTTACGAAGTCGAAAGAGGTGTGCTAAGCATTAACCGGTTCAATGGAAAGAGGGAGGTAAGAGTCGAAGCCGACCTGGCCAATAATAACACATCCATGCCTCCACTGATTGAGAAAATTACTGCTGATATAATGCCGCCGATTATGGCGAAGCACCCCTCGCTGGAATATTCTTTCGAAGGCCAGCAGCGTCGTGCTTCAAGAGAGCTTGATTCGGGTGCGGTTATTTTCGGCCTTTGTCTGGTGGCTACTTTGCTTCTGTTGATGCTTACGACAAGGTCTTACCTACAGCCATTCATGATTTTCTCGCTCATACCACTAGGATTCATTTGCGCTATTTTTGGGCACTGGATTGAGGACAAGACAGTGTCTATTCTTAGTGCCTACGGTATGCTGGCGCTATCGGGTGTAATTATCAACGATGCCGTTGTGATGGTGGACCAATTCAACAGAAACCTCAAAGAAGGCATGAACATGCACGATGCCGTGATTGATGCCGGTGTTAGTAGATTCAGACCTATTGTACTTACGTCGGCAACAACCGTAGCAGGGCTTTATCCTATCATTCTTGAGACGAGCTTCCAGGCACAGTTCCTGATCCCAATGGCCATATCTATTGCCTATGGGGTTGCGCTGGGAACGCTGTTTATCCTTTTCTTCTTCCCCGTGTTTTTGATGGTGATGAACGACATCAGGGTATACTCCAAGTGGCTGCTATTTGGTGGAGAGAAGCCTAACAAAGAAGAGGTGGAGCCGGCAGTGAAAGAAATGAAAAAGGGCTACGCCCTTAGCTAATCATTGATCTAACAATTGTAATGAAGAAAATACTCTTAACGTTCGGGATGGCGTTGGCCATCCTGAACTCATATGCCCAGACCGAAGAACCAAACATAACGGAACTGTCGCTTTCTGAAGCGATTGCCACAGGTCTGGACAATAACTTCTCAATTAAGATTGAAAAGCAGAATATTGATATTGCCACCCGTAACAACTCATGGGGGCAGGCTGGTTTGTATCCGTCGCTAACCTTCAACCTCTCTCAGGGATTCAGCCGGACTGAAATCAATAACCCAACTTCTTTTGTGCAGGGAGCTATTCAGTCGAGAAATCTGCAACCTTCCTTGTCGCTTAACTGGACGCTGTTTAATGGCTTTAATGTTCAAATCACCAAGGAGAGGCTGGAGTTCTTACAACAGCAGAGTGTGGGAAATGCGACCATTGTGATTGAAAACAGCATACAGGGGATAGTTGAAGCCTACTATACTGTTCGTCTTCAGGAAGAGCAATTGACTATTTTCGAACGCAGTCTTCAGCTTTCTAAGGACAAATACAACTACAGCAAGCTCAAGGGGGAGTTGGGAAGTGCCGTTACATTTGACATTCTTCAGGACAAAAGCGCCTACCTGACTGATTCCTCCAATTACATCACCCAGCTTTACAATGTTCAGAATGCCATAAGAAACCTGAACCTGCTGCTTGGTATTGATGTGGAAACGAGCTACGATTTGACTGATTCACTGACCGTGCAAATTCAGCCATTTACGCTGGATGAGCTGTATGCAAGGATGGTGGCGAACAACAGCAACCTAAAGAATCAGTACATCAATCAGGAGATTTTCAAAAGAGACATTGGCATTGCCAGGTCGGCGATGTATCCTAGCGTAACCATGACGTTGGGTGGGTCTGACAATAACCAGGTACAGAACCTAACTAAAGCTAGTTTTTCAAACGGAATGGCGGGTGAGTCAGGCATCAAGTCGGGCAACACCAACTACAACGCCAACTTTACACTCAGCTTTACGATATTTAACGGAGGTAGAATCCGTCGACAAATTGAAAATGCAAAGGTCAACGAGCAAATAGCCGCTATTAGGGTTGATGAGTTGAAACAAAGCCTTAAGAACAATCTAATCAATACACTGGAGTTTTATCGCCTTCGGGCACGGCTTTACCAGATTGCTATTGAAAACAGACAAACAGCTGAGTTCAATTTGACCCTTGGTGAGGATCGTTATCGTAATGGAACGATCAGCTCATTCGACTTCCGTGATTTGCAATTGAACTATTTGCGGTCTGCGTTGAGTGAACTTCAGACCAAGTATAACCTTGTGGAGTCAGAAGTGGAGCTAATGCGCCTTACCGGCGGCATTCTGGAAGAATACGAAACCGAATAACCATGAAGATTTTGATTTGGGGTTTCTGATTTGAAGTTAAGCGAACCATTAATTTCAAATCAGAAATCTCAAATTCCTCAATACCTGTCCCTTATAAACTCCAGCACTTCCTGCATCTGCTCTCTGATAGGGTTAGTGAACCCTGGGTAATTGTTGTGCATAAAGCTGAAGATCAGCACTTTTCCTGAGTTGGTTTTTATAAATCCGCTGAGAGAGTGCACGCCGCTCAAGGTGCCAGTTTTGGCAAAAACATAGGGCTCTGTTTCGCCTGCATACCATCGGCGTATGGTGCCAGCCTGGCCACCAATAGCCAGCGTCCTGAATAACTCCTTTTGTTCAACTAGCGTAGAAGTTTCCTCCAGCAAGGCCACCAGGCTTCGTGGCGTGAACATGTTGTACCTCGATAGCCCAGAGCCATCATGCCATATAGGTGCATCTGGCAAATCATTGAGGTATTTGTTCTTCACAAACCACAAGGCATTGTTGCCACTTAGGGTATCCCCAAACCCAGACGAGCACATCACCAGAATCTGTTCCGCAATAAAGTTGTCGCTTGGCCAAAGCATGGCCTGATACACTTTTTGCGAGGGATAGCCTTTGAGGGTTTTCCATGGTAAACTATCCGGCTTGTAACCAAAGACGACAGGCTTCTTTAAGGTGTCTTGAAGCAGCTCCCTTCCCAGCGAAAATGAGTACTTGAAAGGTACGTCTCTCTCTATTGTATCGAGTTTTTCAGGTGTAAAAAACAGGTAAGAGTTGTAGCTAAGGTCTCTTTCTACCAATGTTCTTTGCTTTTCGAAAGGTCTCGCCTCCACAAACTGTTGGAAGAAGGGAGGGTTTACCTTCGGCATTGTGTCTCCCGGGAACATGCTGAATCGGATGAAATTGCCATACATTGGCAACCCCGCTCTTTCTGGCTGATAATAATAGAGGTAGTCGTCCCACGACCAGCCTGGCCCAAAAACCGGATCCTTGTAGTTTTCAGGTTGCCATATCAGCGCTTTAGTGGAGTCTGACAGAAGCTCAAAAGCCGGTTGATACTCGAAGTCGGGATGCAGGAAGGTGGGGTCGCCTGTGCCGGTAAAGAAAAGCGTGTCGTTGGCTTCGGCGTACTTCAAGGCTGGGATGGAATCGCCTAGCAATCGGAGGCCGGAATAGTAGGTGAATAGTTTGGTGTTGGAGGCGGGTGTGAAATACTTGTCGCCATTCTGCTCGGCGAGGTAAGTCTTCGTTTCAGGGTCATACAGCACAAAGCCAGTAAAATGATCGGCAAAATCCGGCGACCTGCTGACCATTTGTTTCAGCACTATTTTTTTGCTGAGCACAAGTTGCGGTGAGCACGAAAACTGAGTGGCCAGGAGCACTACTGCCAACGTAAACCACAGGTAGTCAAGAGACTTCGGTCTATCAGCAGGGAACGCTGTACTTTTTCTTTTCATATGGTTTTTTGTAGCTGCTATCCTTACCATTGCCCGAATAAATAATGCTTCAATGAAAAATTCTAATTTATGAACGAAGAGTGTGGAATTTTAGTAAAATTTACACCGAAGACCGAAAACGCCAAATAACGAAAGACAAATGTCAAATAGGCGCCAGTTCCCGAAGCAATCGAACCATCTGCTGACCGCATGTGGCTGATTTACCTCGGGTATGCCATTTGGGTTTTTAAACTTTGGCTTTTGGAATTTCTTTGTGCTTTGGAGTTTGTTATTTGTCTTTTCACAATCTATGCAATTAAAATCAATCGTATTGTCCAATGGCAGCTTTGATACGAAGTCGGCCAAAACTGCCCACGGGCTTATCAGGGGATCTGTCAGATATGATATCCTCGCTGTCATCGATCCAGTGTTTTTTGGCCAGGATGCAGGCAAAGTGCTGGATGGTAGGGAAAGAGGAATTCCTATTTACAAAACAGTTAAAGACTTCATAGCTGCAGGCGGCAAGGCCGAAAACTGTGTGGTGGGAGTGGCTCCGAAAGGTGGTCAGCTGCCAAAGTCGATGGAAGAAGACGTTGTTACTGCCATGGAAAATGGTATGGACGTGGTCAGCGGACTTCACTCATTTCTTAACGACAATGAGAGACTGGTTGCTATTGCCAGAGAGAAGGGTGTCACAATTCACGACATCAGGCAGCCAAGGGAACGGAAATACCTGAAGTTCTGGACGGGTGACGTATACAAAATAAAATCTGCCAAAATTGCAGTAATGGGCACCGACTGCGGACTTGGAAAGCGCACCACCTCCAAGTTTATAGTGGAGGCCATCCGTAAGGAGGGTATGATTTCCGAAATGATTTACACAGGACAAACGGGGTGGATGCAAGGATGGAAGTACGGGTTTATCCTCGACTCCACTTACAACGACTATGTGTCGGGCGAGCTGGAAAATGCCCTCGTAACCTGTGACAGGGACCTGAACCCGGACCTGATGGTGATTGAAGGACAGGCAGCCTTGCGTAACATTAGCGGGCCATGCGGTTCCGAGTTTTTGCTTTCTGGCGACGTGGACGGTGTGGTTTTGCAACATGCTCCCGCCAGGGTTCACTACGACGGTTTTGAGTACCTGGATGCCAAGATACCCCCAATTACTGAGGACATTGCTTTGATAAAAATGTATGGCAAGGAAGTTATTGCAGTGACGCTCAACACAAGAGGCCTTACTATTGATCAGGCGCTTCGGCACAAAGAGGAGTATGAGCAAAAACTGGGTATTCCGGTGGCTTTGCCAGTGGAAAGAGGAGTGGATGACATTTTAGGACCAATTAGAGAGTTGATCAAACGAAAGAATGCGAATAAAGGAAATTAATATCCGCAAGGAAAATCTGGAACTGGCTAAGCCGTACTCCATTTCTTACAAAACAGTGGATTCGGTGGAAAACGTGATTGTGGAGCTTGTTGCAGACAACGGTATGGTTGGCATGGGCGTGGCCAACCCCAGTAAGTATGTGGTGAATGAGGATGTAGGTGAATGTTATAAAACTTTAACCTCCAGTGATCTCTCCTTTCTGAAGGGTTCTGACGTTTCGTGCTTTTACGAACTACTCAATGGAATACATACCAATTTTGATTCCAGTGCGGGATGCAGAGTAGCACTCGACGTGGCCCTGCACGATCTATTCACACAGTCCCTGGGTGTGCCATTGGTTCACTTTCTGGGTGCTCACCACAAATCGATGGCTACTTCGGTTACCATTGGGATTATGAGTATTGAAGAGACGCACAGAGAGGCAGATGATTTTATTAAAGGTGGGTTCAAAATACTCAAGGTCAAACTTGGTAAGACGATAGAGGAGGACATCGAGCGAACGATCGCCCTTCGCAAGCATATTGGGAATAAGGCCCTGATAAGGATCGACGCCAACCAGGGATGGAATTTTGACGAAACGATCTCCTATGTAAGTGCGACAAAGGATCTTGACATTGAACTGATAGAGCAGCCGCTGAAGCAGTCGGCCATTGCTGAGTACCGCAAGTTTCCCGATTATGTGAAGAACCTGGTGGCTGCCGATGAATCACTGGTGGGCCCGGCAGATGCTTTCAGCCTGGCCAACAATCCCAAGGCAGCCGGCATCTACAATATCAAGCTGATGAAATGCGGGGGCATTCAGCCAGCCAGAGAAATTGCCACCATAGCCAGACAGGCAGGCATTGACCTGATGTGGGGCTGCAACGACGAAAGCATCATCAGCATTGCAGCTGGTTTGCATGTGGCCTTTTCGTGCCCTCACACAAAGTATATAGACCTCGATGGTAGCCTCGATCTGGCCAAAGATGTGGTGTCGGGCGGCTTTACCATCAAAGAAGGCATGATGAGTTTGATTGATAAGCCCGGATTGGGCGTTAAGAAGCTTTAGTTAATGGGTTTTGCCTGCTGGCTAACTTCTAAGTAGAATTGTATTTTTAGTAAACCTGATCGATGATGTTTAAAACCTACCTGCGAGCTACCTTTTTCTTTTCTCTTGTCCTTGTTCATTTCACCTCGGCTTATGCTCAGACTGCCATTCCACGGCCCTTTGAGCAACTCAACGAAGTAGAGAAAGCCAGAGCATGGGTAGATTCGGTTTATTCCTCCCTGACACTTGATGAGAAAATAGGGCAGCTGCTCATGATAGCGGCATATTCGAACAGAGACGAAGCCCACACCCAGGAACTTATCCGACTTATCAAAGAGCGCCATGTTGGCGGCTTGGTGGTTTTTCAGGGTGGCCCGGTCAGGCAAATCAATTTGATCAACAAACTACAGAAGGAAGCCAAACTTCCTTTAACCATCGCTATGGACGCCGAGTGGGGTGTAGGCATGCGGCTCGACAGCACGATGTCGTTTCCTTACCAGATGACCCTGGGTGCTATCGAAGACGTTACCTTGATCGAGCAAATGGGGCAGGCGATTGCCCGGCAGCTAAAGAGGGTAGGGACGCAGGTCAATTTTGCGCCTGTAGTAGACGTGAATAACAACCCTAACAATCCGGTGATCAATTACCGTTCTTTTGGCGAGAACAGGGACGAGGTGGCCCAAAGAGGGTTGGCGTATGTGAAAGGGCTGGAAAGCCAGGGGGTGTTGGCCTCGGCAAAGCATTTTCCCGGCCATGGCGACACAGGTACGGATTCTCACTACGACCTTCCGGTTGTTAAGCACGACATGCAAAGGCTTGATAGTGTAGAGCTTTACCCTTTCAAAAAGCTGATCGAAGCCAACGTGTCCGGTATTATGGTGGCCCATATGTCAATTCCGACATTGGACGATACGCCGAATTTGCCGACTACCTTGTCGAAGCCTGTGGTAACCGACTTGCTGAAAGAAAAGCTTGGCTACAAGGGGATTATTTATACCGATGCACTGAATATGAAAGGCGTCACCAAATACCACGCTTCAGGCGAGCTGGAGAAAAAGGCTTTTCTGGCCGGCAACGATGCGCTGGAGTTTGCAGAGGACGTGGATGTTGCCTTTGAGTACCTGAAAGCGGCTGTGATAAAGAAAGAGATCACAGAGCAGCGATTGGCTGAGAGCGTGAAAAAGATTTTGATGGGCAAATATGTGACAGGCATGACTCGCTGGAGTCCTTTGAGCAATGAGCACGTTTTAGAAGACCTGCACCGGCCCAGCGACGAAATGCTTAACAGGAGGCTGTTTGAGGAATCTGTTACTTTGTTGGAAAACAAGAACGACCTTTTGCCTCTCAAGCGACTCGATACATTGGAGCTGGCAAGCCTTAGCGTAGGAGTAGAGGCGATTTCTCCTTTCCAGCACCGACTGAATGATTATACTGAAATGCCTCATCTGGTATTGCCCAATGATGCAACCCCAGCGCAAATAGAGGCAGTGAGGGATAGCTTGAAAAGCTACAACATGGTACTCATTGGGTTGCACTCCGGGCTCAGAGCTAATAACAGGGAAGGGATGTCAGCCAACGTGCAGGCGTTTGTGAAAGAGCTTGTCGAAGGCAAAGCAACCGTGGTAGCGGCCATGAGGAATCCTTATACGCTTTCCAAACTTGACTGGATAGCAGAGCCGGATGCGGTATTTACGACCTATCAGGAGCACGCAACAGCTGAAGACATGGCAGCTCAGCTTATTTTCGGAGGCATTGGAGCCAAAGGGCACTTGCCTGTAACGGTGAATGAGCGATGGCCTGCCGGACACGGACTGACCACTGAGGGTGGGGTGCGCTTTAAATTTACGTTGCCAGAGGAGCTGGGCATCAACAGTCGGACGCTGGAAACCCGAATTGATAGTGCCATGACACTGGCTATTGAGAAAAAAGCTTTTCCTGGGGGACAAGTGATGCTGGCCAAAGAGGGGAAAGTATTCTTCCATAAAACTTACGGTTTTCACACCTACGACAGCCTGCTGGAAGTGAAGAAAACAGACATATACGACCTGGCCTCGGTAACAAAGATTACGGCGGCTTTGGCAGCGATCATGAAGCTGCACGATGACGGCAAGTTCGATCTGCATGCCAGGTTAAAAGACTACTATCCGTACTTCGGCTGGTCAAACAAAGCCAAGCTGGAGTTCATTGATATTCTCACACACCAGGCGAGGCTAAAGTCGTGGATTCCGTTCTATCAATCAGCGTACAAAAAAGATAGCAGCTACAAACGTCACACGTTGTCACTCACGCCCTCTGCCGATTATCCTATCAAGCTCACAGATAATTTGTATGAGTACAAAGACTACAAAAAAACACTGCTGAAGAAGATCAAAAAGTCGAAGCTCAATCCTGAGCCTGGCTATGTGTATTCCGACATGAGCTTCTACCTGTATCCGGATATCGTAAAAACGTTGACTGGCACTGACTTTCAGGAATACCTGAATGAGAATTTCTATGATAGAATAGGTGGCACAACACTTGGTTACAATGCGGGAAGGAAGTATTCTCTGGATCGTATTATTCCGACAGAGAACGACAACTACTTCCGCATGACCCAATTGCATGGCGTGGTGCATGACGAGGGGGCTGCCATGCTCGATGGAGTTTCGGGTCACGCCGGGCTATTTGCCCGCTCCTACGACCTGGCGGCCATGTGGCAGATGTACCTGAATGAGGGTACCTACGGTGGAGAGCGCTATATTTCGCCTCAAACGCTGGAGAAGTTTTCTGTTTGCCAGTTCTGCGAGGAGGGCAACCGCCGGGCGATCGGCTTCGACAAGCCACTGATTGAATACAATAAGAGAAGCAGCAGCGTAGCCCGCCAGGCATCGCCTTCAAGCTTTGGGCATTCAGGCTACACAGGCACTTTCGTGTGGCTCGACCCCGAGTACGATTTCATGTACGTGTTCTTGTCTAACCGGGTGTATCCAACCAGAAACAGCACGGCCATCTACGACCTGGCCGTAAGACCAACGATCCATACGATTGTGTATGAGGAGATGGGGGTGAGGTAAGGTGGATTGAAACTCGAGGCGGACGCCAGAAAGAAGATTGGCAAAAGAGGATCTTTGCGCTGGGGAATCAACTTTTTATTTCACTCCACCTCTCAATAAAGCGGTAGCCAACGACAAGTGTTGCCAAAGCAATAGCTAGTATGGCCAGGTACACCGCATTATTCCCGATTAAATTGGGCAGCGTCATGTCCTCTACATCACCGCTGATGAATGCCATCAGAGCGAAGGCAAACAGGTTATTGAAAAAGTGTATGATGATGCCAGGGATTAAGGAGTTTGTCCTGACATAAGCCCAACCAATCAAGACGCCTGTCGCTGTGGCGCCAATTGCCTGCCAGGGGTTGAAGTGTGCGATTCCAAAAATAAGTGCGGACCAGATGATGGCTTTTGGGGGGCTGTAGTTTTTAAGAAGTCCTTCAAGAATAATACCTCTGAAAAGTAGCTCTTCGAGAATAGGCGCAGCAACAACTAATGTGAGAAAGCTAGTCAGATCCGGCTTCATAAGCTCTTCGAAAAGCCGTTTGAAGTATTCCGGCATGGGAATAAGCTCTATAATTGGATCGACAATGATGATCGTGGCAATCGTCATTATCACTAGTACTGCAATTATTTCCATGCCAACCATTTGCCGTTTAGGAGTTGGATCCCAAAGCCCTTGTTTCCGAATGTTTTTCCAGGCCAATTCGATAACAAGAGCAAACGAAATCACATACATAGCCAGTTGGGCTACCTGCTCATAAACACCGTTGTTCAAATGCATTCCTTTAATAATGATCATCGGAATAGCTCCGGCCAGAGAAAAAAGCAGGAGGAGACCTATTAATCCAAACGATTGCTTGAGGGTGGGATAGTAGGTTTGGGTGGTCTCCTCCATTTATTGCAAAATTATGATATATAAAAGCTCAAGATTACTCCTTTATCACTCTAAACGACATCTGCCTATGATCCGAATCCTCCAGTTTGATCAGGTACATGCCGGGCCGCAAATCTCTCAGATCAAGACTTTTTGATGTTGACCTGTGAATTTCTTTTCCGGTCAACTCGAAAACTACAGCCTGTACAAAATCATCCATTTCAACGGTTAGGTAGTCTGTAACCGGATTGGGGTAGACGGTAGCCAGTTCGGCTTCCCACTTTACCGAAGTGGATGGGTTGAATTCAAAATTGGCCGTCAGCGAGCGGCTTTGTTCGGCTGTAAAGCTAAGGGATAGATTGGTGCCTATTTCAGATCCATTGTCTGTCCAGTTGATGAATTCGTAGCTGGTGGCAGGACTTGCGGTCAAGGTAACTGTCGTTCCGAAGTTGACGATGCCTGTACCTTCTACGGCACCTCCTTCGGCAGGGCTTGCTGATGCTGTGATTTCGAAAGATTTGAGTTCAAAATTGGCGACGAGGTTTCTGGCTTGCCCGATGACAAACGTGTAGGTCAAATCTGTCGAGACTTCAGTGCCGTTTTCGGTCCAGTTTACGAAGTTATACCCTGTTCCAGGAGTTGCGACTACAGAAACAGAACTTCCATAGGAGTAGTTGTCTGATCCTACTGTAGAACCACCCTCCACTGGATTGGAAGTGGTTGTGATTGCAAATGATTTTAATTCAAAATTTGCCACGAGGGTTCTGTTCCCCGTTACCGTAAAACCAAAAGTGACATTGCTCGACCGTGTCTGCCCATTTTCTGTCCAATTGACAAAACTATATCCGGCAGAAGGGGTGGCTGTCACCTCTGCGGACGCCAGATAACTATAGGCTCCTGCACCGCTTATCTCCCCAGCACCTGCGATATTCGGAGTGGCTTGTATTTCATAGGTCTGTGGCTGGAAATGGGCGATCAGGTCTCTGTTCGCTTTGGCGAGAAAGCTCATTGAAGTAAGCTCAGACACTATTTCTCCGTCTTCCTTCCAGTTGACAAAGTCATACCCTATGCCTGGAATTGCGAGCAGCGAAACTGTTTCTCCGAAGTTGTACGTGCCACCGCCAGTCACATTTACACCATCGGTAAAGTCGCCAACCGCCGTTATGACAAATGACTGTATCTGGAAATTGGCAACCAGGGTTCTGTTAGCAGAAGCAGTAAAACTAAATTCCGTTTCTGTCGATACTTCTGTTTCGCCTTCCGTCCAGTCAACGAAGTTGTAACCCTCTGAGGCTATTGCTGTAAGGCTAACCGCTGTGCCTGGGCTAAAATCCCCGTGGCCTGTTACCGTGCCTCCGGCTGATGGACTTGCCGTTGCAGCAATACTAATCACTTCTTCAAAGTTGGCGACAAGCGACCTGTCTCCGGTGGCAGTAAAGCTATAAACAGCGTTGTATGAGACTTCTGTTGCTCCTTCAGTCCAATTGAGGAAAGCATAGCCGGCTGCCGCTGCCGCTGTCACTTCCACTGTCTCACCGGCTTCATAGGTTTTAGCACCTGTTACTTCTCCTCCTTCTTCGGGATTAGCTGCAAGGGAAATGGTGTATTCAATGAGTTCCTCGACAGTCAGTGACGTCGTCACTACGGTTTCTGCCTCATCATCGTCATTGCTGGCTATGGTGATATCTGACTGGTATACGTTGGGCGTCAGTGCTGTTGCATCGAAGGTGACGGTGATCAAAGCTGATTCACCAGGTTCAATGGTTCCGGAAGCAGGGTCTACACCCGTCCAATCCTCTTCCAGGCTGATAGAATAAGTAAGCTCGCCATCGCCTGTATTCTGGATAGTGAGTTCTTTAGATCCCGATCTGCCTTCTGTTAGCGTTTGTGTGAGGGAGGTAGGGGTGACTTCAATTTCGGGCCTTTCAGGGAGGTTGATATAAAACTCGTGGTTGCTTCCACTTATCGTTTCGTCGTCAAGTAGCAGAAAATACGTCGTGCCGGCAGTCCATGCCAAGGATCCGTAGGTGCCAGGGTAGACAATGTCATCGATGCAACTCCAATTACCGGCGCTCGACCCACAGCTGGTGCCCCAGGCATAGTCGACGTAGTCAGTTGCTGATGACACAGTAATTGAGTAGTCTCCGGTATATGGAGCTACAAAGCGATATATTTGCTCTTTTCCAGGGGTTGAATATCCACAAAAGTTGGTGCTCCATGCCCCGGTACCCCCTCCCTCAAAAGCGATAGGGTTTTCGGCCCCTGTGCCAGTAATTTCAATCACCTCATCACACGGGCCTACAACAGGATCACTTATGTAAAATTCGTGGGTACCTAAAACGTTACTTTCACTATCAAGCAACAGGTAATAAGTTACCCCTTCAGTCAAAGATCTTTCTCCATATGTACCGCCCTCTTCAATATCACCTATACAGTCCCAACCATCGATGTTACAGCTCGTACCCCAGGCATAATCAACCCAGCCATTGGCTGACGTGATCACGACGCTGTAGGAACCAGAGGCACTTGGCGTAAAGCTATAAACCTGTTCAATACCAGGTGTGGAGAACCCGCAAAAGCTGGTGCTCCATTGCCCTGTTCCAGCTCCAGAATAGGTTTGAGTATTTCCTTCCCCTGTCGCAGATATTGCAATCACGTTTTCGCACACGGTACCGCCACCAACAGGACCCTCGATATAAAATTCATGTGTAACTGACGTGATGTCTTCAGCATCAATTAAAACATAGTATGTCACGCTTTCAGTCCATTCCATAAAGCCATAAGTTCCACCCCCGTTGATGTCCCCAATACAATTCCACCCCACTTCATCACAGCTGGTGCTCCATCCATAGTCAGCCCAGTCTGTGGCAGAAGTCACTACGAGGCTGTAGAAACCTGTTTCGGAAGGAGTGAAACTGTAAACCTGCTCTGTTCCTGGTGTAGAGTAGTCACAAAACTCAGTGTTCCACAAACCCGTACCCTCACTGGCATATGTATAGCTGTTTTCCGACCCTGTTCCTGTAATCGCTGTGATATTTTCACACGGGGTGGTTGGTTCATTTATGTAAAATTCATGGGTGCTTCCAGTGTCATCATCTTCGTCATCCAGCAGCAGATAGTATGTTTCTCCGACAGTCAACGGCATTGACCCATAGGTGCCAATAGCATCAATATCGCCGATACAAACCCAACCTGCCGGCCCACAAGCTGTGTTCCAGGCATAATCTACGGCTCCGGTGGCTGAGGTTACTTCTAGGCTATAGAGACCAGTGGAAGGAGCAGTGAAACTATAGATTTGCTCAGTCCCAGGTGCAGAACTGTCGCACAGAGCGAGGTCCCAATCTCCCTCACCACCACCGGTAAAAGTTTCTGAATTTTCGCTTCCGGTACCAGCTATTGATATGGCATCTTCGCAGGGATTAGGGATATCTCCCTGTAGGAGTGTGAATGAAACCTGCAAATCGTTTTCAATAATTGCAGACACCTGAATATTGCTGACGCTGCCAGAATACAGCTTGGCGTTTGGGTTAGATGTATCGTCAAACAACGTATTGCTGCTCGTGCCAGGGTAGAGGTCGCCAGCATCGCCACGGTTGGTTTCATTATCGAGACCGTTTAACCCATCTGCCTCTTCAAGGTCTACAAGTTTGTGGGTTTCGTCACCGTTGGTGATTTTATTGTCGTCGATGTGCCAAATCGCAAGCCCTTCTCCGGGTAGGTAAGCGTCCTGACCGGTCTTTTGTCGGTTTTCAAGCAAGAAGTATTCTTTCGGGTCGTTGGTGGCTATCTTATACACTGTAGTACTGCTAACCGAAGGATCCAGTGAATAGTCGCCGCTGCCTATTAAAGTAGGACTGACCCACTCTAATTTTGCCCTGGACCATGCACTCATAAAACCAGGTGTTCGTTCGTTATTTAGCCAGCCGGCTCCTGCCATCAGCCCCCAGTTACCAATGCCTTCTGAATCTCCGTTCGAATCGTCGATATCATATAGATCTGGCAGGCCAAGACCATGTCCAAATTCATGACAAAAGACGCCGATACCCACCATGTTGTCGGTTTGACGGATTTCGGGGTTGATCATGTAATCATAGAACGTTACGCCATCGTAAGTTCTGCCATAGCTGCCAGGAAGTGTCCACCTGTGGCTCCAGATATATTGTGTTTGGCTACCTTCCTCAGCGCCGGGGCCTGCATGCACTATGATCACCCCATCAACAAAGCCGTCATTGTCATTATCATAAATTGAAAAATCTACATCGGCAGCTTCTGCAGCATCAATGGCCTCGCCCACCAATTCTCTGGCCACATTATCGCCATTTTCATCCCCGTAGTACTCGTAATTATTTTCTGCGGTGTACCACCCGAATACATCAGCGTCTACGTCCAGTTCGCCATCAGAAACTTTCAGAAAATAGTCTCTGAAGCTTCCCGTGCTATTATAGTTGACTTCGTTCATCATGTCATCAAAGTCGGTACCGGTGTAGGTGTTGGCCAGGTCGGGGTATTTAATGAGAATTACCAGCACTTTTCTGGTTCCTGCGGTAGGGAAGGCGTACTCGATGCCTGGCGAGTTACTTTGATTGACATTCATGGGAGAGTTGCTTGAAGCAGATTTGCTTATCGCTCCTCGTAAGTGTTTGGGTTGGCTGTTTAGAAACGATTTGGAAGAAGCTTCCCGGGCCGACGGGTTGGAAGCTTTTGTACCAGACGGGGCCAGTTTCCCATCTTTTAGCGCTGCATATTCATAAATACCCTTTGCGTTTTTTACTACCGTATAACCATCCTCCGTTTCCGTGTGGTGGTTGGCCATATTGCCTTTGCCAACTACCCGTAGTTTAGAGTTGTCGGGCTGGGTGACTTCCACAGCGTAGGGAGATGCAGGACAATTTGAAGGACTCAAACCGGGTTGTGCACAGAGTTGTGAAACAAAAAATGGTGCGAGTAAAAAAAACACTTTAAAGCTGGTTCTCATAGTGAAAGTATTAGAGCTATTGGTTTCTTAAATGTGTTTCAATCGTTTTCAAAAACTGGACTTCTTCAGGCTTTCTCTGATCAGGATCGTTGGCTTTAACACCACTTAACTCAAGTTTACCGTTCGATCGGGGTACCGCATATTCATATATTTTGGATTCGTTTCTCAGGATAGTATAGCCGTCAATGGTTTCGGTATAAGGATTTTGCCTGTTGCCTTTGCCTAGTATTTGGATAGAAGTGTTATCGCTTTGCTGAATTGTTAGCGCATAGGGGCTTGTAGTACTGCTTCCGCCAACGTCGTTCTCTTTGGTTTCAGAAGTACCGGTGTTTTGTGACTTACATCCGGCGATAGTAATGCCGTAGATTAGGGTCAGCAAAAAGAAGACCTTTGAAAAAATTGTACCCGATAGTCTGTTGTTCATCGTTAATAAATCCTGATTACTAGTGTTCCCAGAAAAGATACCCCAGTAGATATTTAAAGTTACACGAAGTCCAAGCTATACTATGGGTCAGCAGACTTGAGCTTTTGTTAAAAAAATCTCCGAAATGGAGTAGGCGTATACACAAGGATGAATATACGCAATTCTACTAATTGGCATTATATTTTTTGTAAAAATACAACAAAAGCCCGGAGGGAAGATTTGACCCAGCTCTTGCATGTTTAGAGACGCTGTTCAGTTTGAGAAAGAAGATGTAGCTTTTTGTGTGATTTAGAGGTATTTAGTTCTTTTTCTATGCAGATCAGAACTCCCGTTTTGGAAGGTTAATAATACCTCACCTTGGGCACCTGTTTAGGAAATAGACTGAGGTCATAGCCAAGTGTGATTTCATGAGTACTAAAGCTCGAAGGTGCCAAACTGTTGGTGGCGAGTTCTCCCGAATAGCCCAGCCTGAGGCCACCTTCCGCCATAAAGAAGATGTTAATGCCTACTGTATTGAAGCTTCTTGTGTAGAGCCCGGCCCATACCGCATCCAGCATCAGCACGCTGGCTCCAAGATCAAAGGAGAGGGGAGTGTCAGCACTGTAACGAACCAGCGTTGATGCTTTTAGCTTTACCGCCTGTATTTTGTCGAAGATGAGCCCGCTGGAGACATACAGCTGCCTGTGGTACCGTTGGTTGCCACCGTCAAGCTCTTGGGTTACCTTGAGCAACCTTGGGGCAGACAGTCCCAGGTAAAAATTTTTGGACGAAAGAAAGATGCCCGTACCAAAATTAGGTTTGGAGTAGGACAGGCCGCTGAAAACAAAATCCTCGTCAGAAGGGTCGTCCAGGGTCAGTTTTCCGAAATTGTAGTTGAGCGCATTCACTCCACCTTGCAAACCAAACGACAAACTGTAGGTGCTGTCCAGCCTGATTTTGTAGCCCAGTGCCAGGTTAATGTCGGTCTTTTCGATCACACCAATATTGTCGTGCTGCACCGACACACCCAAGCCTACCTGGTTGTCGACAAGTGAAGTGTTGCCTGAAAGCAGCATGGTTCTGGGTGCACCCTTGAGGTTGCCCCACTGGCTGCGGTAATGCAGATCGAAGCTTGTGATGTCGTTTACACCAGCGTACGATGGATTAATAAATAGCTGGTTCAGCTGATAGGTGCTCATGAGTGCATCCTGCTGGGCAAGGCAGCACTGAACAACAAATAAAAGGCCGGATAAGCAGAGGACGTTCTTCATATTATCTTCTTAGGTGTAAAAAGCCTGTCAGTTTTTGTCCTGAGGCCTGAACAAGATAGAAATAGGTGCCTTCTACCAGGTTGAGGCTGCTTCCAACATTGGAACGTCCCTCAAACCTGGCATTTGAGTCCTGGTTATCGTAGTTGGATACCTCAAACACCTTCACGCCCCAGCGGTCGTAGATTTCTACGGAATTATCCGGGTGACTTTCGATGTTGGCTATTTTGAGGAATTCGTTTTTGTTGTTGCCATTGGGCGCTACAGCATTGTAGACGATGATCTCGTCCCCGTTTTGGCCTACCACAGGCTCCAATACCGTTAAAATGGCAGCCTCGCTCACTAGGCTGCCGCAGTCATTGCTAATAATACATAAATAGCTTCCCTCACTCTCGAGACTTACTGCTGGCAAGGCAAGTTCAGCGCTTGTTTCTCCTTCCAAATCTACCAGGTCTTTTTGCCACTGGTAGGTTAGGTTATCGCCGGAGGCCGGGACCGAGAAGGAGGCAGGCTCACCCACTTCCACCGACTGGTCGGCAGGTTGGTTGGTGATTGCTATTTCCTGCAGCAGCGAAATCGCCACTGGTACCCGGGTGCTCTCACAAGTGCCATCGTTAATGGCGACGTAGTAAGTAGCATCGGAAGTCAACGCAGGAGTGACCAACGTACTATTGACTTGATTGGGTATACCAGCGCCGCCAGTGGCCACCTCATACCATCGGTAGCTTCCGTTGGTGCCTCCGGTAGCTGTAAGGGTCGCACTTTCGTCAGGGCATGTGCTTACTTCGGCAGCAGCGGTTGGTGGCGTAACGTCGGAGCCAATCTCGACGGTAACACGTGTTCGACTGCTTTCGCAAGTTCCGTTGTTGATAGCGACGTAATAGCTAGAGGTTGCCGATAGGATGGGAGTGTTGAAACTGCTGTTTACCTCACCGGAAATTGCGATTCCGGCTGTTTCGACGTCGTACCAACGGTACTCACCTTCCGCACCACCAGTGGCAGTAAGGGTGACACTTTCCGGCGCACAGATAGAGACATCTGTCGTTGTCGGGGGCGTCACGGCTGGGCTAATGCCAGCAGTTACGGCCGTTCTGGCGCTTTCACAAAAACCATCATTGATGGAAACATAGTAAGTTGTTGTGGCCGTTAAGATAGGAGTAGAGTAGGCGCCATTCACTTCTCCGGCAATGGCAGTTCCACCTGTTTCCGTGTCATACCAACGGTACTGCCCGTCCGAGCCTCCCGAGGCAGTTACTGCAGCAGAACCCGATCCACAAAGTACCGCATCGGTGGTGGAAGGTGCGGAAGGAGGTGAGTTTACCGTGACGACAACCGGCGTCCTTGTACTTTCGCAGCTTCCATCGTTTAGCGCAACATAATAAGTGGAAGTGGTCGAGAGAGCGGGTGTGGTGTAGATGCCATTTGTTTCTCCACTGATGGCAGTGCCACCACTTTCAACCTCATACCATCGGTATTGGCCATCGGTGCCTCCTGTGGCGATCAGTGCCGCTGTTTCACCGCCGCAAATGGCAGCCTCAGTAGCTAAAGGTGGATCCAGCGTGGTATTGAGTGTGGCGGTCACTGGAACTCTTTCGCTTTCACACGAACCGTTGTTGATGGCCACATAAAATGTAGTTGTTTGGGAGAGCTCGGGAGTGATGAAGGAGCTATTCACCTGCCCAACAATGGCAGTGCCGCCTGTCTCAACATCATACCAGCGATACTGGCCGGTGGTAGCGCCGGAGGCGGTGAGTGTTACACTTTCCGGTGTGCAAGTGCTGACGTCTGTTGCTTTTGGGGGCGTCAAAGGGCCAATAGTGAGTGTGGCACTTCCCGAGAAGTCATCGATGGTTGAATTACCTGACACTTTGCATCGGTACGTTCCGGCACCGAAGTCGCCGGTTGTATTAATGGAAAGAGTTGAAGTCAAAACTCCCGAATATCCCCCGGTGTTGGAAATGTCTTCATAGATAGACGTTGAAGTATTCAACTTCTGCCATTGGAAGTTATATGGGTCGGTACCAAGTACCGTGGTGGCAAATGTGGCAGTAGAGCCTGTACAAGCAAATTTATTAACAGGTTCTGCGTCAAAACAAACAGTGGGCGCAGCGGGGCTTACTTTTCTGACAAAGAAGTCGGTGCCGTTTACATTATTCATTTCGAAGACGCACTCACTTGGATCAAAATCGATGTGCCGGGCGAAACCACCCACCAGATAAATATCGCCTTCGGGGCTTAATGCTAAAGGGCCGGCACTCGTTGAGGTAAAACCCCCATCGATTTTTCGCATGTCAATCATCCATTTGAAGTTGGCATCTTTGTCTAGTTTCAGAGTGAAAGTGTTGAGAAAAAGGCCGTTACTTCCCCTGCTTTCCACCAGATCAGAGGGGTCAAAATCAGTGGTGCTTTGGAAATACCCCGAGGTGAAAATGTTGTCGTTAGCATCGATCGTAATATTACCCATTGCAAACGAGTTGTATTGACCGCCGAATGACAAGCCCCAAACGAAATCCCCGGCAGGATTCAATTTTAGTAGGTAGGAAGCGGCATCTCCTGTTGAAGTTACCTCGAAGGTGCCAGGCCCGGGGTCAATATCGATGGTTCCAGCGAACTGGCCGCAAACGTATATATTGCTTTCGCTGTCGATACCAATGGAACCTGAAGCACCACTGTTTTCGATTACCTGATGGCTTTGATAGATTCCGTCGGAATTCAGCTTCAAAATAAAAGCGGTGCCTGATGTTAAAGTGTAGTTAGCGGTTCCAGCACCCGGATCAAAGTCAACAACGCCACTGCTGTGTAGCCTCCCGGTTATGTAAAGGTTGGAGCCGCTCAGAGCGACTCCGGAAGCATAGTCACTGAAAAGGTTGGCGCCCGTGGTGGTATCTGAGCCAATATTATAAGCCCACAAGAAAGTGCCGTCTTTGTCGATTTTGCAGAACAGAGCGTCTGTGCTTCCACTGCCTCTGGCTGTGAGCGAGAACATACCACCTACACTGGTGGTGCTCCGAAAGGCTCCCGTTACATAGGCATTTCCATCTGCATCGGTTGTAATTCCACCTCCAAATTCGTCGCTATTTCCGCCAATTTGCCGCACCCAGATAAAGTTGCCGTCGGCATCGTACTTCGCTATGGCCAGGTCACTTTTATTGTTGGGAGAGCTTGTCACGCTTGTGAGAAAGGCTTCCCCTACACCCGGGTCAAAGTCCGTGGTGCCATAGAACCTGAACAGGACATACAGATTTCCTGCTCCGTTTTCGGATGCAGCAGCCACACTGGTTAATCCGGTTCCCTGGGCGGTTTTTACCCAAAGGAGATTACCATCAGGGCCTAATTTGAACATATATGCATCGCTGCCTGTAGCTGTAACGATAGCTTCCCCGGGTCCGGTATCAAAATCGATGGTGCCTCCGTATGACCCAAATACAAGAAGGTTGCCATCGGATGTGTAGATAGTTTCTGAAGCAGCCGATGTACCTCCACCAGAGCCAGCGCCAAGTGCCCAAACAAACCCAGGTTCAGGCTCACAGGTGCTAATGCCAGCCTGGATTTCGCTTCGTTCGCTTTCGCATGTGCCGTCGTTAATAGCAACGTAGTAATAAGCTGTGCTGGTTAGGGGAGGTGTGGTGTACGTACTGCTCGTCTCTCCGATAATAGGTGAGCCTCCGGTGGAGGTTGTGTACCACCGGAATTGCCCTTCAGCACCTCCAGATGCTGTGAGCGTAAAAGAAGTCGGCCCGCAATTGACCACGTTAGAAACAGCAGGTTTATCTGGCCCGATCTCGAGATATACCTCATCAGAGAATGCATTAGATGAGAGGTCTCCGGAAACCATGCACCGGTAATAATTTTGACCAAAATATGCGGCAGTATTCACTGAAAGAACAGAAGTGCTGGTGCCCGAAAAACCATCGACATCAGTCAAATCATACCAGCCACCTTCGTAGTCTGACTCCTGCCACTGATAGGTGAGGTTGGTTGTACCGCTCGCTGCGACCTCAAAAGTGGCTATATCACCTACGCAACCAGTGTAGTTCAGAGGTTGGGTATCGATGGTAATCAGGTCGGTTACACACGAAACCAGGGCCTCCCATCCAGGCCTTTCGCCGTCGTTATTGGAGTGAAAGAAGAAAGTGACTTCGCCGGTAGCGCTGGTTGCTATGACGTCTTTTGGTACAGTGGTGCCACTCATATAGCTCAGGAATGGAGAGGAAGTATCTGGCCCATCGTAGACGATTAAATATTCGCTGGTTTCGGTATCAAAGGACAGAAAAGAGATTTTCATTTTCTCACCTGGGTTCTCAGGAGCAAAGGTGAAAGTGAAATCCTCGCTAGCTCCGTAATCGTCTGGCCCGCCTGAGTCTGTAAATTGAAAATCACACCCCGAAACGTCTCCATCGCTCATGGATATTGATGCTGCGGTAACGTAAAAATCGACGTCTGATGCCACGGTATTGCCTGCAACTGTCACCGTTATGGGGCCGCTGCTGGCCCCGGCAGGTACCGAAGTGGTGATTGTTGTCGCCGTGCTTGCAGTTACAATGGCCGCCGTTCCATTAAAAGCAACTGCATTGTCGGCCGGCGTGGTGCTGAACCCCGTCCCCGTAATAGTAACTTCGGTGCTAACAACACCCGATAGGGGATAGAAGCTCGTGATTGATTGGTCGATGGCAGCGATGTAGCGGGCGAGCGCCATGTCCCAGGTTGAGGCGTTGGTTCTCCCGGCAAGGACTTTTTTTTTATCACTTTGAATGCCTACGGCATAGGCATGGTCGTTGGATGCGCCGAAAGGGGTAATTACCTTTCCCGCAGTACCAAAGCTGCCATCCAGCGAGCCGTCGGTGTTATAGCGAACCAATGCGAAATCGTAGTTGGAGCCATTGTTACTCCAGCCCGCCAGTAGAATTTTACCATCGGCTTGAATAGCAACGCTACGTCCGGTTTCGTGCGAGCTACCGACAGCGGTAATGACCTTTCCGGCTGTGCCAAACCCGGTATCCAGAGAGCCATCGCCATTTAGACGAGTCAGAGCAAAATCCAGGTTTCCGGAATTGTGGGAGCCGCCCACCACTATTTTGCCATCAGTTTGCAAGGCAACAGAATAGGCCTGGTCATCTGCTGTCCCTGATCCAATGTTCACCGTGACCTTTCCGTCGGTATCGAAGCCAGTGTCTAAGGAGCCATTAGCGTTGTATCTCACCATGGTAAAGTCCGCCTGTAAATTGGTGCTTGTACCGGCCAGAACAATCTTGCCATCCGGCTGAATAACAATAGACCAGGCCTCGTCACCGGCACTCCCATTGGGGGTTGTCAGTTTGCCATCGGTGTCAAACGAAGTATCCAGAGAACCATCCGTATTGTAACGCACCAGCGCAAAGTCAAAATTTGAACCATTGTGACTCCTCCCTGCTGCCAGTATTTTGCCGTCGCTTTGAATAGCTACGGCAAAGGCTTGGTCATCGCCTGTACCAATAGCCGTTGTGAGAATTCCGTCAGTATCGAATGAAGTATCCAGGGCACCGTTGCTTGTGTAGCGCACCAACGCAAAGTCTTCGTTGGAACCATTAAATGAGTAGCCAGCCACCACTATTTTATCATCCGACTGAATGGCCAGTGACCAGCCATAGTCGTCGAAAGTACCGATAGGTGTGATCACCTTTCCAGCGGTTCCAAAAGTGGCATCCAGCGACCCGTCGGTGTTGTAGCGGGCAACCGCAAAATCGTCGGTTGTGACGAAAGAATAGCCGGCGACGATTATTTTTCCATCGCTTTGAAAACCAACGGCGTAAGCCTCATCACTAAGACCCCCAAAATCCGTTGTTTGCTTTCCATCTCCCGAAAAAGCAGGGTCAAGAGAGCCTGGTTGGGCAAGTACATTTTTTGAGCATAAGATCAGAAGCGAAAACAACAAGGTACTGAGGGACAATAACTTGCGGGTAGTGAGCTTTCCGGTAGCACTTTTCATAAAAAGTTATCGGTTTTTACTTACTTGAAAAAATGTATTACTCCTCTGATAACCAGAGAACTAACTTCAATCAAAGCTCACCAAAACAAAGAAGGAAGTAAATCGCATGATGATGTGACGGGATTGTGAAGGCAGGTTACAGAAAGTGAGTAGGCAGTTCCAATAGGGGACAGCAGTTGACAATGAGCCTAAACCAGCCCCTCATTGATCGCCTTACTCACAGCTTCAGTTTGGGAGTGCACCTGGAGCTTTTCGTAGATTCTTTTGATGTGGGTGCGAACAGTGTCTATGCTTATTGCAAAATCGCTAGCAATCATCTTGTAGCTGTTGCCCTGGCTGAGGGAAGTAAGGATTTCTTTCTCTCTGGGGGAAAGCTGATAATTGTTTTCCACAGGCTTTTGCCTCATCGAATCAATTACCATACGGGCTATGCTGGGCGACATGGGGGCACCACCAGCCAGCACTTCCTCTACGGCGTTGAAAAGGCGGGTAGAAATATGTTTTTTTAGCAGATATCCGGAAGCACCTGCGAAAATGGCATCAAGTACGTGGGTGCTATCATCAAATACGGTAAGCATGATGATGGGCAATTCCTGATTGGAGGCTCTCACTTTTTTCAACGCTTCTATGCCGGTCATGCCAGGCAGGTCAATATCCATGAAAACCAAATCGGGGCGGAGGTGCTGGATTTGATCGGTCGCCTGTAGCACGTCGCTATAGGCACCCAAGCATAGAAAGTTTTCATTGAGGCTAATCATACTTTGCAGACTGCTGCGAAGGAGCTCATCGTCTTCATATAGCAGCACAGAAAGGGGCATAACGAGGTCGATTAGTGGTAAATGATAAAAGTCGGCTAATACCTGAGTTGATACAATACCCTAATCATGTGATAGGGAATTCAAGATTAATATGTGTGCCGTTTCCAATGGCGCTGGTGCGGCGAAGTGCGCCGAGCAGGCTTTTTGCCCGGGCTTCCATGTTCTTCAGCCCGTTTCCGGGCTTCACCTTCTCAGAGTCAAAGCCGTTGCCATTATCGCTAATGGAGAAAATGATATTCCCATTTTGGCCTGCCACCTGAATGATAATTTCTGAAGCGTTACTGTACTTGGCTGCGTTGTTTATGGCTTCTTTGAAAATGAGGAAGACATTTTTTCTCTTTTCAGAAGCCAGCACGATGTTCTTTACTTCGTCGACCCCCTGAAAGGAAAAAGCGATCCCTTTTGGCTCGAGTATTTCGGCAGCGAATTCCTTCATTTTCACCAGAACCTGCTCCAGCGAGTCGTTGTTGGGGTTAATAGACCAAACAATGTCCGACATGCTCTCCATGATCTTGGACGAGTGCTCATGGATACTCTGAAAATATTGCCCTGCCTGCCCGTTATTGTCTTTGAGGGCAAGTTGGCTCATAATATTGATGCTGGAGAGCGTTGAACCAATGTCATCGTGAAGGTCTCTGGCAATGGTGTTGCGCATCCTTTCCATTTCTATTGTTCGTTTGGCACGAGCCACCACCCTGTACCTATTGACAAGCAAAAAGCCGGTCAGCACTACTGATACCAGTATAATGGCGATGATGATCACATTGGCTCGTTCCCTGTCCAGTGCCAGGGTCTGAAGCTCCTGATCCTTTTTTAAAAGTTCAATTTCCCGCTCCTTTTTTTCAGTTTGATATTGTCCCTCCAATTCTTTTAACTCCAGCAGCACCTCTGTGCCCTCAATTTCATCCTTTAGCTGCTCATATTTTTTCAGATACTCATAAGCCTTTTCAAATTGCTTATTCATTGCATAGTACTCACCAAGCCGACCATACTCGACCAACTCCCCATCTCTATTCCCGGCCTCAATCACTGTTTTAAGACTGGCAAGGAGGGTGCTTTCGTCATTTTTTTTGGTCTGCCGTGCAATGTCGATTCCCACCAGCTCCGATTGGGCCTTGGCGCTGGCAGTGCTGTCGCCCATTTGCCGTGCAAGGAGCAGGCTACTGGTAATGTTTTTTATCGCCTGATCAAAGCCTCCCATTTTTTTGTACAATAACCCTATCTGGTAAAGAGGTTTCATCTCCTCTCCACGAAGCTTCATTTCCCGGGCCGCAGCTATTGCTTGTAAGTAATACTTCTCAGAAAGGGCATATTGCATTAGCTGACCATACACGTCGCCAAGACCTGTCCAGGTGGTAATCAATCCTCGCTTGTCGTTAAGCTGCTGCTTGATTTGCATCGCCTGGAGGTAGTATTTCTTTGACAACTCGAACTGACTGAGATGAAAAAAATCATTTCCCAGGCTGTGCATGCAAAATGACTGGCCTCTCAGGCTGCCGACCTTTTCGAAAATGGTAAGTCCCTCCAAATGGTAGTGCATGGCGTTGCGATAGTCGGAGAGATTGAAATAGAGGTTGCCAATGTTCAGATAAAGGCCCGCAGTTCCTTCGCTGTCAGGCTCAGTAAATTTGAGATTTTCGAGCAGATAGGGTAGTGCCTTGTTGTAATTGCCCTGGTTTTTGTAATACAACCCAGCCGACTGATTGTAGTTGACGACTAATTTCCAGTCAGAAGGATTAGCCTCTGCTAAGGCCTTCAATTGATCGAGGTAATAAACAGCGCTATCCTGTTGAGCAGCGTTTTGGTAAATAACAACGAGGTACAAGTAAGCAACACTCAATCCCCGCAGTTGCTTAAGAGAGTCCGCAAGAGGAACTGCCCGAAAGGCAAGCGATTTGGCCTCTTCCAGATCGGTTCTCAAAAATTCGCTCGCAAGCCCTAGCAATGCATTCACTCCTGTTGTGTCTTTGGGGTGCTGCTTTGCTACCTGACGAAGACTGTCCACTTTAGGGCCTTGTGCAAATGAGCATAAAGCAATTTCAAAGAGTAAAATGCAAATGGTAATGGCTCTTTTCAAGGCAAAACTTTCTTGTCAATTTAGTGAATAAAATGGTAGATAGGCTGCAACAAACGACGGGAATTTAGCAGCAATACTTCAAAATGGCAGGTTTCTCAGGGAGCTGTAGCAGGAGGGAGGCCATTCATCCCTTTCATGGGTGTCTGCTACACAGCATTGTAGGTAAATTCATAGTTTCTGGCGTAATTACAGTTGATACATAAACTTTGATTGAGCAGGAGCCTGAGCACTTTTCATAAGCTGAGATGTGCAGGGCGTGATATACTCGCATGTTTACTTTCTATCAATTATTTACGAAGACTTAAAACCCCTAAAAACCATGTTGAAAAACATACTTTCATTGCTTTTTGCCATTTGTATGGTGTCTGTTGCACAAGCACAGCAGTTCAAAGTGCTCCTTTTCACTAAAACAGCCGGTTTCCATCATGTGTCTATTCATGAAGGAGTAGATGGCGTCCGTGCGCTGGCAGCTCGCCACAATTTCAGTGTCGACTGGCAGGAAAATGCGTCGGTTTTTAACGACAAGCAGCTGGCCAACTACGATGTGGTGATCTTCCTCAGCACCACCAGCGACATCCTGAACGATGAGCAGCAGGCTGCCTTCGAAAAGTACATTAAGTCCGGTAAGGGCTGGGTAGGCATTCACGCCGCAGCCGACACTGAATATGAATGGGAATGGTACACCAAAATGGTGGGAATGATGTTTCAGGTTCACCCCCAGCAGCAAACCGCCTATTTGGATGTAGTAGATAGTAATTTCCCTGGCATGGAGCGCTTTCCCAAAAGATTACTATGGACTGATGAATGGTATGAGTACCAAAAGCCATTTAAGTCTGATGATTTGAAGTTTCTACTGACTGTTGATGAAAAAAGCTACGATGCGTCAACCAACTGGGGAGGCACTGCCAGAAAGGGCATGGGCGATTTCCATCCAATTGCCTGGTACCACAACTACGATGGGGGCAGGGCTTTCTACACAGGCCTGGGCCATATTGGTGCTATTTACTCTGATCAAACCTTCCTTGATCACTTATATGGTGGTATTTATTGGGCCGCTACTGGAAAAGGGATAAAAAAATAAGGCCTATCATATTGAATACAAAAAGCAGCTTTCGGATACGGGGGCTGCTTTTGTCGTTTAATCGGGGAGGTGATTAGCCTAAAGTGATGAGGCAGTGTCACCTTTTGAGTCACTAGCCGTAAATTGGAAGTAATCGCTTTTATGGATCGTCAACTCAATGTCAAACCAAAGAAAAAATTTCGCTTATCGAAAGTGGCCTGGTTAGTGTTTGGGCTATGCTATGTTTATGGTATATACCTGATCGAACCTTTTAAGATTCACCGGGAACGCCTCGCTGCCTCTGACATTGGTGGCTCGGCCTACAGCTATGGCTTGGCCCCCAAACCCGAACAGTATGAAGGTGCGGTGATCCAGGTGTATGCCGCTCGCACATGGGGTGCCAAAAAAATACTTGCTGTACACACCTGGATTGCCACAAAACGCCAGGGTGCTGACCACTATCAGGTCAGCCAGATCATTGGTTGGGCGCTAAGCAGAAATGGAACTGCCTTGTTTACAGAGCCTGGTATTCCCGACAAAAGCTGGTATGGCAATGAACCCACATTGCTGTTGGATAAAAGGGGAAGCGAAGCACAAATGCTCATCGGCCAGGTGGAAGCAGCTATTGAGAGATATCCATACGCTGATACTTATACAGTTTGGCCGGGGCCCAATAGCAATACGTTTATTGCATGGCTTGGTCTTGAAGTGCCCGGGCTTGGTCTCGACCTTCCATCTACAGCCATTGGAAAGGACTGGCGGCCATGGAAAGAAACCTTTGGATGGTCAGCCAGCGGAACTGGTGTGCAAGCTTCCGTATATGGCTTACTGGGTCTGACAGTAGGTTTTCAGGAAGGCTTGGAAATGAATGTGCTGGGGCTCAGCGTGGAGCTGGATGTTTTTGATTTGGCGCTTGAGCTTCCAGCCGTTGGGAGAATTGGAATGGCACCAGTGGATGTTGATGCCAGTCCTTCGTCCACAAAAACAGATTCAGCAGGACAGTGAAGGTTAGGTCAATCTAACTGGACTCTAACTGGACATTAGGGACCATAGTGGCACTAAAATGAAAAGCTGTATCTCACCAGCTCATGATAAATGACTGGAAACAAAAAAGCACCCATCTCACTAAGACAGGTGCTTTCCTATTCGACTATGACTTACTTTCTATTTATTTGAGAAAGCTGATTTTATCCAGGCTCATCAGATTAGTTTCCTTTTCAGGATGAGAAATAACAAAATACAGATTGCCAATCTGATCCACTTTACCAATAGTGATGTCAGCATTTGTCCATTTGCGATCTCTCCATGAACCTTCGAATGCAGGTACATCCACCGTGCCTATTACCTTGCCTGTGGGGCTACCTGAAACAATATTGATAGTTCCACCTTCCACAGCCATTAAGGTCACAGAAATTTTGCTGATTCCCTTCAGGTCAATGTTTTTGTAGCCAATATATGAGCCATCGTTGATGTTGCTCAGGAAGGCAAAGTCGCCACCGTTGGGCCGCTGCTGTTGCACATCGTTGAAGAAATTGTAGTTTTCAGCCTCGAGTACTGGCGCCTTGATCATAATCATCTTTGAAGACTCGATGGCAGGAATGGTGCCATTTCCTTTGTCGGTATACCGAATGCCGACAACATAAGCGCCTTGGTTTTCAGCGGTCTGTTTAGTCAGCGTAACACTGCCCGTCAAAGGCAAACTTGTCGTAGGGCTTTCCTTCACCAGCGACAGGATATAGTCCACCATCACCCTTGTTTCGTCGAGTGTTAGCTGCGGGTGGGCTGCCATCAGGCTGTGGCCCCAGTTGCCATTGCCGCCTTCGATGATTTTGCCTGCCAGCATGTCTCGTGATGATGGATCATCAGCATACCTTTTGGCAATTTCGATATAGGCCGGGCCTATCGACTTCTGATCGACGGAGTGGCACGACAAACAATCACTGTTAGCGATCATGTTTTTGCCCTTCACATTGATAGCAGGGTTCTTGAAGAAATCCTCACCCAGGTTGGCCTGGTCGTAGCCGCCTTCCAGATAGCTGAAGTTGACGCTTACTGCCTCGCTGGTAATACTGCCATCCTCTGTGCTGCCGTCTTCTTTGTCGGTTACGATTACTTTGTAAGAATTGGTTTCCTTACCAAAATAGAAGGATTGGTTACCGCTGTAGTCAAAAACGATGTTGGAAGGCTCATTACCGGCTATGATCCTGGTAAAGGCTGATGAAGTTTCGCCTTTGGAGTCAGTAACAGTAAGCTTCACTTCTTGTTCACCGGGTTGATCAAAAGTAATGCTCACATCACGGCCTTCATACTTCTTGCCGTCTTTGGTTGTCCAGCTAAATACCAAAGCATCGTCTTTGTCGTAGTCAAAAGAGCCCTGAGCTGAGAAATTAACGGTGAGGGGTACTGCACCTTTTGTCTTATCTGTGGCTATCGCTGGCACAGGCGCCCTGTTGCCTTCGGCGTACTCAATCCTTACCAACCTTGCGTCCACATTGTTGGCAAAATAGTTGGAGCCATACTCCAGCAGGTACATCACACCGTTTTTGTCAAACTCCATGTCGATGGGCTTCACGAATGGCTCGTCAGGCAGAAAAGATTCAATTTGCGTCGGGTTCCAGTCCTCGTCAAACGATACCACCTTGATCCAGCTACGTGCCCACTCATAAATGAAGAGCTTACCATCGTAATACTCAGGAAATCCAGCTTTGGAAGCGCCAGCTGGCTTGTAGTACATAGGGCCAGACATAGCACTTCTGGAGCCGGTGCCCAGCATCGGCCAAATGTCCGACTGGCCGTAAGGATACCAAATCATGGCAGGCCTTGCAGGAGGCAATTCTCTGGAGCCGGTATTGTTGGGCGATTCGTTGATAGGATGGGCAGGATCCTGCTTGGGGCCAATTTCATCTGTTGCGAAATCAACCATAGGAAAGGCAATGTTGTTCGCTTCGAAGTAAGGCCAGCCGTAAAAACCAGGTGTTTTTGCCTGGTTCCATTCGTCGTAGCTTTGAGGGCCTTTTTCACTGTCTCTGCCAGAGTCGGGCCCCACATCGCCCCAATACACGTAGCCGGTCTTCATATCTACTGTGAACCGGAATGGGTTTCTGCAACCCATGACGTAAATCTCGGGTCGTCCCTGTGAACCGTCCTTCGGAAATAGATTGCCATCGGGGATGGTGTAGGAGCCGTCCGCTGTAGGTTTGATCCTTAGAATTTTACCACGAAGATCATGCGTATTGGAAGAGCCCTTTTGTGAATCGAAAGGCCCACGGCCAGGGCGCTCGTCAAGAGGGGAGTAGCCGCTCGATTCCTTCGAGCTGGTGTTGTCGCCCGTGCTGAGGTAAAGATGACCATTAGGGCCAAACACAATACCTCCGCCCGAATGGCAGCAGGTTTCCCGTTGCACGCCTACCTCCAGTACAATTTTTTCACTGCCCACTATCAGGCTGTCGGCCAGCAGCGTGAACCTGGATAGGTTTTGCCTGGAAGCACCACCAAGGGGAGAGTAGTAGATATAGATCCAGTTGTTTTGGTCATAGTTCGGGTCTACTGCCAGGCCAAGCATGCCGTCTTCGTAGTTACCTTCAGTATTTACTTTGAAGGTGTGAAGAATCTTTGTTTCGTTCGACTCCGGATCAAACATTTTCAGGTTGCCTTCTCTCTCGATAAATAGCAGCTTGCCATCAGGAAGTATATCCAGCTCCATTGGCTCGTTGACCTCAGCGTCGAGAATGATTTTGGTGAATCTACTGACATCTGGTGCGGCTAAACTTTTCACACTTTCTTCCACGATAGCGTTGTCCGATAACGAGGATGTGATCATCTCACTGCTCAAGTCGCTTGCTGTGAAAAAGGTGATTTTTCCACCATCATAGTTTTTTGAGCCGGTTCCTCCTGCCGCATATAGCCAGGGCCATTGATATTGGTTAACCGTGTCGCTGGGAGCGAGGAGCGCTCCACCTGTTTGCACATAACGTTCAATGTCGGTCTGCCACTGTGGAGTAAAGTGATTTGTATTTGCCAGCAAAAGTACTCCCTTGCTTTTCCAAAGATTGTCGCCAGGGCGTTCGCTGGTGATAGACAATGTATCGGTCTTTATGCCTTTTGCAGTAGCATCGGCCATCAGTTGGCCAATTGATGCCGATAACGCATGGTTTTTTTCGTAAACAACCAAAAGTGAGCTGTCACGTGATTCGCTGCAAGAAAATCCAATGAGGGTGATAAAGACGAAAGGCAGAAGCTTCAACGATGCCTTTTCAAGTAGGTGTTGTTTCATCAATATATGTCAAATTAATTTGAGCAAGCAAAATAGGTAGATATACGGCAACTCTGGTAGACAAATATCTCAAAGGAGGGCGGTAAACATGTTAACCTCGAGACAGACTGCTTTTGCCCGATTGATTCGGTTGCGTTCTTTTTGACACTAGTGCTGTTGCCGACTATTGATTCAGATAGCTGTAAACCTTCTCCGACACCCTTGCCAGCACCTCAGTGCCTTCTTCCATGGTATTCAGATTCTTAGACAACAGTACCAACACATATTTCCGTCCATCTGGTAGATAAACAATGCCAGAATCGTGATGCAATTTGGTGATGGAGCCTGTTTTATGCGCCACAGAAACTGAATTCGGCAAATAGGCTGGGATGATGTCATTGAATCGCTGGTCTTTCAGAATTTTAATCATTGCTGAGCAGTCTTCCGGGGCACCGGCCTTGTCTGTTGCAATCATTTCCATCACAATGGCCAGGTCTTTAGCTGTTGTGGTGTTGTTCATGCCCAATTCATAGGCCTTTTGGTCTTCCACGCCACGCAGCACCTGGATGTCGTTAGCTCCGAATGATTTCATGGTTGTCATTACGTTCGGAGCACCTACCAATTCTATGAGGATATTGGTGGCCAGGTTGCTGCTCACAGTGATCATTTCATACGTCAGATCATAAATGGTGAGCTTTTGGCCAATAAAGCTGTAAAGTCCTTCGCCACTATCTTCGCCTATATCCATGGTATAGGCCGATGAGTCCACAATACTTTTAAATTCATTAACAACCAGAATGGAGTCGGAAAGGCTGAACTCACCCGCACGGGCTTGCTTAAACAGCTCAATCATGACCGGCGTTTTCATCGTGCTGGCAGCATGAAACGTCTCCGTTTCGTTGATGTACAGTTGATTGTCAGGATTGCTGAGATCCTTGAAGGCAATGGCATAGTCGCCGGTGTTGGCTTCAAAATCCGCTGCGATGTTTTGCTTCAGCTCATTCAGCGTTTGTTTTTTTGATGACAGTTGGCAAGCGGCCATCGTGAGTGCCAAAGCAAATAACAGGTAGGTAGGTTTTTTCATTGGGTAAAAGGCTTTGCTCAAAGTAAAGCACAAACCTTTCAGTCACCAAACCTCTCATACCATCAGATAGTGGATGAGAAAAGTTGGGTTTCGGGTTGCTTGCGCCAAAGCCGCTTATCGAATGCCATGCAAATGTTGCGGATAAACGCACGTCCTTTTTCAGTGATGCGGACATCGTCTCCGCTCAATTCAATTAGCTCATCTTGCATAGGCTCAGCCAGCCTTTCCAGTATGGAGCGGTACGACATTTGTGCCTCATGCAGTGTTGTTGAGAACCGGCACATTAAATCGAGTATGTGCTGTCGGAGGATGAGATCTTCCTGGTTGAGTATATGCCCTCTGAAAACGGGCAAAAAGCCACTTTCGACGGACTCTTGGTAGGTCTCAATATCCTTGTGATTCTGCGCAAAACCATACCATGAGTCGCTGATAGAAGAAACGCCCAACCCGATCAGTAATTTGGTCGAAGACGCTGTATAGCCCATGAAATTACGGTGAAGCTGTCCGTTAATTGATGATTCATAAAGCTCATCCTGTTTTGTGGCGAAATGATCCATGCCTATTTCCACCAAGCCGTTGTCCAGCAACATGTCTCTTCCAAGTTCATACAATGCTCGTTTTTCATCATCTTTTGGTAAATCAGCTTCTGAGAACTTCCTTTGCCCATTTCCTTTGATCCATGGCACATGGGCATAACTATAAAATGCTATGCGATCCGGCTTCAGTTCTTTTACTTTCTTAATCGTATCTATGATGGAGTTTGATCTTTGGAAAGGCAAACCGTAAACCAGGTCGTAGTTGACAGATGTATAGCCCAATTCCCTTGACCACTCTGTCACCTGCTTCACTGTTTCAAACGTCTGATGGCGATGGATGGCCTCCTGCACTACCGGGTCGAAATCCTGAATGCCATAGCTTACCCTGTTAAAACCCAGTTCGCCCAGTGTTTTCAAATGCTCATAGGAGGTGTTGTTAGGGTGGCCTTCAAAACTGAAAGATGCTTTGGGATGCATATGGGCCTTTGAAAGGATACCGGTAATTAGCCATTGCAGGCTGACGGGAGAAAAAAAAGTGGGTGTTCCGCCGCCCAGGTGTATCTCTTTAATCACGGGTTTTCTTGGAAGCCTTGCTATGTACAAGTCCCATTCCTTCAGCAAAGTGCTGATATAGGGCGTTTCCACTCCATGGTTCCTGGTAATCCGCTTGTTGCACCCGCAAAATGTGCACAGGCTTTCGCAGTAGGGTAGGTGAATGTACAGGCTAATGCCCTCTTCATCGGTTGTTTCAGCAAATGCTTGCTGGAAGCTTCGGGTCCATTGCTTGCAGGTGAAATCGTCCGACTCCCAATAAGGCACGGTTGGGTAGCTGGTATAGCGGGGTCCTGGTATATTGTATTTGGAAAGAAGGGATGACTGCTGCTGCATAATTCACTATATTTTCTACAAAGGAAGAAAAGGGCCTCGTTTTTGGTTATGACCAAAATCAGGCTTAAGCTTGAGAAGTGACATTTTTTAAGAATAGCAGCAAAAGACGAAATTACATAAACAACCTTTTTACGATTTGCGCATCTATCAAGCAATAACTAACAAGAGCAAATTGAAGACAAGTTCATTATCCACAAGCCTCCTATTTAGCAAAATGATTTTGGGCTTATTTCTTCTGATTGTTGCTAGCTGCAAGGTCACTAAACCAGTCAAGCAAGCAGCCTACGAGAACTTGGGGCAGTCGGGTGGGCTAACCGATCCTCAAATTGATAGTATTGCTGAGGTTGTTTCCATGTTTCCAAATGAGACACAGTTTTCAATTGCGATTATTAATGATGGCAAGCTGGTTTTTTATGGACTCGAAAGAAAGGAGGACAAACTTCATAGAGTATTTAACTCAAATAACGTCTTTGAACTTGGCTCTCTGTCGAAAGTGTTCACCACGAATTTATTGATCAATTCGGTCAACGAGGGAAAAATCAATTTGGATGGCCTAGTGAAAGAAATTAGCAGTGCAAAGCTCAAGGGAAACCCCGATTTTACCTTCCGGCAATTAGCCAATCACACCTCAGGCCTGCCAAGTATCCCTTCCAATATGGGTACGACAATATTCAATGCTGACAACCCCTATGCGAAGTGCTCAGAGACTAAGCTGAAGACTTATCTGTCAGAAAAACTTGAACTCAATGGCATTCCCGGTGAAAAATATGAGTACTCCAACCTGGGCATGGGGTTGCTCCGATATGTGTTGGCGGAGATGAAGGATACCGACTACAAAACGATGCTTCAGCGGCAGATATTTGATCGCCTCAACATGATCAATACAACGGCCGACAGGATGGCTGTCAAACAAAACCTCGTTCAGGGCTATAACCGCAACGGAAAACGGACACCCTACTGGGACATGGGGACATTGGAAGGCGCAGCGGGCATTTATTCGACTACAGCAGACCTTGCGAAATACGCCCTTTGGAGTTTTGATGCTTTAAACGGTGAACTTAGTTTAATGAAGCAGATGAGCTTTTCGGTAACACCTGACACTGATATTGCACTTGGCTGGCATATCATTAAGAACAAAACGGAAAAACCATTCTTGTGGCACAATGGTGGGAGCGGGGGCTTCAAAACTTCGATGGCGATAGACCCCGATAAAAAAACGGCGGTGATCGTCCTCACTAACGTCGGTGCTACCTTCAATAGCAGGAAGCAATTGATTGACAATCTTTGTTTTGAACTGATGAGGTCTATTGAATAGTGTAATCTCCCTTCGGTAACATTTTTAGATTTCTCTATCTAAAACTATCAGCAAAATTATACCTTGTGAAGGGGTTAACTTGATGAAGTTTGACGCACTTCTAACTGGAGTTAATCACTTGTTGGAACTCGCCACTGAGAGTTGAAAATTGACATTGCTGCCAGAAATAAGACGGCTAGTAGTGGTTTTACAGACATCATTGCTTGACGGAAAATGTGAGACAGACATTTAGAAGAATCCGCTCGTCTCCAAATATGTGGTGAACGATTCCGAAGAAGAAGAACGAGCGAAGGAATGCTGAATTGCCACCACGTCACTGCTATCAATCAGCTGCCTTGATTCAATTGGCCGCAAAAAAGGAATTTGTATTGAATGATTAAGATGAACGATTTAGAAAAACGATACCAGCAGTATTTACAGCCATCCCAAGCCCTTATCGCTGACATAGCCAGGCTTGAAGGAGACATACTTATTTTAGGGGTAGGGGGCAAAATGGGGCCGGCGCTTGCCCTGTTAGCAAGGCAGGCGGTGGATCAGTCAGGAATAAAAAAGCGGATTATTGGTGTCTCCCGTTTTTCTGAACCAGGTCTTCAGGCCAGGCTGCATCAAAATGGTATTGAAACAATTACAGCTGATTTGCTCGATGAAGACCAGCTACAGGCGCTTCCGGAGGCGCCTAATGTCCTCTACCTCGCTGGAACAAAGTTTGGCACCACAGGGAATGAATCTTTTACCTGGGCCATGAATACCTACCTGCCCGGACGAGTAGCAGAGAAGTTCAAAAATTCCCGCATTGTCGTTTTCTCCACAGGAAATGTCTATCCGTTCGTCCCCGTAGTAAGTGGCGGGGCTACCGAATCGCTGCCACCGGAGCCCATTGGCGAGTATGGCCAGTCATGCCTGGGCCGTGAACGCATTTTCCAATACTTCGCCACCAAAAGCAACACACCCATTTTAATCTACCGGCTGAACTATGCCAACGACGTCTCGTATGGCGTGTTGCTGGAAATAGCCAAATCCGTGAAGGAGAGCAAACCGATTGACCTGGCCATGGGCACGGTAACCGTGATTTGGCAGGGCGATGCCAACGAAATAGCTTTACGAGCGCTTCACCATTGTGCTACACCAGCCAAGATATTGAATGTCACCGGACCCGAAATTGTTTCAGTCCGATGGCTGGCTGAAGAATTTGGAGAAATACTGGGCATAGCGCCTCAGTTTATCAACGAAGAGCAATCCACCTCATTATTATCGAATGCAGCCGAGTCCTTTCGTCTTTTTGGCTACCCCAAAGTGAGCTTGAAACAAATGATGGAGGCTATCCTTGAATGGTACGTTGAGGGGGGTGAAATTTTAAATAAGCCCACTCACTTTTCAGAAAGAAAAGGAAAATTCTAAGCCCATGCCTAAACATATACAACTCGATTCCTCTGTGGCGAATTTATTAAACAAGGGGACGGTTATTCCGGCCCATCCACTGGCGCTCACATCAGCATTGCATTTGGATGAAGCCAGGCAGCGACAGCTCACCCGTTATTATATAGGCAGTGGAGCAGGAGGGGTGGCAGTAGGCGTTCACACCACGCAGTTCGAAATCCGTAAACCAGAAATCAATTTGTTGGAGCCGGTACTCAAAATGACTGCTGATGAAATTGCAATAGCGCAATTGGCACGTCCTTTTATTAAAGTAGCGGGTATTTGCGGGCCGGTGGAGCAAGCGCTTAAAGAAGCTGAGTTAGCACGGAAGTACGGCTACCACCTTGGCTTGCTCAGCAATGGTGGGTTGAACAATTACACAGAAGCTGAACTCATCAAGCGCACAGAGGCGGTCGCTGAAATAATTCCGGTTTTTGGTTTTTATCTCCAGCCTGCCGTGGGAGGTCGCTATTTGAGCTATGATTTCTGGAGGGACTTCGCCGAAATCCCCAATGTGCAAGCAATCAAGGTCGCCGCCTTCAACCGGTACCAGACGCTGGACGTGGTCAGGGCGGTGTGTCACTCCAGCAGAAGAAAGGAAATCGCACTCTACACGGGCAATGACGACAACATCGTTGCCGACTTGCTCACACCTTACCAATTCATGGTGAATGGAGACAAGGTTGAAAAAACGTTTGTTGGTGGGCTGTTAGGGCATTGGGCTGTTTGGACGAAGCAAGCAGTTGAGCTGTTCAATGAAATAAAGGTGTGTGTCGCAAATGATTATGCAGGTGTAGAAACATTGCTGGCAAAAGGGGTGGAGGTAACTGATATGAATGCCGTTATTTTTGATGCCAGGAACGCTTTCAAGGGATGTATTCCTGGCATTCATGAAGTACTGCGCAGGCAGGGCCTTTTACCAGGAGGGTTTTGTCTAAATGCAGAGGAAGTGCTTTCGGGCGGGCAGGCTGAAGAGATTGATCGGATTTGTGAAAGTTACAGGCATTTGACTGATGATGAATTTGTGCAGGCATTTCTGCAAAGCAGGACTGTTAAATAATTCTCAATAGTTCTCCCAAACCGGTTTAAAACCCGGGTTTAATAAGTGGGCTAGCCAAATTCAGGGCCGCAGATGCAGTAGTAATGCCCGGTAATGCCTGGGAAATGATTCTCGCCCTTGTACATTCTCACAAAGTGCCTTTGTTTGGTGAATCCCAGCGATTTTAACGAAGCAATCAAAGCTTGCTTGTCTTGCAACACATCTACCACCACGGGTTTTTGGATCAGCACCCCGACCGATTTTGCAATGAGGGCCTGAGCGTCCTCAATAGTTGAGGCAGAAACCGGCCCCACATGATGGTATTTACTGCCATCTCTTCCCAGCACAAACCCGGTCACCCGATTGTTATGCCTTACCATCCATGCCTTACCTGGATATTCCTTTACAAGTGAGGTAATGAGCTGCTCTCTTTTTGTGCCGAAAACAGCAGCATCAAAAGCAACAATCTCTTTGATATTCTCGGGCTTCACTGGCTCTGGTTCTATGCCGCTGTTGTCGAATGACGCAAAATTAGCCAACGATACATTCACCATTCTGTCGATAAGGTACTCGTCTTTGAAGTCAAACCGTCGATACACCCGCTGCCCATCGGGAGTAGCATCCAGTTTGATCGATATGTCGCTTGTGTTCTTGAAAACATGGTCGAGCAAAGCTTTGCTTACCCCCTGGCCACGGTACGATTTATCGACCAGCACCATACCAATCCACGCTAGCTGGCGTGAATAGTTGATAGCCGTGGTGGTGCCAATAACTTTTGAATCATGGTCTGCCAGCACACAAGTGCCTTCACTCTCCGTAATAAGCAGTGCCCAATCGTTTTCTGTTTGGTTCCAGCCTTCAGCAGTTGATAAGTTCATTGCTGCACTGATATCGTTCAATTTCAGCGGCCGCAATATGAAATCACTTTTACTCATATCAGGCTTCTTCGACAAAGCTCATGTCTTTCTTAAAGGTTTCTTCCAGATAGTAAAGTGCGATCATGCCTGCTAAATAAGTGAGAACTCCGGTAACCAGGGCACTGTTAATGGTTCCGATATAGCCTTTCATTACCAGGAAAATAGAGGTGAGTGGAATGATCGTTCCCCTCACAAAGTTAGGGGCGGTGGTAGCCACGGTTGCACGCAGATTGGAGCCAAACAGCTCGGCTGCCACAGTGATGAAAAGTGTCCAATAGCCGCTGAAAAAGCCCAGGCAACCACATAGCAGGTAGAACAGAGTTGTGCTTGAGAAAGGTGCTAATAGGAGGATAACTGTCAGAAAAAATGAGCCCAGCATGAACGAAAAAATCACCTGTCTTCTGTTTTGTAAATATTGACTGAGAAAACCACTTGCCAGATTGCCCGCCACCTGTGCCGCAAACGCAAAAAGCACTGCCTGTCCCGCATCAATTGGTTGGCCAAGGCGCATCGCTCTGCCAATTTCAGGAGAGAAGGTAATCAGGATGCCGACCACAAACCATATAGGCATGCCAACAACAATGCTGGTCATATATTTTAAGAATCTCGCTTTATTATTGAACAGCATACGTATGTCTCCCCGCCTGACGTTTTGCTGTTTTAATTGCAGGAAGATACCAGATTCAAAAACTTTTAATCTTAATGCCATGAGCAACAGCCCAAGTCCACCTCCGATAAAATAGGAAACTCGCCACTCAAAAAACTGGACAATCAAAAAGGCAAGCAATGCGCCAAAAACGCCCATAGTAGCTACTAATGTCGTTCCATAACCCCGAATATTCTTAGGGAGGATTTCTACGACCAAAGTAATTCCCACTCCCAATTCGCCGGCAAGACCGAATCCTGCAATAAACCTTAGCACGGCATACTGCTCAATAGTTGTCACCAGCCCATTTCCAATATTGGCAATCGAATAAATTAAAATGGACCCGAACAGAACAGACAACCTTCCTTTTTTGTCGCCAAGCACACCCCAAAACAACCCGCCAATGAGCATCCCCACCATCTGCAGGTTCAGCAGTAGAATTCCATCACTCAACACCTGTTCATCTGTAAGACCAAGCGACTTTAAACTTGGCACCCTAACGATGCTAAACAAGAATAGATCATACATATCGACAAGGTACCCCAGTGCAGCCACCATTACGGGAATACTTTGAAGCTGCTGAACAGTAGTTTTAGTAGGTGAATCCTTCATTAGAATAAGTTTAAGTAGCTATAGGCGTTGGTAAAAATATGCAATTAAACCTTAACGATATTTAGCGAATATGCTCAAGTCTCAACTGATGTCAAATATATTTTCGGAACCAATAACGCATGGATCAAGCGGAAAACCTGAACGATAAAACTCAAAGGGAAAGTTATTCGATGCAGTAAATAGGCGGCAATAAAAAAGTAAAACTGGCTCAATGCGTCTCGCCCGGTCGGGCTTCTCCAGTCGGATAGGTTTGGACCTTTTGCTTTTTTATGCAAGCACAAAATAACCATGCCAAAAATCAATCCCCTCAGAAATACAGATTGATCCTAAAGCATGAGGAGGGAGTGCGTAAACGGTGAACATAGTCGAAAAAGGAAAAGCAGCCTTTTGAGCTGCTT